>CADCNI010000001.1 GCA_902802795.1 uncultured Ruminococcus sp.
CAGAAAGATAACAGATCAACCGCTTCTTTTCAGGCTGGATTCCGGAAACGACGCTACTGATAATGTCGGAATCATGCTGGATAAAGGCGTTTATTATGTCGTTAAGCGCAATCTACGCAGGGAAGACAGAGATGAATGGGCTTCCAATATCCGATCATGGTGCAAGAATATCAACAGTCCCAGAGAAGGGAAAACGGTTTACATCGGCACCACATTCAAGGACATTCATTACACTTCCGAATCAGGTGAAGAAAAGGTCATCCGCAATCGTATTGTCTATGAAATGACAGAACGTACATCCACACCAGACGGTCAATTACTTTTGGTACCTGATGTTGATATAAACATGTTTTGGACGAACCTCGGTGACAGTGATGAGGATATTATTGCTCTCTACCATGCACACGGCGAATGTGAGCAATTCCACAGTGAAATCAAATCTGATATGGGGGTAGAACGTCTTCCTTCCGGTAAGTTTGATACTAACGAACTGGTTCTCGAACTCACTGTACTTGCTTACAATATTCTTCGCATGATCGTTCAGGAAGCTGTCCGTCAAGGCAACGCTCCAGCAAAAAGAATTGTTTCAAGAAAACGGGTTCGTACTGTCATTCAAAACCTCATTCATTTTGCCGGGCATGTGACTCAACACGCTAGACAACTACTTCTTTCAATCAGCCGTAGCAACGCTTGGGCTGACTGTTTTCTTGCTATCACGCGGCAATTCTGCTTCGCTTGAATTTCACGGATTCAGGTTTCCATTTGGTGTAGGTCATAACAACCAGTGCGACCTCCGCCGCTACCAACGCGATCAATACGAACAAACTCATACGCAAACAACCTTTGTACGAAGGAGAGAAACGCCCCGATGAAGGGTGCGACCGCGTAATAGGCGCTGGTTCTCGCCGCGCCGAGCGTTTTCTGCGCTCGGATGTAGGTGAATATGCTCAGTCCGTAGGCGACAAATCCGAGCAGCAGCACAGCCGGATTTTTTTTCAAATCTGGCGTGGTTTCACCGAGGAAGTACGCGACGCACAGCGCGCCGGTTCCCGAACCGAAGCCCTTGATTGTCACGATTTGGTAGGCGCTTTTGTCCGAAATGCTGCGGGTACAGTTGTTTTCCAGTCCCCAGCAGACCGTCGCGCCGAGGACGAACAGCGAACCGACCGAGAAGGAAAAGCTGTCCTTTCCGCCGAACGACAGAATGATGCTCGACAGCGTGATAAGCCCGATGGCAGCCCACAGCCTGCCGCTGACTTTTTCCCTGAACAGCAGCAGGGCAATGACGGTGGTGGCGACAATTTCAAAATTGCCGAGAAGCGACGCGTTGGCGGACGTTCCCAGCTTCACGCCGGTCATCAGCAGAATGGGAGCGACAATGTCCAGCAGCACCATTCCCACCGTGTAGGGCAGATCTTTTCTTGACAGGCGTTGCGATTGTTTCTCTTTCCCACGGCGGAACAGACGGAAAATATACAAAAATCCCACGCCCAGTCCCGCGCCGAGGTAGAGAAAGGCTGCCATATAGGTCGGCGCGACGGCTTCCAGCAGCAGTTTGGAACAGGGAACATTCAGGGCATAGAATACCGCCGCCGCGATCGCGTAGCCTATCGCTATGAGAATATGTTTCTTCATGCTTTCACTCCGCGTCGGTCAGATAATACACATTCTGCTCTACCTGAAATTCAGCGATCAGCTTCTTTTCTCCCGTTTCTGTGTGGAAGAAGTAAATGTTGATGACGCGGTCATCGTGGGCGGCGTTATAGTATTCCCACGAAGAAAGACCCGGAATCTCGCCTTCCTTCATTTGCGTCTTGTAGTCAAAGATACATTTCACACCGAGCTGGTCTTCGGCGTTGTCCATGTAGTAATAAATGTCCTTATTTTCGTCCAGATCGACAACGTCGTCCTTGAAACGGTAAAACGCGTAATTCATCCAGATGTCTTTTTCGCTGTCATAATGCTTCGCCCACAGTTCACACCTGTCGTACTTGTGATGAACGTCCGCGCTCTTGACGAGATGTCCGAGCTGTATCATTCCGTCGGCAATCTGCTCCATCGTGCGGTCGGTGTAGAGTTCGGCATAGGGACGGATGGGCGGACGGTCTTCTTTTTCGAGGGTGAAGCCCGCCTGTTTCGCAATCGCCTCGGCACGCGCGTTGGTCTTATCCCATATGTAATCGTAATAGCATTGATCCCAGTGGTTGTAAGTGCTCTCGATATAGCCTATTTTCGGCTTATGGGCGTAGCTGCCGATGGTAAAGGCAAACCCGCACGCGTCGTCGGTAAAATAGCAGATGTTTTCATGCAGTTTGCGTTCCATGCGGACGAAGGTGCAGGGCGGACATTCCTCCTGAGCAATCTGTCGCAGTTCGCTCTCGGTTTTCAGCCTGACCATGCCCGCCGTCGGCTTATCCTCGCACGCCGTCAGCAGCACAACCGGCAGCAGGAACAGTGTCAGACACAATAACGGTACGATAGAAAAACGCACTGCGGCGCAAAATAGTTTTGCAATGGTTTTCATGATGTTCCCCCCTGTGTTGTTGCATGAGGACTATGGTTATATTCGCCACATACGTGTCATTGGTCATAATTGCCGGTCACATCATCCTTGAACCGGTAGACCGCAAAAGTCCTCCAGACGCCGTCGTTGTTGACGCCTGCCGTGGTGTAGTGTTTCGCCCACAGTTCACAATTATCGTATTGATGATGAACGTCGGCGCTCTTGACGAGATGGCCGAGTTCTATCATGGCGTCGGAAATCTGCTCCAGTGAGCGGTCGGTCTGCAGATCGGCATAGGGGAGAACGGGCGGATGGTCTTCTTTTACGAGGGTGAATCCCGCCTGTTTCGCAATCGCCTCGGCACGCGCATTGGTCGTATCCCAGACGTAATTGTAATAGCATTGTTTCCAATCGTTTTCGGTGGTTTCGCGATAGCCTCCCGGTATGCCGTCAAAACTGGAATAATAGGCGTAGCTGGAAACGGTAAAGGCAAACCCGCACGCGTCGTCGGTGAAATGGCAGATTCTTTTGTTCCGCTGCCGTTCCATGCGGACAAAGGTGCAGGGCGGACATTCCTCCTCCGCGATCTGCCGCAGTTCGCTCTCGCTTTTCAGCTCTACCAATTCCGCCGCAGGCACATCAGTGCACGCCGTCAGCAGCAGAACCGGCAGCAAGAACAGTGTCAGACACAATAACTTCCTCGCAATGGTTTTCATGATACGCACCCCTGTGTTATTTTGTGAATATGATACCACATTCACAAAAATTTGTCAACAATCTTGTTTGTGTCAATCGTTGTTTCTATGCGTCTTCCGTCAGGCTTTTCACGCTGTCCCCAACGGACAGCTTCACGGGAATACAGACTGTTTGTGCGTCTGTTTCGCCGTTGATCATTTCCATAAGCAGATGAATAGCCGTCCTTGCACGAAGCGCATTGTCCTGCGCGACGGTCGTCAGCTTCGGGAGGGCATTCCGCGCTTCCCGGCTGCCGTCAAAGCCGATCAGGGAAAGTTCGTCGGGAATACGCACGCCGTTTTTCTGCAAGAAGCGCATCAGTTCCAGCGCGTAAACATCGACACGGCGAAGATGGCGGTATAGGTTTTGAGCGTCGTAAGCCGTTCCTGATAGAATAATTCTCTTTCGGCTGCCTGCATCGGAATTTTCATAAAGTCGGCTTTTGCGCCCCATCCCTCGCACAAGCCCTGATAACGCAGGTAATCCATGCATATCTCATTGTCGGCCACGCAAAGCACACGGCGGTGTCCCATCTCTTTCAGATATTGCCCCGCCTGTCTGCCGCCGTCGAAATCGTCAATTGTGAGATTGCCAAAGCGGTTCTGCTCATCGAGGAATCCGTCGTAAATCACGAAGGGGACGCGGATTCTGTCGCGCAGATCCTGGTATTCATCCTCGCAGAAGCCGATGACCACCACGCCGTCCAGATTCCACATGGAGGCAAAGGTGACGATTTCCGTGATTTTCTTTGCCTTTTTGAGCATCATAAAATAGCCGTTTGCCTCGGTTTCGTCCGACAGATAATTGATCGCCGCCGAGATGAACGAATCCTCAAAAACGTGTCCCTCATATTTGGGGTGATCGTTGACCACCACGCCGATAATGCGGGAATTGTTGCGGGCAAGCAGGGTGGCCGCCATATCGGGAATATAGCCGCGTTCCTCCAGCTTTTGCTCTACCGCCTTGACGGTTCTGTCGGAAATCTTCTGTGTTTTGCCGTGGAGCACATTGGACACGGTCGCCGTGCTCAAGCCTAATTCCTCGGCGATGTCTTTGATTCTCACTTTATTTTCAGACCACATTCCATTGCCTCCTGTCTTTTTGAACAATACAGTCATACTGATTGACTCTGCCGGTGTTGATTTCTTCAAAGCTGCCCTTTGTCGGATTGATAAGCGCAATTTTTCCGTAATCCTTTTTCTGTTCCTCGCCTGTCGGAACCAGAAATACGGTATCGCCCTGCATATGCGCGTTTGTCTGACTGACAGAAGCGCCCGAAAAAGGATAGGAATCTGTTCCGAGAGCGTTCAGCTCACTGTCATACCATTCAATCACGGAGCGATTGCCGCTGTCTGTAGAGTAGAGAACGCCTATACAGGCATTTGGATAAGCCTGCCGGTTGGTTTTGTTGCACCCAACGGCGATTATCGGAAAAACACATAACAGGCTCATCGCTATCAATCGTTTCACATTTGTTATTCTCATAATAATACCCCTCTATCCGATTCGTCCCAGTCCTGATATCGCATTGATGAAATCAGAGAAAAAAATAAACAAAGCTGCTATAAGCACAATGAGTATCAGCAACAGGACAAGAGAAATAATGGATGTGATCATTCCCGCAAGGCTCAGAGCTGTAACACAGTCCGGTTTTCTCAACGATACCGCGCTGAGCACCAGCCCCGTTACGGAAAAGATGACACAACCCGCAATGCACCATAAACCCTGACTTCTTAAACAAATAATCAATACAAAAAACAACAAGCCAAGTATCCCCGAAAGGAACGATACAATGCTGAGAGCCGTTGTTTTGGTTTTTGACTCATTCATAAAAAACACCTCACAGCTTCTTCATCCAGTTTTTTCTGACAAAGACAATCCAAGTCAGCAGCAGCCGCACGCATTCCTCCATCGAGAGGATAAAATATACCAACGGTATTGAAAATTTCCAGACATACGCGCCCAGCAGCGCCAGAGGCACGCCGAATCCCCATGTGCCGAGCAGTTCAATGATCATCATGGTGCGCGTCTGTCCTCCGCTTCGGACAATGCCGCCGCCGAGAATCATATTCAGCACCTTGATCGGCAGCACGATGGCGAACGCAATGAGAATCTGTCGCGCCGTCGCTTTCACGTAATCCTCTACGTTGTAAAAGTCTGTGTAAATGTCCATTGCAAGCACCATCAGAGCGGAAAGGACAAACGAGCCGATCAGTCCGTAAAGCAGCAGCCTTTTGGATTTCTGATAGGCGGCATTTGTTTTGCCCTTGCCAAGTTCTTTGCCGATCAGAATACCTGCCGCTTGCGATAGACCGCTTAGTGCGCCGACGGTCAATCCCTGCACCGGATACGTCAGCGTCATGGCCGCGCATTCCGGCGTGCCGATGTGACCGTAAACCGAAGCGTAGACATTTTCGCTCAGGCTCCACATGAATTCAATGACCAGCACGGGAAGGAATATGGCAAGATAACTGCCGCAGGTCATTTTGGTAAGTTTGGGCAAAAAACGGAAGGATATGCCCCTCTTTCTGTCAATCACCTTCATGGTGACAACCAGCAGCAGCGCATTGAATATCTGGGAGATGACGGTTGCCGTCGCCGCACCGTTTGCGCCCATTGCAGGGGAACCGAGTTTTCCGAAGATCAGCAGATAATTCAATGCCGTGTTGAGCACACTGGCAATCACGCTGCACGCCAGCGGAAGGGAGGCTCTTTCCAAGCACCGCATTCTTACCGAAATCATCATACTCAGCGCGTATGGCAAAAATCCGACAGCGATAATTCTCAGATATTTGGCAGCGACGGTAACGGTATTTCCGTCCGCCGAGTAAAGTCCCATCAGCCGGACAGGAAAAGCAAGGCACACAGCCATAAACAAAACGCCTATTCCGAGAGACAGCAGCGTATGGAGCGAAAATCCGCGGTCGGCTTCCTTGTTGTCATTGGCTCCGAGATACTGTGAAAGGATGATGCCCGCGACGCTCACCACTGCACCGATGACAACGCTGTATAAGGTGCTGAGTTTGCCGGCAATGCCAACCGCCGCCACACTGACGCTGCCCAGCGACCCGACCATTACCTGATCGACAATGGAAAATGACGCTTGCAGCATACACTGCAAGGCAACGGGCAGCGCAATTTTGAATGTCTGCCGCATAAATGAATCCCTTCGAGAAAAAAACTTAAAAAACATAAACATAATCTCCTTGATTTTTCGCCTTTTCAGGTTCTTTCAAGGAGATTATAAATGAAGGGAGTACATTTGTGCAAGAGGTTAATCGCGTAACCTATCACAAAATGGATGGCGTGTTTTTATGGCGTTTGCCAATGCGATTACATCACATTTTTTTCCAGCCCGCACAGCGAATATTTACCGATAGGGTTGTCCGCATTTTGAACAACCCGTATTCCTGTTCCATTCCGCGAGCTGTCCGTCCAATTCTTTGCGGGAAACAAGCGGATAATTGAACAGATTGGCAGGTTTCAGAGAAGCCAGCGTCGGGGAGCAGTGTTCGGTCAGATATTCTTCCAGCATGATGTCACTTCCTTTTGCTTGTCAAGTGATAATTTTCTGGAATTGTCATTGAAAAAGAAAAGAAGCCTATTGATACGCTTGATTTATGAAAAAGAGTGTGATATTATAGTTAAAAAAAACTAACTACAAATTGTAACAGAATGGGGGAAGCGTAAATGAATCACTGCTGTTGAAGAAAACAAAAAAATGAGATGAAACGTCAAGACTGTGAATTAAACTCAAAGAAAAGGAAGATGGCAAGTGTTTGATAAAAGACTGATGCAGATGTGTCCCGAAAGCCGTCGCTATATTTTCGGCAACATTGTGCTGCAATGGCTGGAGCTTCTCATGAATGCCGTGATGATCGGACTGATTGCCCTGTGCGTAGAGCAGCTCTGGCAGAAAAATCTGACAGCAAATGCCGTTCTGTGGCGACTTGTCGTGATTCTCACGACGATCGCTGTCCGGTGGTTTGCGACAAAAGGGGCGACGCGCATGAACTATCTGGCTTCCCGGACAGTGAAACGGGTCATGCGTGAGCAGATCTGCCAAAAGCTGCTGCGGCTCGGTACTTCCTACAGAGAACATGCTTCTACCGCAGAACTGGTGCAGGAATCGGTAGAGGGGGTGGAACAGTTGGAGAGCTATTTCGGGCAGTACGTGCCGCAGTTTTTCTATGCTTTTCTCGCTCCGGTCACGCTGTTTGTACTGTTCGGATTTGCCGGAGGCTGGACGGTAGCCGCGGTGCTTCTGGTCTGCGTACCGCTGATTCCCGGAGCCATCATGGTGGTGCAGAAAATCGCAAAACGCCTTCTCAGCAAGTATTGGACGCAGTACACACGGCTTGGCAGCTCCTTTCTGGAAAATCTTCAGGGGATGACCACGCTCAAAACCTATCAGGCGGACGGGTACAAAAACCAACAGATGAATGAGGAGTCGGAACATTTCCGCGTCGTCACCATGAAGGTGCTGACCATGCAGCTCAATTCCATCATCATTATGGACTTTATCGCCTACGGCGGCGCGGCATCGGGAATCGTGCTCGCCTGTGCGGCCTTTGCGGGCGGCAGGCTGGGGCTTTCTGGCTGCGTCTTCATGCTTCTGCTGTCGGCGGAATTCTTCCTTCCTATGCGCCGTCTGGGGAGTTATTTCCACGTTGCTATGAACGGCATGGCGGCAGCGATAAGATTTTCCGCTTTCTGAGTGAACCGGAGCCGGAGAAAAAGCAGGAAATCCTTTCCGAAGACGGCGGGAATATCGTGATCCGTGATCTGCACTTCTCTTATACCTCCGACCGTGAAGTGCTGAAAGGCATATCTCTGACGATACCCAAAAACAGCTTTGTGGGCATCGTGGGTGAAAGCGGCAGCGGAAAATCCACCGTTGCCTCGCTGCTCATGGGCAGAAACACGCCGCAGGACGGACAAATTACCATTGACGAGCATACTCTCACCGCCGTATCCGAGGACAGTCTTCTGCAAACGGTCACCTATGTCGGACTTGGCAGCGTATTTTTCAAGGGCAGCGTGCGCGATAATCTGCTGATGGCGGCTCCCGACGCTTCCGATGAAACGCTTTGGGATGTGTTGTCTGACTGCGGCATTGCGGGCTTTTTGCAGTCGGAAAAAGGACTGGATACCATGCTGCTGGAAAACGCGGGCAATCTTTCCGGCGGACAGAAGCAGCGTCTGGCCCTTGCACGAGCCTTGCTGCACGATTCTCCGGTTTACATCTTTGACGAGGCAACCAGCAATATCGACGTGGAGAGCGAGGAAGCGATTCTGTCCGTCATCAAAAAACTGGCGAGAACCAAGACCGTTATCATGATTACCCATCGTCTCGCCAACGTGACAGACGCGGATAGGATTTTCTGTCTGGCAGACGGTGAAGTGGCAGGAAGCGGAACGCACGAAGAATTGCTTGTTTCCTGCCCTGCGTATGCGGCTCTATGGAAAACACAAAAGGAACTGGAAGATTTTGGAAAGGAGACGGTTTTGCAATGAAACGAAAGAGCAAAGTGAAAATCCTGTTTCGTATGCTGGGACTGGTTAAGCCGTTGACCGGATATATGATGCTTGCGGTATGTCTGGGAACGCTTGGCTTTCTGACGGCGCAGTTTATTCCGATTCTCGGCGGATATGCCATATTGTACGGACTCGGGTTGCCCGGAACGCTGTCACTGCGTGCCATTTTCATATGTCTGACTTTGTGTGCGGTGACACGCGCCGTTTTCCGCTTTTCGGAACAGCGAACCAACCATTACATTGCCTTTACATTGCTGGCCATCATTCGCGACCGCATTTTTTCCGCACTCAGGCGACTTTGTCCGGCCAAGCTGGAAGGACGTGACAAGGGCAACCTGATCTCTGTGATCACGTCAGATGTGGAGCTTTTAGAGGTATTCTACGCACACACCATTTCGCCTATCTGCATCGCCGTTGTGGTGGAACTTATCATGACGTTGTTTATCGGCTCTTACCATTGGAGCCTCGGTCTTTTGTCACTTTGTGCTTATCTTGTCATCGGACTTTTGCTGCCTGCGGTCATTTCCCGACGCTGCGGAACACTGGGCGAAGAACTGCGCGGGCAGTCCGGCGAACTGGCGGCCCACATGTTGGAAAGCATACGGGGCATTGACGAAACGCAGCAGTATCACTTTGGAGAAAAGCGGCTGCGTGAGATAACCGAAAAGACAAACGCGCTGTCGGAAAAGCAGCGCATAATGAACCGGCTTACCGGCACCAATCTGTCGCTTGCCAATACGCTGATTCTGGTATTCGATATTGCCATGCTGACTTTATGCGCCATGCTTTACTATAAGGGAATGGTCGGGTTTGACGGCTTTTTGATTCCTCTTATTGCTCTGATGAGTTCCTTTGGCCCGGTCACTGCGCTGGCGGCTTTGGGAACAACGCTGGAAAACACGATTGCCTCCGGCGCACGGGTACTCGACATCATTGATGAGCAGCCGGAAACAGAGGACGTTTCCGGCATGGCGGCGGTTGACTTTAAAGGCGCATCGGCAGAGGGCGTATCTTTCTCCTATGGCGGCGAAATCATGCTGCAAGATTTGTGGCTGTCTGTTCCGGAGCGCAAGGTAATTGGCGTCGTGGGAAAGAGCGGCTGCGGCAAATCCACGCTGCTCAAGCTGCTGATGCGGTTCTGGAAGACGACAGAGGACAAGATAACCATTTCGGGCAGGCGCATTGATGAAATCAACACCGCTGATCTGAGAAATATGGAAAGCTGCATGACACAGGAAACGCAGTTGTTTCAGGATACGATTGCCAATAACGTGCGAATCGGGAAACTCAACGCCACGCAGGAGGAAATCGAAACCGCCTGTAAAAAAGCCGCTATCCATGATTTTATTATGACATTGCCGAACGGCTATGAAACGCAGGTAGGCGAATTGGGCGATACTCTATCCGGCGGGGAAAAACAGCGTATCGGACTGGCAAGAGCCTTTCTGCATGACGCGCCGTTTCTGCTGCTCGATGAACCCACCAGCAGTCTGGACAGTCTGAATGAGGCCATCATTCTGAAATCACTGCATGAGTACGGGACGGATCAGACGATCCTTCTGGTGTCCCACCGTCCATCGACCATGTGCATTGCGGATGAAATCCTTTCCATGGACGGAGGAAGGATTTCGTGAGGGACATCGGCAAATTGTAATCTGTTTTCCGTGCTGCTGTCGGCATTGTTCCAGCGATTTGTACCGCAGAAGGTGACGGTGAACGTGTTCGACAGCAATGAGGCATAGGGCATGCTGATGTCTGTGCTCCATCAGCCGTTCGCCTTTCCTTTGGAAAATTTTTCACTGGTTACTCAATAAATGCCTTGCTCCAATATCCGGTACACAAGCGCCATGTCGATGCTGCTGCGCACTTTGTCTGCGAGCAGGTCGTACTGTGCTTCTTTGTAGGTGCGTCGGTCGATCGCCACGCCGCCGTAGGGCAAGCCCTTGCGTGTCATCAGGGCATTGACAATGGTTTCCGATATCTCGCGGCGGTCGAAAAGCCCGTGGAGGTAGCTGCCATACACATTGCCCTGCCACGCGCCGTCGGTACGTCCGTCGGAAAGGGTGACAAGGCGGTTCCCGCCGGTGTCGGTGTGTCCCATGTGGATTTCGTACCCCTCGCACGGCTGCCCCGACAGCGCTGCAAAGACGCCGCCGCAGTTTCCAATGTTTCCGCTGATCTGCGTGCGCGTTTTCTGCTGCGCGAATACGGTACGCCCAGGCAGCAGCTCCATGCCGCGTATTTCGCCGCCGCCTTCGCTGCCGCTGGGGTCGGAGATGCGCTCGCCCAGCATCTGATATCCTCCGCAAATGCCGAAGAGCGGTACGCCGTCACTGACAAGACGTTTGACAGCCGCTTCCATGCCGCTTTCCCTCAGCCAGCGCATATCGGCAATGGTGCTTTTGGTTCCCGGCAGAATCACAAAATCGGGCAGCCCCAGCGCTTCGGTCTTGGAAACATACCGCACCGAAACGCCCTCGTACTGCGTAAACACGTCAAAGTCGGTAAAATTGGAAAGGCGGGGGAGACGGATGACCGCTATGTCGATCAGACTGTCTGCCGTTTGGCGCAGCTTTTCCGAAAGGCTGTCCTCGTCGTCGATGTCGCAATGAAGATAAGGCACCACGCCGACCACGGGCTTGCCGCCGCGCTGCTCCAATATCCGCACGCCGTCGTCAAACAGACGGCGATCTCCGCGGAATTTGTTGACGATCAATCCCTTGACCATGTTTTTCTCCGCTTCTTCCAGCAGCGAAAGCGTGCCGAGCAATTGAGCAAAAACGCCGCCCCGGTCGATGTCGCCCACCAGCAGCACCGGGGAATGGGCGAGCCGCGCCATTCCCATGTTGACGATGTCGTCGGTCAGCAGGTTCAGCTCCACAGGACTGCCCGCGCCCTCTATCACGATGACGTCATACTGGCTGTCAAGTTCGCGGTAGGCGCGCATCACGTCGGGAATAAGCTCCCGCTTATGCCGGAAATAGCGGGAAGCGGTCATATTGCCCCGCACCTCGCCGTTGACAATGACCTGTGAACCGCAGTCGGTGGTGGGTTTGAGCAAAATCGGATTCATGCTGACGGACGGCTCGATGCCCGCCGCTTCCGCCTGCGTGACCTGCGCCCGCCCCATTTCCAGCCCCTCGCGGGTGATGTAGGAATTGAGCGCCATGTTCTGCGATTTAAAAGGGGCACAGCGGTAGCCGTCCTGCTTAAAAATGCGGCACAGTGCCGCCGCGATCAGACTCTTGCCCGCGTTGGACATGGTACCCTGTATCATAATCGGTTTTGCCATTTTACCCCATGCACCTCCTGACGGCTTCTGTCAGCGCCGTGTTTTCCTCGTGTGTGCGCACCGCAACGCGAAAATACCCTCTGCCGAGTCCGATGTAGTCGGAGCAGTCGCGAATCGCAATTCCCTCTTGCAGCAGCCGTTCTTCCAGGTCGTGACAATCGCAACGGAACAGAAGAAAATTGGCCTCGGAGGGGTAGACCCGGCAGCCGGCTTCTTGCAGCGAACGGGTAAGATAAGCGCGCTCCGCCGCGACCAAGCGGACGGTTCGGGCGATGTAGCCGGTTTCCCGCAAGGCCGCTTCTCCCGCGATTTGCGCGGGAACCGACACGCTCCAGCACTGACCGCAGGTTTCGATCTTTCGCGCCGTTTCCGCGCTGCCGCAGAGCAGATAGCCCAGCCGCAGCCCTGCCATGGCGTAAATCTTGGTGAAGGCTTTCAGTATCATCACATGACCGGGCAGAGAGGTGCGCCAGAAACTGTCCCGCCCCGTAAAATCCATAAAACATTCGTCGCGCACCAGCCGCGTGCCGCAGACGGCGCATTGCTCCGTGATGCGTTCCATCAAAGCAGAAGGAACGACGTTGCCGACGGGATTGTTGGGAGAGCAGACAAACAGCATGTCTTTGCCGGGGATTTTATTCAAAATATCCTCGCGCAGGCAGAATGCGTCTCTTTCATATGTCAGATAATGCTCCACCTCACAATGGAAGCTTTTCAAAGCGCGTTCATATTCGGAAAAAGTGGGCGCAATAACCAGCGCGCGGCGAGGAGAAAACGCCTGTACCGTCCGGTAAATCAAATCCGCCGCGCCGTTGCCGCAGACAATGTGTTCCGTGGGAAAAAGATGTTCCCGCTCGGCAATCGCCTGTTTCAGCTCGGTGCAGTGGATGTCGGGATAATGCGCGAATGCGTCCATATGTTCGACGAGTGCCTTTCTGACCGATGCGGGCAGTCCGAGGAGATTGAGATTGGCGGAAAAATCATATTGCACCTGACGAGAATAAATATCCCCTCCGTGGGGATTTTTTATATTGTTGCTCATACCAGCCACACTCCCCATATCACCGCGCGCACCGCTGTGCAGCACAGCAGCATCAGAAACGATGTGACGTACATCAGACGGTTGGCGCGACGGATATCCTCGTTTTCGATCGGTCGGAGAGGATCGCCGATGGTTTTCTTTTTGTAAAGCTGCCCGAAATAATACGCGTCTCCCGCGAGCTGCACACCCAGCGCCCCCGCGCAGACCGCTTCGGTTTGCGCGGAATTGGGGCTTGCGTGGTTGAAGCGGTCGCGCCGCCATATGCGCCACGCGCTGCCGCCGTTCAGACCTGTGATATACGCGGCTCCCACCATCAGCAAAGCGGTCAGGCGGGAGGGGAGGAAGTTGAGTATATCGTCGAGCTTTGCGGCGCATTTGCCGAATCGGAGATAGGTTTCGTTTTTGTAGCCTATCATGGAATCCATCGTATTCGCCGCCTTATAAAAAAATCCCGCCGCTGCGCCGCCAAGCATGAGGTAAAACAGCGGCGCGGTCACGCCGTCGGAGGTGTTTTCCGCCACTGTTTCCACCGCCGCCTTGATGATGCCCTCGCGGTCTAGCACGTCCGTATCTCTGCCGACGATCATCGACACCGCACGCCGCGCGCCTTCGGTGTCGTCGGCTTTGATCGCGCGGTAGACCTTGCTGCTTTCATCCCGCAGACATCTGGCCGCGAGCAGGTAATAGCACAAAATTCCCTCTGCCGCAATGCCCAGCCACAGGCTGACAGCGTAGCATCCCGCCAGCAGCAAGGCGGGCACCAGCGTGGAAAGCGTCAGAACGGTGACCATCAAAAGCGCACCCGCCGCCGTTTCATGACGGGGCAGGAGCTTGCGGCAGGGGGCTTCCAGTGCGGCGATCAAACGACCGATCAGCCGGACGGGATGGGGAAGGGAGTAGGGATCCCCGAAAAGACAGTCCAGCGCAAATCCGATCAGCAGAGGCAGCGCCGCCGCCAGAATAGTTCTCATTGTTCAATGCCTCCTTAGAAACGTGACAGCACGGTGAGCGTCTCGCCGTCGAATTCCGTGACAAAGCCGTGTCCGTTGTCGATCTGATACTCATAAAAATTCCGTCGCGGCAGGGCGAATTGTTCCAGAATCGCCATGATGCTGCCGCCGTGAATGATAAAAGCGGCAGTGGCAAAATCCTGACGGTATTTCATGCTGATTTCGCTGAATGCCGCCCCGCAGCGCGACAGAAAATCCCCGTGCGCCTCGCCGTTGGGAAAAGGCAGCCGTCCGCCGCTGTCAATCCATTGCTGGTAAGCGGGATTTCCGTTAAGTTCTCGGTAATTCCTGCCCTCAAAATCCCCGAAATCACACTCCCGCAATCCCGCGTGTGTGACAACCGATTGCCACGGATAGAGGATGGCCGCCGTTTGCAGGCAGCGCCGCAGGGGACTGCATACAATAAGATCGGCGGGGGGATAGTCCATTTCTCGCAGCTCTTTTATCCCCGCCTCGCAAAGCGGCTCGTCGGTGCGCCCGATATAGCGTTTTTCCCGATTGCCCGCCGTTTTGCCGTGACGGATGAAAAGAATGGTCTGATGTTTCGTCATTTGATCTTCACCCCGCAGCCGCAGACAATGCGTTCCACACTCTCGGCACGCCGCGCCAGAAAGCAGGACACGCGTCCCACGGCTTCCCGCCATTGCCGCTCGCTTTTTTCCATAGGAATAATGCCGCTGCCCACCTCGTCCATGATGAGGATGACGTCGGGATTGCATTCCAGCAGTTGTTCGGTTTTTTTGAGGGCGTCTTCCTGCTTCTCACAAAGTGCTTTGATGTACAAATGATAACGGAAAACACATGGATAGGCAAAGGTAGGACAAAAATCCGCCGCCCCCGCATCGGTGAAATCCTCCGGCCGTATGCCGTAATGCGATTGCACATAGGCGCGTTTTCCCTCATACGCACCGCCGATAATCAGTCTCATGCTATGCTCCCTCCGATCAGATGGGCGATTGTGCCGCCGAAGAAACCCGCCAGTTCACAGAGCTGCAAAAAATACCCTGCCAGGTCGCCGGAAATGCCGCCGAATGTTTTATAGGAAAAGATTCTGTAGTAAAGAAATGTCAGCGCTGCGCCCAACAGCGCGCCGATCGCCGCAATGCTGTCCACGCAGAGCATCGCCGCCGCGCAGCCGCACAAAATCAGCACCTCCGCGGCAATGGTAACGGTACGGTGGGCAGGGCGGGAAAACTGCTGCAAGGCGCCTTCCCGTTTGGCGCTGCGAAAGGTAACTGCCGCCAATCCGCTGAGCGCCCGTGACAGCACAAAGCAAAGCGCGCATACCGTCATCAGCCGCCTGTCCTCCACCTGAGAAAACACGCCGGTTTGCAGCAGCAGATAAAGCGCCAGATGCATGGCGGCAAAGGCCCCTATGCGGGAATCGCTCATGATCTCCAGCTTTCTTTCTTTTGACGCGCAGGAGGCTTTTGCGTCGCACACGTCACAGAAGCCGTCCAGATGAATCCCGCCTGTCACCGCCATC
The DNA here is from genome assembly GCA_902802795.1 of uncultured Ruminococcus sp. Taxonomy (GTDB): domain Bacteria; phylum Bacillota; class Clostridia; order Oscillospirales; family Acutalibacteraceae; genus RUG762. The sequence goes on from CADCNI010000001.1 coordinate 15,607, forward strand.
GGAATGGCGGTGCAGACGGCGGCAAACAGCAGCGAATGGACAGAGAGAAAACGGCTGATCTCAAACCACAGCAGCAGCAAAGCGCCGATGACGCATCCGATCAACGGAAAGAAGCAGAGCGCATACCGTCGGTTTTCTTCTTTCCACTCCACCTGCGGCATCGGAATGCGGGAGTACATGAGAAAAGCCGAGAAAAGCGAGTGAATTACAGACATATGGGTTTCTCTCCTTTCAGCACAAGGGGAAGGCCGCAGACCGCCTCGATCACGCAGTCGGCCGACTGCGCCAGCGCGGCGTTGATGGCGCCGAGCGTGCGGATGTATCTCATCGTTTCCTGCGGATAGGTCACCCCGTCGGCTCCCACCTGATTGGTCACGATGATAAGCAGCTCGGTCTGCGCGTTCAACGCGGCAATGCCTTGGAGAATCTTTTCTTTCGGATGTTCCGCGTTGGCGGAGAACATTTCATTCGCGCAGAGATTTCCCATACATTCCAGCAGCGCCGCGCCGCGATCAGGCAGACGAAGGGTGTGGAGATCGGTGTACCGCTCCACGGTGACAAAGCCCTTATCCCTGCGCATGGCGCGGTGCCGTTCAATTGCCGCGAGAGATTCCTCGCCAAAGGGCATCATGGTGGCGATATAATAGTGCGGCCGTTCACAGGAAACGGCGATGGTTTCCGCCATGCGCGATTTGCCGCATTTACTGCCGCCTGTGACAAGAATCATCATTCCCATTCCACATACCTTTCCATCGGCAGATTGTCAAATGTGTGGGAGGAATGATAGACCGCCAGCGCCGCGTCGAGCAGCGGCAGCAGCAACACGCCTCCTGTCCCTTCGCCCAGACACAACTCTGCCGTGATCAGGGGGCGCAGTCCGAGGTAATCGAGCATCCATTGTCCCGCCGGTTCTTTTGAGACGTGGGAGCAGAGCATATAATCCCGCACGGCGGGACAGATTTCGCAGGCCAGCGCGGCCGCGACCGCCGAAATAAAGCCGTCGATCACCACCGGCACCTTGTACAGCGCGCCGCCGAGATACAGCCCGACCATGCCCGCGATGTCGTACCCGCCAAGTTTCGAGAGAAGCTCCACAGGACGGCTTTTGTCGGGATGATTCACCGCAATGGCGCGCCGGATGACGGCGATTTTTCTGCGAAGTCCCTCGCTGTCCAGACCCGCGCCGCGTCCCGTGACTTTTTCGGGGGGAAGTCCCAGCAGCACGGAGGCAATGGCGGCGGAGGTGGTGGTGTTGCCGATGCCCATTTCTCCCGTCACGATGATACGGCAGCCGTCCGCATGGCAGCTTTGCACCAGATGCATTCCCACTTCAATGGCGCGCTCCGCCTCCGAAAGAGTCATGGCCGCGCCTTGGGCGATATCGCCCGTTCCCTCCGCGATTTTGTGCCGGAGCATTCCCGGCAGGAGCAGCGTTTCCTTCATGCCGATGTCCACCGCCATGACCTGCGCGCGGCAGGTATGCGCCATCAGGTTGATGTTGGAGGTGCCCTCGGCGATCGCTTTGGCGACAATGGCGGTGACTTCGCTGTCCGACTGCGTCACGCCCTCGCACACCACGCCGTTGTCGGCGCACAGCACGACCACACAGCGTTTGTCAAGGGTTACGTCGGGGTCGGAGGTGATACCCGCGATTTTGACGACCGCCTGTTCGAGCAGACCGAGACTCCCCAGCGGCTTGGCAATGGCATTCCAGTTGTCCCGCGCCGTGCGCATGGCCTGTTCGTCGGGCGGCGTAATTTGGTTGATGAATTCGATCATGCGTTATGTTCCTTATGATAGATTTCGCATCGCCTGGCAAATCGCAGGGCGATGTCGGGATGGGCGTAAAAATAAAAATGCGGAAAGCCCGCGCAAAGGGTATCCGTCGCGTGGAGACAGGCATATTCCATGCCGCTGCTCGCTTTGCGCGCCGTGAAGCCGCTGCCGCAGCTGTCGCTGTCCCAGTAGTGGAACTCGTGCGCCGGGAGTGTGTCGCCGCCCCGGCAAATCAGATTGTCTTCTGCAGCGGTGACGTGAATATACCCGAAGCGGCGCAGCCTGTCGGTGGGGTAGCATTTTCCGTCAATCACGCCCGCCATCGGAAAAACCTCGCCGCTTTTGGTTTCCATTTCGCGGTGCAGATACATAAATCCGCCGCATTCCGCTAGTACAGGCAGACCCGCGCTGATTTTCTCGCGAATGTCCCGCCGCATGGCGCTGTTTTGGGAAAGCGTCTCGGCGTACAGTTCCGGGTAGCCGCCGCCGAGCAGTAGCCCGCTCGCATGGCGGGGGAGAGCGGTGTCGGTCAGGGGAGAAAAGGGCAGGATTTCACAGCCGATTTCCCGCAGCAGGTCTAAATTTTCCTGATAATAAAAGCAAAACGCCTTGTCGCAGGCCACCGCGATTTTCACGCCCCGCTCGGTGAGAGAGCCAACGACAGGCGGTTGACAGGCCGGCAGCGACGGACATTCCGCTGCATCGAGCAACGCGTCAAGCCGCAAATGCTCCTCCGCCAGACGGGCAAGCGCCTGCATTTTTTTTTTGAGATCGGCAATCTCCGCCGCCGTCACCAGTCCGAGGTGGCGGCTTTCGATGCGGCAGTGGTCATTCACAGGCAGCCGCCCGAAATAGGTGACGTGCATCCGGTTACACAATTGCTGCGCGGTTTCTACCATGCTGTCCGGCAGTCGGTTGAAGATAAATCCGATAATGGGATTGGGTGTTTGATAATGAAGATACCCATACATGACCGCGCCGAGAGACTGCCCGATTCCCTTGCCGTCGATCACCAGTATCACCGGGGTGCGGGTGTCCTGCGCCAGTTCATACGAGGAAGCAGTACGACCCACGGCGTTTGATACGGCGTGACCCACGGCGTTTGATACGGCGTGACCCACGGCGTTTGGCACGGCGTGACCTACTCCGTCATAAAATCCCATCACGCCCTCGATGACCGCGATCTCCCGCGTGTACTTTTGCAGCAGATAACCCACCGTGTCGCGACTGCAAAAAAAGCCGTCAAGATGATAGGCAGGCGCGCCGATCACACTGCTGTGAAACATCGGGTCGATGTAGTCTGGCCCGCACTTAAAGGAAGTCACGTCGCAGCCGCGGTTGATGAGCGCCTGTAAAATCGCGCAGGTGACGGTGGTTTTGCCGCATCCGCTGCGGGTTCCCGCAATCATCACTCTTTTCATTGCTTCGACATTTTCCTTTGCATAATAAAAATAGGGTTTTCCGCTGAGAGCATGGTGTGCGTGCCGACCTTACGCGTCCTCGTCACGGCGATTTGCGTGATATCGGCGTCCCATCCGAGGCGCTGCGTGGCGTTGTTCCATTCTTGCAGCGTTTCCAGGGATACCGCCGTTGCGACCACCCTGACCTGCGGATTTTTAGCGGCGGCTGCGGTGAGAACTTCCTCCATATGACCGCCGGAACCTCCCACAAACACGCAGTCGGGGGAGGGGAGGTCGCCGCACTGCACCGCCGCGTCGGCAAGAATCGTCTCGATATTGTCGCAGCCGAATTGTCTGGCGTTGGCGGTTGTGAGGTCAATCGCGTCCTGCTTTTTGTCCATGGCTGTCACTTGACCGTCGGGGCAGCGCAGCGCCATTTCTACCGAAACCGACCCGGTGCCGCAGCCGATATCCCAGCAGCGGTCGCCGCTGCCGATGGACAGCTTGGCGACGCACACGCTCCGCACTTCGGCCTTGGTCATGGGCACCTTGCCGCGAACAAACTGCCCGTCGTCGATACCGCAGGGGAGAAAGGCTTCCCAGTCGGGATTTTCCGCGATGAGCGCGCAAAGACGGTCGGTTTCGATTTCCGTCAGCTCTGCTGCCTTTCCGCTGCGAATGCGTTCGTCAGGCAAGGCGAGGTTTTCCCCGATGTGAACCGTGATGTGTCCCCGTCCGTACTCCGTCAGACGGCGGCAGATGGCGGCAGGCGTGACGGAACCGCCCAGCAAAAAGAAGGTGAGGCGGTGGGCGCAGACCTGCCGCACAATGCTTGACTGCGCGCCGTGCAGACTGACGAAATGAAGATCTGACCACGGCATATGCAGCCGCGAACAAAAATAAACGGGGGTGGAAATCCCGCTGATGACGTCCACCTGCACATCCTTTATGGATGCCAGCAGGGGAGTCAGCGACGCCGCTAAGCTGTAGAATCCGCTGTCGCCCGAAACCAGAACGGCAAAACGGGTATAATCCTTTGTTTGGATAAACGCGGCAATCTCGTTGCTCTGGTAGGAAACCAGCGTCGGTTTGACATTGTAGGAAAACGGCTCGAGCATACGCGCCGCGCCGATCAGCACATCGGCGGATTCAATGGCGCGCACCGCCTCCACGGTAACGGTTTTCCAGCCGTCCATTCCGATGCCGATGATGGTGACATACTTTGTTGATGGCATTGCCTTTTCCTCCTTATTTTTCTATAATGGGGGAAGAAAAAAAGAAAAAAGCACAGCGCAGCGCATAACTAGCGAGCGAATGCGAGCGTGGGAGTCCAGCCGATGACGGCAAGCGTCATCTCGGACTGGTTCCCTGGCAGGGGCCTGGGGGCAGCGCCACCAGCGGGGAGTGGGGCAGCGCCACACAAGGGAGGCTTTAGCCGACCGAGCGGAACGAGCTTGGATTTGCGACGGGGTCGGGCGAATACAGGGAGTTTACCCCGTCCGTATTCGCCCAACTGCGATTTAAGTCAAGGCTGGTCTTGCCCGCTCGGCTTCGCCTCGCTTGTGCGGGCGCTGCCCTCACTCTCCCGCAAGGGCGCTGCCCTTGACCTGCCAGGAGGAACTAGTTCCCCCTGGACTCCCACGCTCGCATTCGCTCGCTAGTTATGCGCTGCGCTTTGCTTTTTTCTTTTTCTTACCCTGCTAATTTCTCATTTAATCTTCCTGCTTTGTCAAAATCTGCTTTGCTTCGGTGAGTGAAATACCGTTTTCGCGCGGTCGCCGGATGATCAACAGTTCTGCGTCACAGGTCTCGGCGGCATTTGCCTTTTCATTAAATCCGCCCGCGCTGCCGCTTTCCTTGGTGACCAGATATTTTGCGTTATATCTTCTCAGGTGGGCAATGTTCTGTTCCTCCGAAAAGGGGCCTTTTTGCGCGATAACCCGTTCCCGCGCAAAGCCCAGCGACTCGCATTGTCCGGCAATCCCCTCAGCGGGCAGCACCCGCACGGCGCAGCGCATACCATAATTCTTGACTTGGCAGAACGCTTTTAAATCCTTGCTCCCTGTCGTGAGCAGAATCGCTCCGTCATCATGTGTGTTCAGATAACGGACGACATCGTCTATGGTATCAAAAAAATGTCCGTAAGCCGGAGTCTGCCCGCCTTCCCGCAGCACGCGGTAACAGGCAACGCCGCAGGCACGGCACGCCGCCGCGATGTGGTGGGTGGCTTCCGTCGCGTAGGGGTGCGTCGCGTCGATGACGAGCCGAATCCGGTTTTCTTTGATGAATTCCGTCATGGCGGCTTCGTCCTTTCGCCCTACTGTCACGCGGATAGCAGGAAGATTGTCAAGCAGCGTCCCTCCGTATTCCGTGGCGACGCTGACGCAGGCGGGAATGCCGTGTTCGCTGCAAAATTCCGCGAGCTGCCGTCCTTCGGTGGTGCCGCCGAAAATCAGAATATTGTCAGATTGACCCATGGCGATACCCTCTCGGCGTGACCATCCGGCCGTTGATGACCCTTGTCTCGCTGTTGCCGATGAAAACCGTGGTGAACATATCCACTTCCGCCTGCATCAGTTCCCCCAGCGTCAGAATGGCGGATTGCTCCCCCTCGCGCCCGATGTTTTTGACATAGCCGCAAACCGTGCCGGGCGATTGGTGCCGCAGCAGGATTTCGCACGCTTTTTTCAGATAATCGCGGCGCTTGTGGGAGGAGGGATTGTAGAGCGCCACGGTAAAATCCCCCGCCGCCGCGCATTCCAGCCGCTTTTCGATTTTCTCCCAGGGCGTGAGCAGGTCGGACAGGCTGATGACGGCAAAATCGTGGGTAAGCGGCGCGCCGAGAATGGCCGCGCCGCTCAATGCCGCGGTTACGCCGGGGACAATTTCTATGTCGATGGCCGGATTGTCTCCGTTCAGTTCCAGCGCCAGTCCCGCCATGCCGTAAACGCCGCTGTCCCCGCTGCAAATCAGCGCTACCGTCCGACCGCCGCCTGCCTGATCGAGCGCATATCGCACGCGCTCTTTCTCCTGCCGCATGGCGGTGGAGGCATAGGCCTTTTCGGGGAAGAACGGTTTTAATAAATCCACATACACGGTATAACCCACGATCAGGTCGCTTGCCGCTATAGCGTGTTCGGCTTCTAAGGTCATGCCGTCGCGGCTCCCCGCGCCAAAGCCTACCACATACAGCTTGTTCATAAAAGGCTCCTTTCAAAATCGAGCAGCAGTTCCCGCTCCGCCGCCGCCAGCGTCATTCCGTCGCGCGCCTGTTTGGGGACAATCAGTGTGCCGCCGTCCGCCGCCGCGCTTCGCTCGCACACATTGTCCGTCCCCGTCGTTCGCAGAACAAAATCTGACGACGCAAAATCTCCCTTGACGTTCATCAGCGTCTTGGGCGGATAGGTCTTTAGGGGGAGGCGGTACTTCCGGCAGAAATCCGCAATGGCTTTTTCGTCCTTTTTCAGATCAATGGTGTGCAGTTCGCAGACGCGAAACAGGGGAATACCGTAGTCCGAAAGCGTATCCATGATAAACCGCTCCAACAGGTCGGGAGAGGTGTTTTTTTTGCACCCCACGCCGAGAATGATATTCTGCGGCACAAGGTGCAGCGTGGTCGCGAACGGATATTTTTGTGTGTCGGCGGAAATGCAGACGCCGCACCGCGCTGCGCGGTTTTCGGTCAGATCATCGGGCTTGCCCGTATAGGGATAATCGCTGTCAAGCACGATCATCTCGCCGTTGACCGCTGCCGCCGCTACTTCCTTGGCGGCATTCATTTCGCAGATATGCAGGTGATTGGCCGCCGCGAAACAGTCGGGAGAAAACCTGCCTCCCGCGTCGGTAGCGGTGGTGATGACTGCCTCGGCTCCGATCACGTCGGCAATACGGCGGGTGAGCGCATTCCCGCCGCCTAAGTGTCCCGACAGCAGCGATACCGCGAACCGTCCGCGTTCGTCCACGGCAACCACGGCGGGGTCAGTGATCTTGGAGACAACAAGCGGCGCGATCATTCGCACCGCAATGCCGCAGGCGCACAGAAAAACCAGCGCGCCGCATTGACCGAACACCGCAGCAACCGTCTGCCGCAGATCGGTGAATGTCACACAGCCATCGTCCGCGTATTTTTCCAGGCAGTACCGCCGGCAGATGTGGCGGTCGGATAACGAAGCGGCGAGCGTTTCCGAAAGCTTCACGCCGTTTCGGGTCAGGGCGAAAAATGCAATGTTCATGTCTTGGCCTTTCTGTATTCCGTTTCAAATGCCGCGTCGTAGAGCTTGGAAAGCTGGTAGCTGTCTCCCAGAAAACCGCCCACACAGATGAGCGCCGTCCTGGTGATGCCGTTGTCCGCCGCGGTCTGCGCCAGCTCCGCCACCGTGCAGCGGCAGATTTTTTCGTCTTCCCAGGAAGCTTTGTACACAATCGCGGCGGGCGTGTCGGGCGCATAGCCGCCCTGTATCAAAGCAGCGGATAATCCCCGCAGCAGACCCGTACTCAAAAAGACAACCATCGTTGCGCCGTGCGCCGCCAGCGCGGCGATACGCTCCCGTTCGGGGACAGGCGTGCGCCCCGCCATGCGCGTGATGATGACCGTCTGCGAAACGCCGGGCAGGGTGTATTCCGCGCGGAGAGACGCCGCCGCGCCGCAGAAGGAACTGACCCCCGGACAGATCTCATAGGCAATGCCGAGCGCGTCGAGACGGTCCATCTGCTCACGAATCGCCCCGTATAGGCACGGGTCGCCCGTATGCAGACGCACGGTGGTTTTACCGCTTCGCTCTGCCTGTGCCATCACGTCAATGACCTCGTCAAGCGTCATCTGCGCGCTGTTGTAAATTTCGCAGCCTTGTCTGGCGCTTTGCAGCAGGGCAGGATTGACCAGTGACCCCGCATAAATAATCACATCCGCCTGCGCGATCAGCCGCGCGCCCCGCACCGTGATCAGGTCGGGTGCGCCGCAGCCCGCGCCTACAAAATTAACCATGGTATTCCTCCGTTATTTTCTCTATCAGATGGGAAGCCGCCGCTGTTTGCCCGATGCTTCCGTACTGATAGGAGAACATCACCGCGCCGATTTCCGCGCCGCCCTTCACTTTCGCGTCAAGGTAATATTGCGCCCTCCGCATCAGGATATCGGTTGTCTTTTGCCGGATGCCCGCCTTGTCGAGCAGCCCGAGCGCCGCGTCCACAGTGGCGCATTCCGGAATCTCCCGCAGGTCGGCCGCGTTGCCGCCCGCCAGCACGCCGCAGGTCACCAGCACATCCATGCGCCCGTCCGCCTGCGCCGAGTGGGTGTTCATGATACCCGCGCCGAGCTTGACCAGCTTGCCGATATGCCCGATAATCAGGATACCGCGAAAGCCGTAAGCCAGCGCCGCGTCAATGGCCTCCCCGATAAAGTTGCTGCACGTCACGCTCCGGTCGAGCAGAAAGGGCATCTGCTCCGCCAGAAAGCTTTTGCTGTAATTGCCGACGGTGAGAAGCAGATAATGTTTTCCCTCCGCGCGGCGCATCCGTTCTTCCAGACGGATGGTGTCAATCAGCGCGGCGCTGCTCATGGGCTCCACAATGCCGGTCGTGCCGATGATGGAGATACCGCCCTCGATGCCCATGCGGGGATTGTAGGTCTTTCGGGCGATTTTTTCACCGTCAGGGACATAGACGGTGATGCGTATGCCGCCGTCATAGTGATATTGCCGACACACGCGGCGGACCGCTTCGGTCATCATGCGGCGCGGCACGCTGTTGATGGCCGAAGCGCCGACCGGCTGATCGAGTCCTTCTTTGGTCACGCGTCCCACGCCCTCGCCGCCTCCGATGATGATGCCCTCCGCCGTTTTTTCGACCCTTGCGTAAATCAGCAGACCGCTTGTCACGTCGGGATCGTCGCCGCCGTCCTTGCGCACCGCGCAGGAAACCGCGTCGGATGTGATGGTAATACCCTCGATGTCGGGCATATAGGGAACGCCGCCCGGCGTGAGTATGCGCGTCTGCTCCACGGGCTTTCCCGTTAGCAGCATTTCCACAGCCGCCGCCGAAGCCGCCGCCGCGCAGGAACCTGTGGTAAAGCCGCATCGCAGCTTCTTGCCATCCCGAAAAACGGTGTTGTCTGTCATTTCATTCATGGGGCTGCCGCTCCTCCGGCGCAAGAATCCGCCCGCTGGCCCGGTCGTACAACTGATACAGCATGGCGTTGCAAATCGCAGCCGCCACACCGCTGCCGCCCTTGCGGCCCTCCGCGACGATATACGGCGCTTTGCCCCGCATGATTAACTGTTTGGACGGCACCACATTGACAAATCCCACAGGAGTGCCGATTACCAGAGCGGGAGAGACGGTTTGCTCCTGCATCAGTTCATACAGGCGGATGAGCGCGGTGGGGGCGTTTCCCACGGCAAATATCACATTTCTGTCCGCAAACCTCGCCGCCGCTTCGTCGATGGAGGCGACTGCGCGGGTGGTGCCGTTTTCTTTGGCACGCCGCGCGATGGCGGGGTCGGACATGAAGCAGCAGGCCTCACAGCCAAGCGCCTTGAGCGCGGGTTTGCTGATGCCCGACAGCGCCATTTGCGTATCGGTCACGATGACCGCATGGTTTTGCAGCGCGGATAATCCCCGCTCCACCGCGTTCGGGGAGAAGCGCAGCGTTTGCAGATAATCGAAATCCGCTGTGGTGTGAATCACCCGCTTGACGATGGATTTCTGCACAGGGGAGAGGTGGGAGGCGTCGCCCAGTTCGCTCTCGATGATGGCCATGCTGCGGCGTTCGATGTCGGCGGGTGTGACGGTTTCAAAGTGTATGTTCTCCGTCATGCCGTTTTCTTCTTTTTTACCGCTGTCACCGCAACGACCGCGCCAACCAGCGCCGCCGCCACAACGACAAGTGTTATCAGGAAAAACGGACCGGCTGCCAATTCGCCATTTTTTTCGGCAGCGGCGATATCTGTCGTAGTTGTGTCGTCCGGCACGGCTTTGAGCGCCCCCTCCGGCAATGTCTCCGACCGGAATACGATGACGCGGTCATACCACTGCTGTTTTTTAAAGCTGAACGCGGCGCAGTCGATATCCTTGTCAAGCGCCTCCACCGGGAGCGTGTAGGTGTATTTCCCCTCCGCGTTTTCCGCAAAGAAGATATAATCCGCCTCGTCTGCTTCAAGCGCCTGCTCGCCCGTGCCGAGATACAGCTTCTCATAGCCTTTGCCGCTGAGCGTCATCACAGCGGTCATGTCACTGCCGGAAACCGTCAGTTCACAGGCGACAATTTTGAACATCGACGCGCTGGAGGATACTTCGATGGGATAGGTGCCCTCGTTGAGACTGTCCGCATAGACGGGGACAGTCGTTTTTTCATCTGTCCCTGCGGCAGATACGGAAAAGACGGCGCAGCCGGCAAACAGCAGCGCGCAGAGGACAACGGCGGAAATTTTTTTGATTTTTTTACTGAATTGCATGATGCATCCCTCACTGTAGATGAATGGCTGCCGCCGCCTGTAGTTTGAGCGACGACAGCCATTTTATTGTAACTTAATTCCATATTTTTTGCAAGGTGTTTCCTTCGATTGGCGTATACTTTTTTATTTTTGAAGTGTGTCGATCGCGTCCTGCACATGAGCGACATACATATCCTGTACGGAGGTCAGTTCGCCCATGCCTTTGAGAACGCATTCCACTTCAAAGCCTTCCTTGGTGATGACCGACTTCCAGGAATCATCCTCGTCGCCTGCCATGTCGTTGTTGGCGTGATCGCCCGCGACTACCATGAGCGGCTCAAGCACCACTTTCTTGTAATTCTTGGCTTTGAGTTCCGCCACAACATCGTCAAGGGAAGGCGTGGCCTCCACGGTGCCGATGATGTAGTTATTTGCGTCGATGTCGAGGAAGGTCTTCTGGAACTTGGCATAGGTGGCGTTGGATTCATGCTCGGTGCCGTGACCCATGAAGACAATCGCCGTACCCTCCGCGTTGTAATCGGCGGTTTCCGTGACAAGCGCTTTGGCCAGGGTGGTGTAGTCCTCATCGGAAGTCAGCAGGGGTGCGCCGATGGCGAGCGCGTCGAATTTGTCGCTGTAATCATTGACCGCCTTGACCACATCGTCATATTCGTAACCGCTCATGACATGGGTGGGCTGCACAACCAACGTTTTCACGCCGTCCGCAACAAGTCTGTCGAGCGCTTCCTCGATGTTGTCGATTTCCAGACCGTCTCTCTCCTTGAGCTTGTCAATGATGATCTGGCTGGTGAAAGCGCGGCGTACTTCGTAATCGGTGTATTTTGCCTCAATGGCTTTCTCAATGGCGCCGATGGTCTTGTCGCGGCTGTCGTTGTAGCTGGTGCCGAAACTGACCACCAGAATGACCGGTTTTGCGGCGGCTTTGTCGTCTTTGTCGTTTTTGTCGGTTTTATCGGAGCAGCCTGACAGTGCAAGCAGAGAACCGAGCATGACGGCGGCGAGGGCCGCTGCGAGAATGTTTCTGAATTTCATGTTTCAAAATCCTTTCTGTTTTGCGTGATATGTAAATATGTCATTAAGTTAGCGATGTGATGAAAGAAAATACTGCGCGTACAATTCTTTCGGAATGTCAAACAACCGGCAGACGGTGTCCGGCGTAAAAATATTGGCAGGCGGGCCGGAACAGAACACCGCGCCGTTCTTGATGCAAACGGTATAGTCCGAGATTTTCTCCGCGAAATCCAGCTCGTGCATTGACAGGATGACAGCGAGGTGTTTTTCCGCCGCCAGCTTTTTAAGTATCTCTAAAAATAAGATTTTGTGGCAGATGTCAAGATAAGACGTAGGCTCGTCGAGAATCAGGACACGCGGTTCCTGACAGATGGCTTTGGCAAGCAGCACCCGCTGCCGCTGTCCGTCGCTGATCTCTCCGAAATCGGCGTTTTGATAGTCGCCCATTTTAACCAGTTCGACGGCCTCGTCCACGGCGCGTCTGTCGTCCTCTCCCAGCAATCCGAAATGCCCCGTGTAGGGGTAGCGCCCGGTTTCCACCACCTCGCGGCAGGTCATCCTGTCGGAACGAAGCCGCTCGGTAAGCAGGACGGACATTTTTTTCGCTTTTTCGTTAGGGGAGAGGCAATCGTCTTTGGTGTTTTCAATCAGCACGGTGCCGCCGTGTTTTTGGAGATAGCCCGCCACGGTTTTTAAGACAGTGGATTTGCCGCTGCCGTTGGGGCCGATCAGCGACAGGATTTCTCCCTCGCGCACCTGAAAGCAGATGTGCTCAATCAGAGGGGTTTTGTATCCGACGGCAAGGTCGTCGGCTGTGATGAAGCACTTGTCACGCATGCCCGTCACCCCGCTTTCTGCCAAGCATCGCCGCGATGACGACCGGAGCGCCGAAGATGGCCGTGACGGTGCTGATGCTCAGTTCCGTGGGGGCAAAGACGGTGCGCGCGATCATGTCGCACAGCATACAGAAAATGCCGCCGCCTAAGAAGCAGGCGGGAATCAGCACCATGGGCTTAGAGGTGCGAAAGACCGTGCGGACGATGTGCGGCACGGCGATGCCTACAAACGACACCGGCCCCGCAAAGGCCGTCACACAGGCGGAGAGCAGCCCTGACAGCAAAATCAGCAGCATCCGCAGCCGTCTGACGTTCACGCCGAGATTGCTCGCGTAGCTTTCGCCCAGACGGTAGGCGCCGATGGGCTTGGCAAGCAGGAAGGTACCGACGCTCCCCAGCAGTACCACTACCGTCATCACTTTCACATTGTCCATGGAGGTGCCGGAGAAGGTGCCTCTTGACCAGTTGTGCAGGTTGACGATCTCGGAATTGTCGGCAAACGTCACGATAAAATCGGTAGCCGCCGAACAGATGTAGCCGATCATCACGCCGCACACCACCAGCATCGACATGCGCTGCACCTTTTGCGAAACGGCTAGCACCAATCCCAGCGAGAGCATCGAACCCGCAAAGGCGGCGAGAATCATCACCACGGAGCTGACCGTGTGGAGACTGCTGATGACCAGAATCATGACCAGCGCCACCGTCAGCTTCGCGCCCGACGACACGCCCAGCACAAACGGCCCCGCAATGGGATTGTGAAAGAACGTCTGAAGCAGGTAGCCCGACAGCGCCAGCGCACCGCCCAACAGCAGCGCGGCAATGGTGCGGGGCAGGCGGATCTTCAGCAGGATGCTCGCGGCGGTGGTGCCGCCGCTTCTGCCGAGAAAGACACGGAACGCTTCTCCGAATGAGATGTCCGCGCTGCCCACAAACAGGTTAAGGCAGAAGAGCGCCGCCGTCAGCAGGAGGAACACGGCAAAGAAAACGGCAGTGCGAAGGGGGAGAGGGGATGTTTGGAGGAATAACCTTTTCACAGCGTTTCCTCACTTTCGAGCCGATAGAGATATTGGGGCGGCGTATCTTTAGCGGTTCCGCTGAAAACCGCATGAAAATCCGTGATAATTTCACCGATTTTCATGGTTTCCTGAAAGATGTTTTCCCGTGTACACCACACGTCGCCGTTCTTGACGGCTTTGAAATCCGCCAGCAGCTGATTCTTTGCGATCAGGTCATCCAAAGAACTTACGTCTTTGCCGATGTCGTTGTTATAGATCACAATATCCGCGTCCTTGGCGGAAGCGTAAAACTGCTCCATTTCCATTTTAACCGTGGAGGTGCCGCCGCCGTCACCGAGATTTTCAAACGCGTTTTTGCCGCCCGCCAAAGCAATCATCTTGCTTACATAGTCGCCCGATTTTCGGGTGACGATCTGACCCGATTCCGTGATATAAAAGAAAACGACGGTTTTGCCGATGTCCTGTTTTTCGCCTAAATTCTCTAAAAGCGTCGCCTGCTCGTCAAAAAGCCGCCCCGCTTCGTCCGGTTTCCCCAGCAGTTCGCCGTAAACCTTGATCCATTCGCTGCGTCCGATCGGATGGGCTTCATAGCTGGAGTAATCCACAAAGACGGTAATGCCCAGCTCGGTAAGCTTTTCCTTGACTTCGGGCGTGTGCTCGATCATGGTGGACTGGATGGACAGGGGGCAGTTGTTTTGCAGCAGCAGTTCATAGTCGGGTTCGCGATATTTGCCCGCATAGCGTATCCTGCCGCTTTCCATCGCGCTTTTGGCGCTGTCGATGTACCAGTCCTCCGCCTTGGTGCCGGAGAAGGACACCGCGTCGCAACTGTCGAGCGCGTCAAAAAACGCCATGACCGCCGTGGCCGCGAGATAAAGATTGCCCACAGGGCGGCGGATGATTTTGACGGTTTTATCCAGACCGCCGGGAATCTCCCCGCCTTCCGGCACAATAAGATAGGAGGCCCCGTCCGCGACCGATATCATACTGTACCCGTTTTCATAGCGGTCAATGGCAAACTGATCGGCATAGGTAAGCGGCACGCGTTCCTCAAAGGTCAGCCCCTTGATTTGACGCGGCGTTTCGGGAATCGCTTGTTTCGCTTTCGTGCAGGAGGAGAGAACCAGCGGAAACAGCAGCAGCAACACTCCCGTTAAGGCTTTGATTCGGTTCATCATGCTTTTCGCCTCTTTCTGAAAACGGCAGCCGCCGCGCCTGCCAGAATCGCCGCCCCCAGCGCGCAGGTGACGATCATTGTCGTGAGGCCGTCTCCCGTCTTTCTGACGGTGGCCGAATCAAAGCGCAGCGTATAGTCGATCATATGCGGCGTACTCATGGCGAGCGTTTCGGCTTTTACGGGAATATCGCTGTCAAGTTCGCTCACGTCGATGACAAACAGGGAGTTGCCCTCGGTGTTGACGGGACGGTATTCCTTGCCGTCCACCTCCATGTAATCATAATGGGGGCTGCTCCACTGAATTTCCGCCGTCATCTTTCCGTCCTCCACCGTGAGTTTTGTGGGAGACTGCACGGTGGCCTTGCCGCTGCCGCCGGTTAAGGCGACTTCTACAGTGTACTCGCCGTTGTCAAGCTGTTTTGCCATGCCTGTCCGTCCTTTCTCAAAAAATCATACAAATGAAAAATACAAAAAAACGCCATTGCCACTCGGCAAGGCGCACGCAAAAAGCACACGGCAGTCTAGCGGCTACGGCATGCATCAAAAACGTACTGCCAATGACTCGTGGCATTGCACACACCTTGGCGGCGTATGCGTGTACCGACACAACAGGCAGGTCTCCTGGCTGATAGATCAACGCGGCCGGAAGTCTTCCCAAGCGTGGCTCAGTGACATATGTTTCCGGACACTCCTTAATGACAGTGACGAGTTCGCGCAGGATTTGCACCTGCTTCCCTTTTCACCGGATCGAACCGATATCGAATCAGTTCATCCGACACCTGCGGTCTGTATGAAATTGTATGACATCATGATAGCATAGCCGACGTGATTTGTCAAGAAAAAACCCTGCCTAAGCAGGGAAATCAATTCCGGGCGTCGGCAGAGATTTTTTTGCAACGGTGTTAAAAATATATAAAAACATCATATTCTTGTTGAATTTACAGGAAAGGTGTGTTAAAATAAATTCAGTCTGTTTTTAACAGCGACGTGAAAAGCAATTCATTGTGCGAAAGGAAAATGAAGATGAGCAAACAAAAAAGATGTGTCCGCTATGCGCTGGCTTTTTTGGTTGTGACAATGCTGTTTATGAGCAGCGGTTGTCAATTCGGTACCAAAATCATGGTTTCCTCCGATCCTCCGGATAAGGTTCTGGAGCAGTTCTTTACCCAACTGAAAGCGGGAAATTACAAAGCCTGCGACGCATATCTGGCCAACAATGCCACTTTTGTTGTGACAGATGCGACAGAATATCAATTTATGGATACATTGCTGGAAGCAACCGTGCAGCATGTGAGTTATGAAATGGCCGGAAAGCCTCAATATCATGGTTTGCAGGCGACGCAACAAGTCAGTATCACCTCCCTTTCCAAAGAGGCGCTGCTGGTGTGGCTCAAAGAGCATATTAACCAGGTTGAGTATGACTACCTGGAGCAGAGCGACAAAAAGAATGTTGACCCTGAGAACAAAGAGGATGTGAGCGGCGTATTGTCCACTGCTATCAAAGAATATTCACAGAATGGAGAAACCGTTACCAACACGTTAACCGTTCATTATGTGTTTTCCGAAAAAAAATGGAAAATACAGGCGGATCCCGATTTTGTGACGGCTGTTTTTGGAGGTGTGGTCAATGAGCAATAAAAAAAGAAAAAAATCTACGGTCATGCTGTTTTCCATGATGAGTCTGCTTATGTTGGGCAGCCTGGTATTTTTTTTGCAGTCGCCGCAATCCACCGAGCAGGTGGGAGAACAAAAACAGGAGCCGGCTTCCTCCTATATGAATCATTACGCGCACACGATTCTGGAAGAAGCAGCCGGCATCGAAAGTGCCTCTATTTTGCCCTTTGACTTTACGGTACCGGATCATGCTCCCAATGCGGATGGGTTCAAATCCAAGGATGGAAAAATATACTATTCCGACAGTACGATTGAAGTGACCTGCTGGAAGGAGCGTTTAGCGTTTGACGCGCCGCGCCAATCGGTTGTGTGTCTGGCGGATATCAAAATCAAGCATGCCTCACAGTTTCGCAGACAATGGGCCACCGGCGATTACAATTCCAGAGTAAAACAGTATCCATCCACCATTTTTTCCGCTACCAACGGCGTTGTCGGCATGTCAACCGATTTCTATCGTCACAGAAATTATGGCATTATCATACAGTACGGCAACCTGATTTGTGATAAGCGCGGGCGTTGTCCGATGGACGCTTTGGTGATAGATTACAACGGTGATTTTCACATCTGGAACGATAAAGAACTGAGTGAATACGTAGCCAAGAACGGCGCCGATGAGATTATGCATTCCTTTACCTTCGGTCCCGCTCTTGTTCAAAACGGAGAAGTAGTGGATTACCATCATTATAATAATCAGGCGTTGGGAGAGCTTTTCTTTCCTCAGTCCAGAGCCGCCATCGGGCAATTGGGAGAACTGCACTATCTCTACTGCGTTACGACAGAGCCGGGAGGCACCGTATATAGATTTGCCCGGTATATGCAGGAAAAAGGCTGCCAAACCGTCTACAACCTGGATGGAGGCGGAACCGGGACATTGCTTGTCAAAGGTAGAAGATATAATCAGATCGCCTATTATGGTATAGAAAGAGCAATGAGCGATATTATCTATTTTGCTTCCGCAGAATAATAAGCTGTTTTTGATAATTGATTTTGAAAGAGGTGCCACTGTGAATCAACAATTAGCTATCATTGGTCAGAATTTTGTTGTGAGTTGGTTTGCGATCTTTTGCTTTCTGGGATGTCTGGCCGGATTACTGATGGCCTGCATTCTCAGAAAGACACAAAAACAACAGGTTTCCGATGTATTTATTGTCGTAACATTCGCCGTTCCGCTGGGGTTGATTTTGAGCAGACTATTTTACTGTCTGTTTGTGGGAAACATCAGCTCCACCCATCAGATTTTCCGGTTTACAGACGGAGGTTACGGCCTGTATGGAGCGATATTCGGCGTTTTTCTTGCCGCTGTTCTGACAGGAATTGTGTTTAGGATGAGGGGCTTAGGCAAGCTGTTCGACTGTCTGGCGGTTGGCGGCGCACTGGCGATTGCGGTGGGGCGTTTTGCCACTTATTTTTCAGGGGCTGAAATCGGTTATGAAGTACCGTTCAAGACGCTGACTGTTTACAAAATAACGGACAAAATACATTTGCTGGCGGTTTATTGGCTGGACGGCGGATATGAAACGGTCATCTGGCTGGTATGTCTCCTGTTTTACTGTATCATTCGCAAAAAGGGTAAGAACAAAAGCGTGGACGGTGTGACGGCCCTGCTGATGCTGGCTCTTCATGGCACCAATGCCGTGGTAATGGAAAGCCTGCGCTCCGATGCGTTGACATTTGGTCCCAATCAGGTCTTTAAAATTTCTCAGCTTCTCGGCGCGGCCTGTTATGTGGTAATTACATCGGCATTCATCGTAAAGACGGCAAAAAACGAAGGGGGTCGTCTGATTCACAAGATTCTGGTTCTGGTGATGCTGCTGTGTATGGTCGCAGCAGGAATCGCGGAATGGCGTGTCGGTAAAAACAATTATGTTTTCCTGCATGTGTTGATACTGACGTGCATGATCGTACTCGACACGATCACTGTTTATTTCAGTTGGAAAGCTGTCGCAGCAGCAAAAACAGTGGAAACAGAGTCGTTGACAGAAGCGGAACAAACGGCGGTGACGGAAGAACCGTCTGAAAAAGTCAGCCGAGAGAAAAAGTCCTCCGCAAAAAGCAGACGGCGTATCAGTAAAAATGAAGCGGACAGCATTATGGCAGCTTTTAAAGATACGATACAGAGTGAAGATGAATCATTATTATGAAAAAATTGTAAAATAGCTGTGATTCTTTTGAAAAAGACTTGATTTTTTTGCAAAACGTATTATAATACTTATTAGCACTCGGGGAACGAGAGTGCTAACGCACTTGCATCGTGGCGCGTTGTCGGCTGCTGCGGTGATATTCGCTATTTTTACACGGCAATGGCCGTGCGATGAAAGGAAGAATTTGTATTATGACAATCAGACCGCTTTCTGACAGAGTAGTGCTCAAGATGGTGGAGGCTGAGGAAACGACCGCAACCGGTATTATTCTCACCGCTGCCTCCAAGGAAAAGCCCCAGGTAGCCGAGGTTATTTCGGTAGGCCCCGGCGGCGTAGTGGACGGCGAAAAGGTCGAAATGACTGTCAAACCCGGCGATAAGGTGCTTACGAGCAAATATTCGGGTACCGAAGTCAAGATCGACGGCGAAGAGTACGTCATCGTCCGCATCGGCGATATCCTTGCCGTTTGCGAATAATTTTTCTGGTATTTTTGCAGGGAGGAATTCATTATGTCAAAGATTATTCTTTACGGAGAGGACGCACGCAAGTCCCTCCAGTCCGGTATAGATCAGCTTGCCAATACTGTCAAGATCACGCTTGGCCCCAAGGGCAGAAACGTCGTGCTTGACAAAAAGTTCGGTGCTCCCCTCATCACCAACGACGGCGTGACCATCGCCAAGGAAATCGAGCTGGATGATCCCTTTGAAAACATGGGCGCACAGTTGGTCAAGGAAGTAGCCACCAAGACCAACGATGTGGCCGGCGACGGTACCACCACCGCCACGCTGCTGGCACAGGCGCTCATCCGCGAGGGCATGAAGAACGTGACCGGCGGCGCTAACCCGATGTTTGTCAAAAAAGGTATCGCCAAGGCTGTGGAAGCCGCTTCTGAAGCTGTGGTTGCCAATGCGAAGGTTGTCAACGGATCCGAAGATATCGCAAAGGTTGCGTCTGTTTCTTCCGCTGATGAAACCATCGGTCAGTTGATTGCGGAGGCCATGGAAAAGGTCAGTGCCGACGGCGTGATCACTGTTGAAGAAGGCAAAACCGCCAAGACCGACATTGACGTCGTGGAAGGCATGCAGTTCGACAGAGGCTACATTTCCCCCTATATGGTTACCGATACCGACAAGATGGAAGCCGTGATCGACGACGCGCTGGTGCTCATCACCGATAAGAAGATTTCCTCCATTCAGGAGATTCTGCCGCTGCTTGAGCAGATCGTCAAGATGGGCAAGAAGCTCGTCATTATCGCGGAGGATGTTGAGGGTGACGCACTCTCCACGTTGATTGTCAACAAGCTGCGCGGTACCTTTACCTGTGTGTGCGTGAAAGCGCCGGGATTTGGCGACAGACGCAAGGAGATGCTCCAGGATATCGCTATTCTCACCGGTGGCACTGTCATCAGCGACGAAATCGGTCTCCAGCTTTCCGAGACGACGTTCGATCAGCTCGGTCAGGCACGTCAGGTCAAAATCACCAAGGAAAACACCACCATTGTAGACGGTGCAGGCGATAAGAGCGAGATCGCAGCCAGAGTCGCTCAGATTCGTACCCAGATTGAAAAGACAACCTCCGATTTTGATAAGGAAAAACTCCAGGAGAGGCTCGCGAAGCTTGCAGGCGGCGTAGCTGTCATTCGCGTCGGCGCTGCTACCGAAATTGAAATGAAAGAAATGAAGCTCCGCATCGAGGATGCGCTGGCGGCTACCAAGGCGGCCGTCGAAGAAGGCATCGTCGCCGGCGGCGGCGTAGCGCTGCTCAACGCCATGAGCGCGGTTGCTCCGCTGGTAGACGAGACCATCGGCGACATCCAGACAGGTGTGAAGATCGTTCTGAAAGCGCTCGAAGAGCCGGTTCGTCAGATTGCCGCGAATGCGGGTCTGGAAGGTTCCGTCATTATCGACACCATCAAGAAATCCGACAAGACCGGTTATGGCTATAATTTTGCGACGGATGAATATTGCGATATGCTGTCCGCCGGTATTGTGGATCCGACCAAGGTTACGCGTTCCGCTCTTGAGAATGCTGCTTCGGTTGCCGCGATGGTGCTTACCACCGAGTCGCTCGTGGCCGACAAGCCCGAACCCCCGGCGCCTCCGGCACCGATGGATCCTGGCATGGGCGGTATGTATTAATTCGCTGATCCGTTTTCAGCGACAGATTTGTCATTTATCAAAACGGTGTTGCTGTTGCACAATGGCAACATCGTTTTTAACTGAATACTTTTGTATAAAGTGCGCTAATAGTGTTTATTTATAAGATGATTTTTTGTGCGATTGTCTAAAAATGAACAATTAGTCAATTGATTATTGCACAAAAAACAGTTTTATGATAGAATAAATATAAATGATTGGATGTTCACGCTGAGACTGCGTGACATTTTTCAATATTAACGGGAGGCAATACACCATGTCAGAATTTTTTGTAACATCGTATGATGAAGAAGAGGATCTTCCCCCGATCGTTCTGCCCATTCCTTATGAGGAAGAGGACGAAGAAGCCATTCTTGCCGAGATGAGAGCAAGAAAGGAAAAGGAAGTCGAAGTGGAGGATGAGACAGAGGAACCCATCATTCTTCCTATTCCTTATGAGGATGAAGAGGCCGAGAACGCCAGAAAGAAGATTAAGGAAGCCAAGGTTGCCAAGAAGGTAGCGGATACCGTCAAGGAAAATGCCGTTGTCTTTGAGAAGAAAGCAGAGGAAGCCGAGGCCATCGCGGCCGCCAAGGTCAAGGCAGCTATTGAGGCCGCCAAGCTCGCCGCAACCCAGAAGCTCCAGGAAGCGCAGTTTATGCAGGAAGCCATCAAGAAGGCGGAAGAAGCAGAGAGAGAGAGACTGGCAGCCGTTGCTGCTGCGGAGCAGGCCAAGAAGGAAGCCCAGGCCAAGGAAGAACTCGCTAAGAGGGCAGCCGCTCAGGCAGCACAGGCAGAAATGGCAGCACAGGCTGCTATCAACGCCATCAACAACGCCGCAAAGAAGTAATTGCGGGCACATATGAGTTGAAAATTAGAAATCCCCGTCAGTCCGCTTTGTTGAAAAGCGGACTGACGGGGGTATTTTTTATTGCGATAAAAAAACCGTTTATTCTTAAAAAAATACCGAGTATATAAAATCGCTTGTATTCTTCCGGATACCTATGTATAATACAGGTGTCAATGAGACAGGGAGGTGAAACCAATGAAAGTAGATATCAAAATTGACGGACAGTATCAGGAACCGCTGGCGGTGATTTACACGGCGGTGCTGTCGGACGAGGTAAACAGCGCAGTCAAAAAGCTATCCGAATCACCAAGCGGAGACATCATCACCGCGTTCCGGGAGGACAGCGCGGAAATTCTGGAGCCGGATGATATTTATCGGATTTACGCGGAGGGGCAGAAGGTGCTGGCGGTAACGGACAAGGGGATTTTTCAGATTCGCATGCGGCTATATCAATTGGAAGAAAAGCTGGGAAATCAGAAATTCGCCCGCATTTCCCACTCCGAAATCATCAATCTGAAAAAGACGACACATTTCGACCTGAGTATTGCGGGAACCATTCTCGTCAAGATGAAAAACGGTGAGTCCACCTATGTTTCGCGGCGGTATGTGTCAAAGATCAAGGACATTTTAGGCATTTGAGAAAGGACGGTATTTCTTTATGAAAAAGGCATTATTAAGAGGTTTGATCGGATTTCCCGTCGGTGTAACGATCGGTTACGCCATTACGATTGCGGCGTCGCTTGCTTTCGCAAAAGGGCATTACGGAGCAGTTGTTCCGGCGATGGCGGACGATTGCGGCAGCGAGATTGCCGCGGTAGGGCTGCAATTTGTGCTTTGCGGTCTGATGGGAGCGATTTTTGCCGCCATGTCGGTGATCTGGGAGAGCGAAAAGCTGAATCTGGCGGCGCAGAGCGGACTGAATTTCCTGATTTCCGTCTGCACGATGATTCCGATTGCGTATGTCTGCCACTGGATGGATCATTCGGCAGCGGGCGTGCTGGAATATATCGGCATTTTCGCCGGCATTTACGCTTCGATCTGGGTGGCGATGTATTTTGTCTACCGCGCGAAGATTGACAAAATCAACAAAAAGGTGCAGGAGTAAAAACAAACCCACCGCAGAAGGAAAAATCTTTTTCTTTGTTGCGGTGGGTTTTACAACTCAAAAAACTTGAAAAGAATTAGAGCTTAGTGAGTCCTGCGTAATTGGCCATAATCTTTTTCAGTCCCTTGCTGTCGAAATCAATTTCGAGCAGCGCATCGTTGCCCATGGGAGTGACTTTGACGATGGTGCCGTCCTTAAAGACCTTGTGGCGGACACGTTCTCCCGGCTGGAAGGAAGCGGTCTTGGTGTGGGAAATCTTCTCCTGCTGCGCGCTTGCCAGCTCGGTGTCGGTAAAGTGCTTGCGGGGAGCGAACTGACGGGGGGTGGGGGCGATTTCTTTGCGGGACTGCTTGGGCAGCTTTTCCAGCAGTTCCTCCGGTATTTCCTCGACAAAGCGGGAAAGCCGATTGCGATGGGTATTGCCGAACAGCATGCGGCTTTCGGCATTGAGAAGGTAAAGCCGCTGTTTGGCGCGGGTAATGCCTACATAGGCAAGACGGCGTTCTTCCTCGATGTTGTCGGGGTTGAGAATCGACTGCATACCGGGGAAAATGCCTTCCTCCATGCCGGGCATGAAGACGGCGGGAAATTCCAGACCTTTAGCGGAGTGCATGGTCATCAGGACCACCGCGTCGCTGTCGCTGTCGAGATTGTCGATGTCCGCGATGAGAGCGACTTCTTCCAGAAACGAACCCAGTTCGGTTTCGTCGCCGTGTTCCTCCTGGTATTTAATCAGGTTGGAAGCCAGTTCGTTGATGTTTTCAATACGTTCTTCCGCTTTTTCATCCGAAAGACGCAGCGCTTCTATGTAACCTGTTTTTTGCAGAATCATTTCCAGCAGTTCATTGAGTCTGACCTGATCGGCCGCCGCCATGAATTCCTCCACCATAGCCGCGAACGCTTTGAGCTTTGCCGCGCTTCTGGAAAGCGCCTGGTACTGGTCGGCGTCCCGCAGCACGTCAAACATGCTCAGCCCCAGTTCGGCGGCAATATCCGAAGCGGTCTGGATGGATTTGTCACCGATGCCCCGCTTAGGTTCGTTGATAATGCGTCTCAGTCGGATCTCGTCGGCAGGGTTTTCGATCACGCAGAGATAAGCCAGCATATCCTTGATTTCCTTGCGCTCGTAAAAGCGGTGACCGCCGATAATGCGGCTGGGAATACCGGCACGGTTAAAGTAATTTTCAATGGCGTTGGATTGTGCGTTCATGCGGTACAGCACCGCGTGATCGGCGTAACGCATGCCGCTGGCCACGTTGTTCTGGATGGTTTCGGCAATAAATCTGGCCTCATCCGACTCACTTTGGGCGTAATAATGGATGATTTTCTCTCCGGAGCCGTTGGCCGTCCAGAGGTTTTTCCCCTTGCGCTCAGTGTTGTTGCGAATCACGGCGTTGGCCGCGTCCAGCACATTCTGTGTGGAACGGTAATTCTGCTCCAGACGGATGACCTCCGCGTCAGGAAAGGTCTTTTCAAAGGAGAGAATATTTTCGATGGTCGCACCGCGGAATTTATAAATACTCTGGTCGTCGTCGCCCACCACGCAGAGATTGCCGCTTTTTTCGGACAGCATTTTGGCAAACAGATACTGCGCGTGGTTGGTGTCCTGGTATTCGTCGATCATAATGTAGTCAAAGCGGTTCTGGTAATGCTCCAGCACATCGGGATGCTCCTGAAACAGCCGGACGGTCTGAAAGAGAAGATCGTCAAAATCCATCGCATCGGCGTCAGACAGGCGCTTCTGGTAATTGGCGTAACATTCCGCGATTTTTTTCAGTCGGAAATCATTGCCTGCCTGCGCGGCAAAGGTCTGAGGTGTGAGCATCTGCTCTTTGGCGCGGCTGATTTCTCCGAGAATGGCTTTGGCGGGCAGCACTTTATCGTCAATGCGCAGATAAGACATCACGTCCTTCATCATGCGCTTGCTGTCGTCGGTGTCATAAATGGTGAATTTGCCGGAATAGCCGAGGCGGTCGCCGTCGCGTCGCAGGATTCTGGCGCAGGTGGCGTGGAAGGTGGAAGCCCAGACCTCACTGCCCTTTTCGCCCAGCATGGCCACCAGTCGGTCTTTAAGTTCCCCCGCCGCCTTGTTGGTAAAGGTGATCGCCATGATTTTCCACGGAAAGGCGGGATAATGGCTGACCAGTTCCACGGCGCGCTGCTTGTCGGCGTCGGATTTTTCCGCTAATGTACCCATGGCAAATGTTTCCAGAAATGCCACTTCGTTTTCCGTCAGTCCATTGGGAATGACGTCGGTGGTGTAGCCGTCGCCGTAGCGGATCATATTGGCTATGCGGTTGACCAGCACGGTGGTTTTGCCGCTGCCCGCCCCCGCCAGAATCAGCAGAGGACCTTTTGTCTTGAATACGGCAACGCGCTGCCTGTCGTTCATTCTCGAAAACTCACGATCGAGGATATTTTTTTTGGCGGTCAGATATCTTTGCTTTAAATCGGACATTGCATTAGCTCCCATATCATTAAAATAGCCCTACTATTATAGCATAGACCCTTTCAATTTACAATCGGATAATTTGTGAATTATCCGTCAGATTCGGTATAAGCGATGGGCATTTTCTTCTGTAATACAAAGCAGTTCCTCCGTATCCATGCCGCGCAGTCCGGCGATAAACTGCGCTACGGCGTAAATCATAGAGGAATCGCTGCGTTCGCGGCGGTTTTTTGTGGTGCGGCAGGGGGTAGGAATAAGATAGGGCGCGTCGGTTTCCAGTACCAGACGGTCAAGCGGCACATATTGGGCCACTTCCACCGGACGAACGGCATTTTCAAAGGTGACAGAACCGCCGAGTCCGATATACATTCCCAGACGCAGCGTTTCTTTTGCCAGTTCCACGCTGCCGCTGAAGCAGTGCATGACGCCTTCAGGACGGTAGCGCCGCAAATGCTCGTACATATCCCCGTGCGCTTCACGGTCATGTATGATGACAGGCATATTGGTTTCCCTGGCAAGCTCCAGTTGCATGGCAAAGACATGATTCTGCCAGTCTCTGTCGTCCTGCTTCCTGTAATAATCCAGCCCGATTTCACCGACTGCCACCACCTTGGGGTGACGGAGCATGTCGCGGTATTGTTCGATGTGGCTGTCGTCCCATTTTTCCACATGATTGGGATGCAGTCCCACCGCCGCATAGATAAAATCATACTGTTCCGCAAGTCGGATACAGGCTTTTGCGCTTTCCAGATGCATGGCCGGATTCACAATGCAGGATACGCCGCATTCATGATGGAGCCGGTTAAGCAGCTCATCCCGGTCCGGCTCAAAGGCGGAGACTTCGTAGTGGGCATGGGTGTCAAAAATCATTGGGCAAACCTCCTGCATTTTATGATTATCATACGATAACCGCTTGATTTTGTCTTATTATACTGTCTTTTCGACTTTATGTCAACTAAATGATAAAAGTTTTTACAAGAAAATCCGTAAGGCAAAAGTCATATTTTTTTAATAATGATACAAAAATTTCTGAAAAAAACGAAAATTGATTTCCATGCTGTCTATGCGATATATATTGACTTTTTGGCCGTCATGTATTATAATAAACAAATAATCAACTTCTAAAAATATGATCAACTCCTTTTATGGGGGTGGACATATTAATTCGATGGAGGGATTTGTTTGGAAAAATCAAATAACAACCAATTTAACGCAGATGATCTTTCGATTAATTCTGTGTATCTCAACACATTTCGTAAACGCAAGAAAAACGGATCCGGTAAAAGCAACGTCAATTCTCAGAGCAAGTCTTCGATGGAAGAGAAGAAAAAAGCCTCTTCGTCTTCGGAACATTCGGCGGAAGCGGAGTATAAAACCATCTCCAACGGTGAAATCGGTGAAATTGCGGATTCTGTTGATAACATTACAGGCGTAGTTCGTCAAAGCGCACCGTCCAAGGCGACTGACTCGAAATCCGAAACAAAAGCGGTTTATCAAAACGGAATGGATGAAAGTCAGGCGGTGGAGCAAGTCGGCGCGCCGGTTTCGTCTGACAACAGCGAACGTTTCGCCCAAAGCAAACCGTTGGCGGGCGATTCTCTGAGCAATGTGAAAAAGAATCAGGATGCGATTCAAAAAGGGACTCTTGAAAGTGCAAGAATCAGCGATGATTCCATCTACCGCACCATTGCGATTACAACCATGATGGCCTGCAAGCAATTAATCCCCGTTATTTATAAAAGTGTGGCGGAAATGTCGGAAGAAAAGACGTCCGCTACCGCCGAAAGAACGGTGGAACCCCCTGTGCCTGTGCCTGTGACGGTCAAGGAGCGCAGCGAGTTTGCTGAGGAAATTGACTGGATGAAATTGCTGTATAATTTGAAGCGCCAATGGAAAACTCTGGTAGCCGTTACGTTTATAGGAGCCATCCTGGGATTTGTGCTGTCTTCTTTCGTTATTGCTCCCAAATATAAGTCTATTTCTGATTTATATGTTACCAATAAAAACGGTAAAGAAGTCAGTGTCGCCGACGAAAACACAGTCAACATTCAGGATATCAACGCGTCTCAGAAATTGGCAGACACATATATCGTTATGCTTCAAACCAATTCCGTCACCGATAAGGTGATGCAGGAACTGAAAGACGACGAAATGACGGTGAACCGTCTGCTCAGTTTTATTACTTTTTCATCCGTCAATGAGACGGAAATTCTGCGCATAACCGTGGAAACAGAAAGTCCGGAGAAGTCATTGAAAATCTGTAAAGCCTATACCGACGTGGCAACCCAGTCGCTGGAAGACATAGTGGGAGCCGGATCTGTTTCCGTATTAAGCACGCCGGTGCTTCCGACGTCTCCCAGTTATCCGAGTATTCCCAAATTCACCGTGATTGGAGCGTTTCTTGCTTTGCTTGGCGCGGTTGCCTTTACGACGGTCACAACCATGTTAAAAACAACCGTTACCGACGAAAAATCACTTACCGAAACGTATGCCGTACCGGTGCTCGGCAGTGTGCCTGATTTCTTCCGGTTTGCCAAAGTTCTTAACATTTCCAAAAAGGACGTCAACCTGAACCATAAGCTGAAAAAAACCAATGTCGAAAATGAGAAAATCATTACGACAGCTACTTTGCTCAATCAGGATACGCCTTTCCCGATTGCCTCCGCATACAGCCTGATCCGTACCAACATCATGTTTTCTCTGTCCACTGTCAATAACGGTGTGGTTTTGATTACCAGCCCCAACATGAATGAACTAAAGACGACGACGACGATCAACCTTGCCATTTCTGTGGCACAGATCGGAGCTAAGGTGCTGCTGGTGGACGGCGATCTCCGCAATCCCACGATTCATAAATGCTTTAAGTCGGGCAATAAGCATGGCTTAACCAAAGTGTTGATGGGATTTGAATCATTTGAGGATGCGGTGGTACGCGATGTTCGTCCGGGTGTGGATTTCCTGTCGGCCGGACCTTCTACGCCCAATCCGTCCGAACTTCTTGGTTCCGAATACATGATTGATTTTCTTAAATCCAAAGGCGATGAATATGATTTTGTTTTCATTGATACGTCGCCCGTTAATCTGGTAGCTGACTGTCTTACGCTGTCGTCCAAGGCGTCGGGAATCATAATGACAGCCAGAGAAAACAAAACCAAGTATTATGAAATAGACAAAGCCATCAAATCCATCCGCATGGCCAAAGCCAACCTGATCGGATTTGTTCTTACCGACGCGGATTCCGAACTGCGCAATTACGGATATGGTTACGGATATGGCTATGGTTATGGCTATGGTTATGGCTATGGTGAAAGCAGAAAGAAAAAAAAGGAACAAAGCAAGAAGTAATGGGAAGATAGCCTAAGATTAGTATTACATTTGCTTTTTAGCAAAATAGGATGAGAGGTGCTTTCTTATGAACTTTTATGATACTGATTTTCATTGTCATGTTTTGCCTGGCATAGATGACGGAGCGGCCAATCTTGACGAGAGTTTTGCCCTCATCAAGGCGCAGCAAACGCAGGGTGTGAAAACAATTATTGCCACCCCCCATTTCAGAAAGCATGAGTTGAGTGTCAGTGCTTTTCTCAAACGCCGTCAGGCCGCTTATGATTCGCTCATGAGTCGGGCTTATCCGGATATGCCTCGCATTCTTCTTGCCGCTGAAATCGCGCTGGAGCATAATCTTTACGAATTGGAAGATATTGAGCAGTTGGCCAATGCGGAGATGAACACCCTGCTGCTTGAGTTTCCATTTACCACCAGTTATCGCAAATGGATGGTAGAGGAAGTAGAAGAAATTGCTTACAAAACCCGTATGCAGATTATTATTGCCCACATTGACCGCTATGTGGATATCTTCAGTGAAAGCGAAATCAACGATATTCTGAGTATTCCGGACGCGATTTTTCAATTGAATCTGTCGGCATTTACAGAGAGGAAGGCTAAGAAACTCGCCAAAAGACTGATCAAAGACGAATACCCGATTCTATTTGGAACCGACTGTCACAATATGAAATCCCGCAAGCCCAATTTTGACCTGCTTGCGAAGAATCTGAAAAAATACGAGCCTCATCCCAGAGTACAGAGTCTTTTCCAATAAACTGTAGATATTGGTGAAAGGCGTATGAGCAAGAGATAGTGCAAAATCCCCGCCTGTTGCAAGTGCTTTTGCAACAGGCGGGGATTTTTGGGAGGAAAATTGATACTAATTGTCAATCAGAAGTAGACATTCTTTGCGGTCTACTTTCAATCGACAATTATAGCAATCCAAACAAACAAAAAGACAAGTTCGGCGCGCTGGTGAGCACATGGCTGCGTTGTCGTCCTAGGTGGGCGCCAGCCCACCGTCATCCTCCGCCTTGCCCTGCACTCACCATCATCGCCTCCTTTTGTCTCCCTGATTATTTGGATTGCTATAATGATCATCGTCTTCCTCATAATCTTCAAGATTGGAATAAACCGTAAAATCATAAATCGTTTGGCCGTCTTCGACGGTTGTATTGACCCGTCCGTCCCGGAGACTCAGCGTGGGGCTGAAGGTCAGTATCCGCCCCTGGCTGTCAGCAATGACAACCTGGCTGTCGGGGAAGATGTCACTGTAATTACACTTGACCAGGAAAGGCGCGCCGTTGTCTCTGGTGTAAAGAATATCTTCGACTTTGAGAGCAAAATCGTTTTTCTCGTCAAAACTCACATAGTTCACAGCGACGTGCGCGTTTTCGTCGCAGGGGATAATCAGGTACAGCTCCTGTCCGATCGGCGTGCTGGCCAAGTGATCATCGGGCATCGAAAGCAGGAAGTCAAAGCTGTTGGCGTAACCGCTCGCTTTGAACAGGTTGTGATAATACTCGCGGTCAACGCCCAGATCCTTGGCAACCGCTTCCACATATCCCAGATACACTATACCGCACATGCAGTTCTCGTCCAGCAGCACCTGACGCTGCATGACAAACGGATTCCAGTCGTCGTCAGCCGATTTGTCGCCGCCTTTGCCGATGGGCGGTTCTTTTGAGGATGTGGTCTCACTTCCCGATTGCGTCGGCACACTGCTGTCGGATGAACTGACGGAACCGGATTTCTTTTTGTCGCCGCCGCATGATACCAAACACAGTGCCACAGATAAGGCCACGATAACGGACAACAATCGAAGTTTCACGATAATACCCCTCCTTTTTTTATCATTGTAACATATATTATATGGAAAATCAACCATTTTTTTGTCATAAAACATAGTTGATTTTCCTTTCTTAACCTTGTGGAAAGATATTTGTTAATGTGAAATGTAATATTAGGGTTGATTTTGGCGAATGATTGTTGTACAATATAAGGTACCAAAAAAGAACAAACAAAGAGTTGTTCGGAAAGGATTTGTCTTGGCCCGACAGAAACCTGACGCGGCGGCATGAGAAACATAACACAGTATGAAATACATTATCATGGATCTCGAATGGAACGGCGCAACCACGTCCGAAGGTTATTTTAACGAGATTATTGAAATCGGTGCGGTCGCGATGGACGACAGCATGAATGTGACGGGAGAATTTCAATCTTTCGTCAACCCGAAACATACAAAAAAACTGCGTGGAAGAATCAAGGAACTCACACACATTACCAATGAAGATCTGAAAAACGCGGGGAGATTTATCTCCGTGTTCAATCGCCTGAAAGAATGGATCGGCTCGGCGGAAGACAATTGCATGCTTTCGTGGGGAAACGCGGATATTACGGTGCTCTATGAAAATCTGGAACGCTACCATATGCTCGATGAGATTTTTGTCATCAAGCATTATTGTGACGCGCAGCTTTTGTGCCAGAAAGCGGTGGGGATTTCGCTTGCCAAACAGGTGGGGCTTTCCGCTTTTGCTGAGATGATCGAGGTGATTCCCGGAGAAGACCAGCTTCACCGCGCGATCGGAGACAGCCGGCTGACCGCCAGATGTGTGGCCAAGTTGTTTACGCCGGAATTGTACAAAGAATTTGCCAAAAAAGCAGATCGTGTTTTTTATGATCGCATGAATTTCAAATCCTATTGCATTCAGGATCTGAACGACGAGCGAATCAAGCAGAGCCGCTTTATGACGGAGTGTCCTGAATGTCATGTATATCT
The DNA here is from genome assembly GCA_902802795.1 of uncultured Ruminococcus sp. GTDB lineage: Bacteria > Bacillota > Clostridia > Oscillospirales > Acutalibacteraceae > RUG762. The sequence continues at coordinate 46,737 of CADCNI010000001.1, forward strand.
CAAGCGCATGACCCGTTATACCTGCCGTAACAAAAAACATTACGCGCGGTATCGCTGCGGTCTTTGTGCAAGGGAATACAACATCTCGCATCTTTTTAAGATGACGTATGACGGATTGGAACATCGCTGCACAGCGATTCCTGTGAGTACCGGGTTGAATGCCGGAGAGAATGAAACGGAACCGTTGGCACAGCAGTCAGATGAAAATGTCCCGTCGGAACAGACGACGGATGAATAAACCAGACCCGCAGGCGGCAATGTCATTCGTTGCCGCCTGCCGTGTTTTGACCGGAATGGATTAGGCGATTGTAAAAGTAAATTAAGTGGGGAGTGGGAAGTGAGGAGTGGAGAGAAAAAGAAAAAAGAAAAAGCGAAGCGCAATTAGCGAGCGAATGCGAGCGCGGGGTCCAGGGGACTGGTTCCCTGGCAGGGGTCTGGGGGCAGCGCCACCAGCGGGGAGTGGGGCAGCGCCCCACGAGTGAGGCGTAGCCGAACGAGCGGAACGAGTTACGGATGACATCAGGGATGGGCGAATACGGAAATAGCTCAATATCACGATTTGCCTTGTTCCAAACGGAGAAAAAAGAGCCCTTTTTCCGTTGACCAGACCCTGTATTTCCGCCGTTTTTCAACTTTTACAATCGGCTAAGGAATGGAATGAGAAGGAGAAGGAGAGAAGAGGAAACATCTATGGAAAAATGTAAGCTTTGCCCGCGGCTGTGCGGCGCGGTTCGGGGCGACATCCGGGGGGAGGGCTTCTGCGGGTGCGGCACCACCCCGGTCATCTCCCGCGCGGCGCTGCATATGTGGGAGGAACCGGTCATCAGCGGCACACACGGTTCGGGTACGATCTTTTTCAGCGGCTGCACGCTGGGCTGCGTTTTTTGCCAGAACTACGCCATTTCATCCTCGCTGTGCGGTCGGGCTGTCACGCCGGACGGTCTGGCGGAGATCATGCGTGATCTGGAAGCGCAGGGGGCGCACAACATCAGCTTTGTGACAGGCACGCAGTACATCCCCGCCATTATCGAGGCGCTGCACATTTACCGCCCGTATGTGCCTACCGTGTGGAACAGCGGCGGCTATGAGCGCGTGGAGACACTGCGCGCGCTGGCAGATTGGATTGACGTCTGGCTGCCGGATTACAAATTCGCGCTGCCGGAAACCGCGCGGAAATATGCCCACGCGCCGGATTATCCCGAAGCGGCGATGCGGGCCATCCGATTTATGTGTGAAGCCGCGGGAAAAAGCGTGACGGAAAACGGTATCATGCAGCGCGGCGTGATCGTGCGGCATCTGGTGCTGCCCCGCAATCTCCGCAATTCGGTGGCGGCGCTGCGGCGGATTCGCGCCGAGTTGCCGCAATGGGTATCCGTCAGCGTGATGAGCCAGTACACACCGAGCGGCAGGATAGAGGATTTTCCCGAACTGGCGCGCCGTCTGAACGAGGGGGAATATCAAAAAATCTGCGATATCGCTGATGATCTGGGAATAGAGGGATTCCGGCAGGAGCTTTCCTCCGCGAGCGAAGAATATGTCCCTTCGTTTGATCTGAGCGAATTGCCTTAATCCTGTATTTTTCATTTTATATTTATATTCAAGTCACATATTTCTCAATCAAACGTGATATTCTTGATGATGTATGATTTTAAGAACAAGGACGGGGTTGCGATGATCAAGGTCAGACACCTGACAAAAAAATACGGCAGCATCACGGCGCTCGACGACGTGAGCTTTTCCGTCAAAAAAGGGGAGATCGTAGGATTTCTCGGGCCAAACGGCGCGGGAAAAAGCACGGCGATGAATATCATTACCGGCTATCTTTCCTCCACCTCCGGCAGCGTTTCCATTGACGGCTACGACATTCTCGACGAGCCGACCGAGGCCAAGAAGCGGCTGGGCTATCTGCCCGAAATACCGCCGCTGTATCCCGATATGACGGTGGATGAATATCTGGATTTTGTGTATGAACTCAAAGGAGCCAAGCAGAAGAAAGAGGCGCACTTCAACGAAATCTGCGAACTGGCGCGCATTACGGCGGTAAGGGGCAGACTCATCCGCAATCTTTCCAAGGGCTACCGCCAGCGCGTCGGCATCGCGCAGGCATTGGTGGGCAATCCGCCCGTGCTGATTCTGGACGAACCCACCGTGGGACTCGACCCGAAACAGATCGTGGAAATGCGCACGCTGATTCAAAAGCTGGGCGAAAAGCACACCGTCATTCTCTCTTCTCACATTCTCAACGAAGTGCAGGCGGTCTGCGGCAGAATTATCGTGCTCAACAACGGCCGGCTCATTGCCGACAGCACGGCCGAGCATCTCGGAGAAAGCCTTGGGGACGGCCGCACGCTGCTTCTGCGCGCGGCGGGAGAGGAGAAGGACATTCAGGCGGCGCTGCAATCGGTCAAATCGGTCAAGCGTTTTTCCAAGACCGACGCCGACGGAGACACAAAGGCATATTCTCTCACGCTCACGCCGTCCGAAAGCGCGCGTTCCGAACTTTTCTTCGCCTTTGCCGCGCGGAAAATCCCGATTGTCGAAATGAAAAACGCCGAGTATTCGCTCGAGGATATCTTCATTTCGCTGGTGAATCAAAAAAATAAAAAGTAGGAAAGGGGTATTATCGCACTGTGAAAGCTGTTTATAAAAGAGAACTGAGCGCCTGTTTCCGTTCCACCACGGGATATCTTTTCGGCGCGATCTATCTTTTCTTCTCCGCGATGTATTTTAATTCCGTGCTCGCGGGGGGACAATCCTCTGAGTTCCCGCAGATTTACGCGGGTATGCTCAATCTCGTGCTGCTCATGCTGCCGCTGCTCACCATGCGGCTCTTCAGCGAGGAGCGCAAGTACAAAACCGATCAGATTTTGCTGACATCTCCCGTCAACATCACGCCGCTGGTCATGGGCAAATTCCTGTCGGCGCTGACGGTCTATTTCGGCTGCACGCTGCTCACACTGGTCTATGCCTTGGTGTTCTGCTTCTTTGCGTCCCCGTCGTGGCCGCTGGTCATCGGCAATATCTTCGGCGCGACTCTTTTCGGCGCGGCGTTTATTTCGGTGGGTATGTTCATCTCCTCCATGACCGAAAGCCAGTTTGTGGCGGCGATGGGTTCCTTTTCCATTGCAACCATTTTCGTGATATTGGACGTTATCCCTTTGGTGACGGACAACGCGCTGGTGGTCGCGCTGGTCAACAATATCTCGTTTGTGGGACGGTACACGCCTTTTACCAAAGGCATACTCGATTTTTCCAGCATTACGTTTTTTGTCAGCATCGCCGCGTCGTTTATTTTCCTGACGGTGCGTGTGCTGGAAAAACGCCGCTGGAGCTGACAGGAGGTGTCTGCATTGCATCAGAAGAAAAACGAAAAAAAGACGACGGCAAACGTCAAACCTGCCGATTCCGTCAAACCTGCCGATTCCGGCAAACCCGCCAAAGCCGCCCCGCCCAAGCATCCCGCAAAGGCGGGCGGCTCCTGGTGGGCGCGCGTGAAGGAGCGCGTCGGACGCACGGTTTATCTGATACGCACCAGCAGCCGTTTCCGTCACGGCACCATGGCGACCGTGATGACGGCGGTGTTCTTTGTGTTCGTGGTGCTGCTCAATATCGTTGTGATGAAGCTGAGCGAGCGCTATTCCTTTATGAGTGTGGATATGACCGAGGATCAGCGGTACACCCTCACCGACACGACCAAGGAACTGCTCAGCGGTATCAACGAACGAGTGGAAATTGACATTCTGGCGACGGAAGCCCAGTGCAGCAAGTCCTCCGCGCTGATTTCGGACGAATACGGGCAGATTCCCATCGCGCACGAGATTATCAAGCGGTACGCGCAGCAGAATAAAAACATCACCATCAATTACGTCGATCTCAGCAAGACCCCCGCGTATGTCATGCAGTTTCCCGAATACAGCGACGTGCTGGATTATTATTCGGTGGTGGTCAAATCGACGCGGCGCACACGGGTAACGTCGTTTTTTGAAATGCTGCCCGCTCTCACTGCCACTACAACGGCCTACGACAGCACGACCCAGAGCGAAGCGGTCGCGCAGTCCTACACCGAAACCTATATGACGTCCCTGATCAAGACCGTCACGATGGACAAAACCCCGGTGGTGGCGTTTGTGGACGGACTCAATGTGGACGGCAACAGCGCCGATCTGGTGTCGGCGCTCCAATTGAACGGCTACGATGTGCAGGTGACAGATATCCGCAAGGAGGATTTCCCGCAGAATACCGATATTGTGATGATGGCCGCGCCCACTACCGACATCAACAAGGCGCAGGCGGAAAAACTCGATCAGTTTTTAAACAGTCCCAGCGGCAACAAGACACTGCTGGTCTTTTCCTCGTCGGTCATGCCCTATCTGCCCAATCTTGACGCGCTGCTGTCGGAATACGGCATTTCCGTCACACAGGATATCGTGTATGAGGGGGATTCTTCCAGCACGATCTCCAAGCAGATGAGCGCTTTTACCGCGCAGATGGAGGAAAGCGATTACACGCTCAATCTTATTGACCGCATGAATTACCCCGCTGTCATCAACGCGGTGGCGCTTAACCTCGTGTATAAGGAAAAGGGCAGCACCGATGTGGCGGCGATTCTCACCTCATCCGCCGACGCTTATGTATGCAATGCCTCGACCGCGTTTGACAAATCGAAGTACACCGAGGCGGACAAGGACACCCGCACGCTAATGGCGGCTTCCACCACTTTCCGCGATACGCTCGACGGGGGACAGCTGCGCACCGACGTCATTGTCGCGCCCGACAGCCTGTATGCGCCGGAGTTTCTCAATTCGGACATTTACGGCAACTACAATCTGATGCTCAGTGTCTTTAACCAGCGCAGCGGTCTAGATACCGACAACGTGGATATCGAAGCCAAATCGCTGTACTCCGTGGATTTCTCCGTGGATATGCAGACGCTTTCCCTCCTCAGCAACATCTTTGGCTATGTGATTCCGCTGGCGGTGCTGCTGGCGGGACTGGTCGTGTATTTCAGGAGGCGCAGACTGTGAGCAAAAAAAGACGCAACTTATGGCTGCTGATCGCCCTGACCGTCGTGATGGGCGGCGCATTGTGGCTCTTGCTGCGCGGCGGCGGGGAAGAGGGGCATACCCACGAGCATGACGTGTCTGACAGCGACGGGAGCGGCCGCCAGTCGGGTATTCTGGTAAATGAAGCGCAGGAAGACCTGCAGGGGCTTGTCTTTCGCAACGAAAACGCCGAATACACCGCCTATCTCAACGAAACGTCGGGACAGGTTGCCTTCCGCGAACTGGAGGGATACCCCGTCAACGAAAACTTTATGGAATACGTCTGGTTTTCGGTGCCGCAGATGCTCTATCAGGATATCATCATCCGCACCGATGACGAGGGCTACAGCGCCAAGACCTACGGACTGGACAAACCGACGCTGACCGTCAAAGCCACCTTTGCCACCGGCAAAACCTATGAGTTTTATGCCGGAAGCAATGTGCCGGGTTACGACGAGGATGTATATTACGTCCGACTGAAGGGCGATAAAAATATCTACGCCTGCACACTCGATACGCCGCTTTTCATGGGCAACAGCTATTATCTCAGCGACGACATTTTTTATGAATATGACAAGGACATCGACGAGAAAAAGCAGATCACCATCGGTAATATCACGCTGAGCGGTGACAATTTCGACGGCAGCTTTGTCATGCAACCCAGTGACATCACCAATCTGAGCGACCCGTATTACGGCTATGAATATCTGGTGACTTCTCCGGTGTACTGGCCTGTGAAAAAATCCTCAGCCTCCATGCTGGTGTATGATCTGACCTATCTCATGGCGGACGATGTGGCGGCGCTTAACCCCTCCAAAAAGCAGCTCCGTTCTTACGGACTGACTTCCCCCGCGCTGACGGTTTCCTTTGTCCGCAACGGCAAAAAATGCGTGCTGTACGGCAGCAAGCCCGAAAAAGGCGTGATGTATGTGATGGTCAAGGGACAAAGCATTGTTTATCGGCTGGACACCGACTCGCTCTCCCTCCTGCACAATCTTTCCCCCCAGACACTTTACAGCGTCAGCGCGCTGTCGGTTTCTCTCGAAGCCATCAGCGGGATCCAGGTCAAGAGTGCCGACGTCAATGTCAACGTGTCCGTCACACGCAGCAAAAACGAAAAGGCCATGACGGAAAACGATCTGATCTACACCTATACCGCCAAAGCCAACGACAAAGAGATCGGATATTCGCTCTATACCAATTTTGTCAAGCAGATGAACGACAGCGTGATTCAGCAATGGAATGTCGGACAGCCCAAGGCAAAAGCAGCCGTCACGCTGACCATCCAATACTTTGACAACTATCAGAGAAAGAGTGACACCATCCGTTTTTATCGCGCTTCCGACCGCGAATATGCCGTTGTCTGGGGCGATCAGCCGATCAATACGGTCACCGCGACATGGCTCAACCAGCTTTTAGAGAACGCCAAACAACTGTAAATCATGGTATTTCAGGCGGCTTCATGGAAATATTGCACAAGGAATCAGGCCATTTGCAGGACTTTAGTTGAACAAAAAAGAGAAAAATATGAAACATCTTGTAAATTAAAAAGTTTTATGATATGATTATATACAAGATTATGGTAGAAAGGATAAAAGAGTGGGGCGACCCACTCTTTTGTTTGTATATCAGGAGGTGTATGTATTTGGCAGGTAAAAATCATGGAAACAATACCGTGGCGGCGGTGACCAAAATCGCACAGCCGATCGCGGAGCAATTGGGTCTGATTTTATGGGACGTTCGATTTGTCAAGGAAGGCGCCTCTTGGTATCTGCGCATTTTCATTGACAAGGAAGGCGGCGTCACGCTCGATGACTGTGAAGCCATGAGCAGAGCGATCAACGATCCGCTCGACGAAGCCGATCCCATTAGTCAGGCTTATTTTCTTGAGGTGTCTTCTCCCGGCATCGAGCGCGAGCTGACCCGACCGGAGCATTTTGAAGCCATGAAGGGCAGAGACGTAGCGGTCAATCTCTACCGTCCCACCCCCGACGGCGAAAAGGAAATTATCGCGCAACTGGTCGGACTCAGCGGCGACAGCATCCTGCTCGCGGATCTGGACGGCACGGAATTTGCCGTCAGCAAAAAAGACGCTGTTTCGGTAAAGCTCTACGACTGCGAGGATTACGACGATCTGACAGCCGACACAGAAGACTAATCACATTTGGAGGTACTATCAATGGCGAAAAGCAGAGCAAAAAAGAATGAGGAAAATATTTTCCAGGCACTTGCTCTTTTGGAAAAGGAAATGAATATTCCTACCGATTACATGATAGAAAAAATCACCAATGCCATTCGGATCGCTCTGAAAAAGAGCAACAACGGCAACGATGACATTCAGATTCGCATTGATCCGGAAAGCAAGGTGTTCTCGGTATTCATCCGCAAAAAGGTCGTGGAAGAAGTGGTGGACAGCGGCCGCGAGGTGCTTCTCGAAACCGCGCTCAAAAACGATCCGCTGGCGGAAATCGGCTCGATTGTGGCGCTCAAGCAGGACCCCAAGGAGTTCGGACGCATCGCCGCGCAGACGGCCAAGCACATCATCCATCAGGGCATCCGTGATGTGGAAAAGGGGCAGGTAGCGGAGGAATTCCAGAGCCGCCATCAGGAGCTTGTCACCGCGACGGTGGATCGCATCAATCCCGAAACCGGCGATATTATCGTCAAGATCAACGACCATGACGTGGTGCTCACCCGCAACGAACAGGTGGAAAACGAGCATTTTGAAGTGGGCGACATGATCAAGGTCTATGTGGCGGACGTCAAGATCGGCGACAGAGAACCCCGCACCACCATTTCCAGAACCCATCCCGGCATGGTCAAGCGCCTGTTTGAAACCGAGGTTCCCGAAATCTTTGACGGCACCGTGCAGATCAAGTCGGTGTCCAGAGAGGCCGGCAGCAGAACCAAGATTGCTGTCTGGAGCAACGATGAAAACGTCGATCCGGTAGGCGCCTGCATCGGTCCCCGCGGTTCCCGTGTGGGCAAGATCGTGGAGGAACTCGGCGGAGAGAAAATCGACATCATCAAATACAGCGAGGATCTTTCCGAATTTATCGCCAAGGCGCTTTCTCCGGCCACAGTGACCAGTGTGGAAATCATCGACGAAAACGCGAAATCCTGCCGCGTCACCGTTCCGGCCAGCCAGCAGTCTCTCGCTATCGGCAACAAGGGACAGAATGTTCGCCTTGCCGCCAGACTGACGGGATGGAAAATTGACATCCGGTCCGAAGAAGAAATGGCAGCCGAGGCGGAAGCCGCAGGAGAAGAAGTGTGGGACGAGGAAGAAGTAACCGCCGATACGGCAGAAGAAGCCGCAGAAGCAGAAACGTGCAACGTGACAGACACGACAGAGGATGCGGAGACGGAGGAAGAAACGTCTGAAACGGAAGCAGAAACCTCCGAAGAGGCGGAGAACGCCGAAACTGAGGAAAATATTTCCGAAGAAGAATAATCCTGGGGATCGGGCGTGAAAGCAGCCGTGCCAAGCGGCGCCGACACAAAGACAAGGAAAGGAGAGAACAGCCGTGCAGCAAAAACAGAAAAAAATTCCGATGAGGACATGTATCGGCTGCGGCACCGAAAAACCGAAAAAAGAGCTGGTTCGCGTGGTACGCGACCCTGAAGGTCAACTGAGTGTGGATCTGACGGGAAAGAAAAACGGCCGCGGCGCGTATATATGTCATGATACGGAGTGCCTGAAAAAAGCCAAAAAGGGCAGGCGGCTGGAAAAATCCTTTTCCATGCAGATTCCTGACGAAGTATATGATGAATTGATGAGGGGGATTGCCGCAGATGAATAAACAACTGCTTTCACTGCTCGGGCTGATGCGTCGGGCAGGGAAGCTGTCACTTGGCTTTGACGCTGCGGCGGAGAGCGCGGAATCGGGCGAAAGCTGCATGATTCTGACCACCGCTGATATTTCACCAAAGACCTTAAAGGAGCTGAATTACAAAATCAATCACAAAACAGACGTTGTTCCCATTGCCTGCTCGCAGGACGAATTGGGCGGTGCAATCGGCAAGAGCGTTAAAATCATTTCAATCAATGATAAAGGATTCGCTCAAAAGGCAAAACTTTTGATGGAAGCAGATCACGGGGAGGAATAATATTTGATTAAGGTTAAGTATAAAGTGAGCCAGTTGGCAAAAGATATGGGCATGACGGGCAAGGTTTTGGTAGAGCTTCTGAAAAAGAACGGTGATCCGAACAAGAAGTACACTACCACCACCATGCTCGAGGGCGACGAATTGGATATGGCATATGAACTCATTACCAAGGAGCATTCTGTCGAGAATTTTGACGCGTTTCTGTCACAGGCCAAGAGAATGGAAGTTTCCGAAGTGGTGATCGAGGAAAACAAGCCGATCAGAAACGAAGTAAAAGCGGAAGAACCTAAAAAGACGGAGGAAAAGAAAACGACGGAAACTGCGGCGGAGGCGCCCAAAAAAGCCGAAGTCAAAAAGGTGGAAGCCGAAAAAGCCCCTGCGCCTAAAGCGGAAACGCCCAAGTCCGCCGAACCGATTAAAGCAGCGGTAAAACCGGAACCCAAAGCATCCTCAGCCGCCACAGAAAAGTCCAAATCCAAAGAGGAAAGGCCTGTTAAAAAGGAAAAGGCAGAGGTTAAAACGGTAACGCCCGAAAAGAAACCCGAAAAGGCAAAGCCGCAGACAACGGAAAAACAGGACAAAGCCGACAGCAAGCCCGCTGTCAAGAGCGAACCAGCCGCGAAAGAGCCGGCGGCAAAAGTCCCGGTAAAAGCCGAAAAGCCTGCCGTTCAGGTCAAAACACCGGCCTCTACCGTGGGACAGCGCGCGGCGGTCATCGGACAGATTCAGATCAAACCCCAGCCGCGTGCCGGTGAGAAAAAGAAGGACGCCAGAGACAGCGGCAAGGATAGCCGCGACCGCAGAAACGGTTCACCGTCGCAGGATGCGCAGCGCCGTGACCGCGACCGCGCACAGCAGCCCAGACAGCAGCAGGCAGCCGCGTCCAACGCACCGTCGAAGAACGCTTCCGTCAAGCCGCAGCCCGTTGTGCAGAAACCTGCCGTTAAAGCGCCTGTCAAGGCGGCTACCAACAAGCCTATTGACCCGAAATTCCAGCAGCCCCAGAAGCAGAAGAACGCCTCTCAGCAGCCCAGACGCGTGGAGCCGCCGACAACCCGCATTGTCGATACCCGCACCACGGAGCTGAATGCGGACAAATACAACACCCGCTACGACGATATGGCGATGGAGAAGGAATTTGGCCGCCGCAACGAATCCACCGTCAACAAGCAGAAGCTGCACCAGAAGTCGCAGGATTACCGCAAGAAAAAGGGCGGCAAGAAAGAAACCGAAGCCGAGCGCATGCGCCGCATTGAAAAGGAGCGCAAGAGCAAGCCGATCACTATCACGGTTCCCGACGAAATCACCGTGGGCGAACTCGCTCTCCGTCTGAAAGTGACGGCCTCGGAAGTCATCAAGAAGCTCATGCTCATGGGCATGATGGTCACGATCAACGATGTGATCGACTTTGACACCGCTTATCTCGTGGCAGAGGAATGCCATGCCAAGGTGGAAAAGGAAGTCGTGGTGACTATCGAGGAAAGAATCATCGACGACAGCGAGGATACCGACGAAAAGCTCGTTCCCAGAAGCCCGGTTGTGGTTGTCATGGGTCACGTCGACCACGGCAAGACATCCCTGCTCGACGCCATTCGTACCTCTCATGTCACTGACACCGAAGCGGGCGGCATCACGCAGCACATCGGCGCTTACAGAGTATCCATCGGCGACCGCGAAATTACATTCCTCGACACGCCCGGTCATGAGGCTTTCACCACCATGCGTGCCAGAGGCGCACAGGTAACAGATATTGCCATTCTGGTGGTCGCGGCGGACGACGGCATCATGCCGCAGACCGTGGAAGCCATCAATCACGCCAAAGCGGCGAATGTGCAGATCATTGTGGCCATCAACAAGATGGATAAGATGGGCGCGAATCCCGACGCGATCAAGCAGCAGCTCACCGAATACGAACTGGTTCCTGAAGAATGGGGCGGCGACGTCATCTGCGTGCCGGTTTCCGCCAAGACCCGCGAAGGTCTGGATGATCTGCTGGAGAATATCATCATCCTTTCCGACGTGATGGAACTGCGTGCCAATCCCGACCGTTCCGCCAAGGGTACGGTCATCGAAGCCCGTCTTGACAAGGGAAGAGGCCCTGTCGCCACCGTGCTGGTGCAGAACGGTACGCTTCACACGGGCGATATCATCGTGGCAGGCACCTCGGTCGGCCGCGTGCGCGCGATGGTTAACGATAAGGGCGAGCGGGTCGATTCCGCCGGTCCCTCCATTCCGGTGGAAATCACAGGTCTGGATGAAGCACCGACCGGCGGCGACATATTCGACTCGGTTTCCGACGAGCGTCTCGCCAGAGAACTGGTCGAGCAGAGAAAACAGAAGATCAAGGACGAAATCTTCAAGCAGCGTACACAGGTTACCCTCGACAATCTGTTCAGCCAGATGCAGGAGGGCGAGATGAAAGAACTCAAAATCATCATCAAAGCCGATGTGCAGGGTTCCGTGGAAGCTGTCAGACAGTCGCTTGTCAAACTCAGCAATGAAGAAGTGCGCGTCAACGTCATTCACGGTGCGGTCGGCGCCATCAGCGAATCCGACGTTATGCTCGCGGACGCCTCGCAGGCCATCATCGTGGGCTTCAACGTCCGTCCCGACCCGGTGGCGGAGGAATACGCCAAGCGGCAAGGTGTGGATATGCGTCTCTATCGCATTATCTACGACTGCATCGAGGAAATTCAGGACGCGATGAAGGGGATGCTGGCTCCCAAGACCCGTGTGGTGGAACTCGGCAAAGCGGAAATCCGCATGGTCTACAAGATCACCGGCGTAGGCATTGTCGCGGGCAGCTATGTGACACACGGCAAGATTCAGCGCAACGCGCAGGTGCGCGTGGTGCGTGACGGCATCGTGCTGGCGGAGGATAAGATCGCTTCGCTCAAGCGTTTCAAGGATGACCAGAAGGAAGTCGCGGAGGGCTACGAATGCGGTATCACGCTGGAGCGCTACAATGACATCAAGGAAGGCGACATGCTCGAGGCGTTCCTGATCGAAGAATACAGAGACTAATTGTTCAAAGGGGATTTTTGACACATGGCAGGACACAGAATCAACCGAATCAGCGAAGACATCAAACGAGAGCTGTCCGCGATATTCAGAACCCTGAAAGACCCTCGTATCAGCAGTATGATCACCGTTCTGCGGGTGGATGTGACCAATGATCTGTCCTATGCAACGGTTCATGTCAGCACCATCGAGGGCGAAGAAAAAACAAAGGAATCCGTCAAGGGACTCAAGTCCGCACAGGGGTATATCCGCCATGAATTAGGAGCGGCGCTTAAGTTGCGCCATGTCCCTGAGCTGCGCTTTATCGCTGACAACTCTATCGCGTACAGCGCGGAGATCAATCAGATTCTCAAAGGGCTTCATCTCGAAGCCTCCGAGGAGAATGCTGACTCTGACACGGAATCCGATGAATAACATGTGAAATTTTGGACTTTTTGGCGTATGTCGAAAAGTCCAAAATGTTATATTTTCATATTTTAGATTGGAGTGTGTATTTTATGGCTTCAGTAAAAAAGAGAGCAACAAACGCGTTAAAAATCTGCGGAAAAGCAGACGACAAAAGCTACAGAGACAGCCTTGTCAAGACGGCTAAGGCGCTGATGAATCTGGACAACGTGGAAATTATCTCCCACAGAGCGCCCGACGGCGATACTTTGGGATGTTCGTCCGCACTTTGCCGCGGACTGCGCTTCCTTGGTAAAAAAGCGAATGTGGTGTGCGCCGACGCAATCCCGGACAAATACGCCTTTCTGTTTGACGGAATCGAGCCGCAGGCATTGGAGGCGCAGCATTTTGTGACCGTCGATATTGCCGCGCCGCACCTCATGGGCAAATTAAAAGAAACGTACGAGAACAAAATTGACGTGTGCATTGATCATCACATTGACAATTCCATTTCTGCGCCTGTCAAGATGGTAGATCAACACGCAGCCGCCACAGCGGAGATTATCTGGCAGCTTCTGAGCGCAATGGGCGTTGTCATTGACCAATCCATTGCCAACGACTTGTTTGCGGCTCTTTCCACTGACACTGGCTGCTTCAAATACAGCAATGTCACAGAGCAGACACACCTGATTGCCATTGAACTGATGAAGTGCGGCGCGGAATGCGCTAAGATCAACTACAAGCTGATTGATGAGGAAACCAAGGCTAAGATGGAACTGAAAAAGCAATCGCTTGCCACACTGGAATATTTCTGTGACAATCGCTGCGCTGTCATTACCATTACCAAAGCCATGATGGAAGCATCAGGTGCTCTTCCGGAGGACACCGACGGCATTTCCAATATCCCGCGGATCATCAGCGGGGTGGACTGCGGCATTACCATGCGGGAAACAGATGACGGCTGGAAGATTTCGGTGCGTTCGGATGAAAAGCTCAACGCCGCCACACTCTGCGGCAGATTCGGCGGCGGCGGACACGCGGCAGCAGCCGGCTGCAAATTCAATGCTTCCTATGAAGACGCAAAGAAGCAGCTTATTGATGCAGCAAAGGAATTGCTGCAATATCAGTGACTACAGTTAAGCTGAAAAGCTAGTTTACTTTCCACATTAAGATATTGGAAAGTAAAAAAGCTTTTCGGCAAAAGCGAGGTGAATAACGATGGGGTGGCAAAACAGCGCCGTCAACGGACTGCTGCTGATTGACAAGCCGCAGGATTTTACATCGTTTGACGTTTGCGCAGTGGTCAGGGGAATGCTCCGCACCAAAAAAGTGGGACACTCCGGCACGCTCGACCCGATGGCAACGGGAGTGCTTCCCATTCTGATAGGGTCTGCTACAAGAGCGCTGGATTGGATTCCGTCGCACGACAAGACCTATGTGGCAGGCTTTCAATTGGGACTGACGACCGACACACAGGATATCACAGGCAAAGTGCTGTCACGCAGCGAGGTACATACAGAAGAATCGGTGCTGCGGCAAGCAACGGCGTCCTTTCAGGGCGACATCCTACAGGTACCGCCGATGTATTCCGCGGTATCGGTCAACGGAAAAAAGCTCTACGATCTGGCGCGGCAAGGGGTAGAGGTGGAGCGGCAGGCGCGTCCTGTGACGATCTATCGCATTTCTCTGGATGCTTACGATCCGGCTGCCGCTCAAGGTGTTCTGACGGTGTCCTGTTCCAAAGGAACCTATATCCGCACGCTGATCAACGATATAGGACAAAGCCTGGGATGTGGGGCAGTGTTGACATCACTGCGGCGCACGGAGGCTTCGGGGATTTCCATAGACGACTGTATGACGCTGGAGCAGGCACAGCAATACAAAGATGAAGGCATTCTGGCGGATCAATTGATACCGGTGGATCACATTTTTGAAGCATATCCGGCACTGTACATCTCGGACAACCAGACGGTGCGTTTCAACAACGGCGCGGGACTGGCGCTCGACAGAATCCATCCGCCTGTGATCGGCGGCATCGAGCAGGAACAACGCCTTGACAGTGATAGATACGAGCCAAATTCGGTCTATCGTGTATATTCTTGCACCGACAGGACATTTCTGGGGCTTGCCGTTAAAAAAGACGACGAACTGAGAGTGTTAAAGCGGTTCTAACAAAGTGAAAAGGATTAACGGAGCGAATGCATCATGAACATTTACAGAGACATCCCACAATTAAAAAGGACATCCATCGCGCTGGGGTGTTTTGACGGCGTTCATCTGGGACATGCGGCGGTGATTCAAGCCGCGTGCAATTGTCAAGAGAAAGTGCTTGACAGTTGCGTTTTCTCTTTTGATGATGAAATGCCCTATAAACAGAACGGAAAACGACTGCTTTCATTGGAAGACAAGTGCGAATGTATGACCCGTCTGGGAGTGAATCATCTGATTGTTCCTCCGTTTGAATCGGTCCGGCATCTTTCGCCGGAGGAGTTTTTTAAGAATATCCTGCTTGATCGGCTTGATGCCCATTGTCTGGTTTGCGGCGAGAATTTTCGCTTCGGCAAAGGAGCATCCGGCCATACCGGGACACTACAGTTGCTGTGTGAGCAATACGGAGTAACATGCCGGGTGGTGCCGCCTGTCAACTTTGAGGGAACCATGATTTCTTCCTCCCGCATCAAGGCGGCGCTGCAAGACGGAGAGGCCCAGCGGGCGGCGCACATGCTGGGACGGCTTTTCAGTTATCGGCTGGAGGTTGTACACGGGCGACAGCTCGGGCGACAACTCGGTACCCCCACCATTAATCAGTATTTTCCCGATCATTTCCTGATTCCGCGCTATGGCGTTTACGCATCCGTGACCGAAATAGGGGACAGGCGCTATTCTTCCGTAACCAATATCGGCGTTAAACCGACCGTTGGATGGCATCAGCCGCTCAGCGAAACATGGATTCCCGATTTTTCGGGCGATTTGTACGGGCAATTGGTTCGCGTCAGCCTTGTCAGTTTTATGCGGGATGAGTGCAAATTTGATTCGATTGAGATATTGAAGCAGGCGATTTTGCAGGACGGTGTTAATTCAAATCACTTGACAGCAGACTACATACAGTAATAAGAATTTAGCAAAGAAAGGAGAACATATGGAATTTGATCCCGAAACACATACCGTCTCCAGCGTCGTCACAGATGAAATGCTGGAAACCAGTCTCGGATGCGGCGATACGGATACCTATGCCATCGGTATGATGGTTTCCCTGATGGAGCAGGCCGCCAAGGAACTGGCCGCCCGGTATCTGCCGGAGGGGTATACGTCGGTGGGCGTCATGCTCAACACCACCCATGTCGCGCCGACAGTCGCAGGCGGCGAGGTGCGCGCAACGGCTACGCTTCTGGAACGCTCAGACGGACAGTTTTATTTTGAGATTATTGCAAGTGACTGCATGGGAACCATAGGAGAAGCCACTCATCATCGTGTAGCGGTTTCTCTGGCACGGTTCAACGAAAGAGCGAAAAAGAGAGGATGTCTGCGATGAATGCGATTCGCTGCGTGTTGTTTGATCTGGACGGAACTCTTTTTGATTCATCCAAGGGCATAATATCGTGCTACAAACGCGGGCTGGAACACTTTGGTATAACCGTAAAAGATGACAGCGAACTGAACAAAGTGCTGGGACCTTCTCTTTACATCAGCTACCATGATTTTTTTGGATTGGAAGGCGAGCAGGTCAGTGAGGCGGTACGAATTTACCGCGAACACTACAACGCAGAAGGAATTTACCAGGTTCGCCTGTATGACGGCATAGAAGACTTACTGAAGTCTTTGAAGCAAAATAGCTTTACAATATGTCTTGCCACTTCCAAGCCGCAGGTTATGGCGGAAAAAATCCTTGGATTTTCGGGGCTAAGACACTATTTTGACGCGGTGTGCGGCGCTAATCTTGATGGCAGTCGCAGCGACAAGGTTGAATTGATTGAGTACGCTATGAAGCAAGTTAGCTTTACAGATAAAAACGGGGTTGTTATGATAGGTGACCGCTTTTACGACGTCGCGGGCGCTGCAAAAGCGGGAGTGCATTCCATCGGTGTCACCTATGGCTTCGGCAGCAGGGAAGAACTTGAGAACGCGGGAGCAGAGCAGATCGCGAATTCTCCCGAAGACGTTGCCCGTTTCCTTATCGGACGCAGGAAACATTAAAAATGAATCGGATAAATGTCGAAATAATTCTTGACATTACACCGTGTTGCGTGTAAAATATAGGCTATGAATAAGTGACATTGTGATATCGAGACACTGCACAAAGACCATAGCTTGATGAGGTTGTCAGAAAAATGTTAAATGAATGAGGGGGCAGCAGAATGCTTTTGGCTGTAGACATTGGAAATACCAACATTACCGTTGGCGTGTATGACGGTGACAATTTAAATTTTACGGCGCGTATCGCTACCGACCCTAACCGCACCGGCGATCAATATGCTGTGGAACTGATGGGAATTTTCAATCTTTATAGCTGTGACAGAACACAGCTTGACGGTGCGATTGTTTCTTCTGTAACGCCTGCCGTAACGCATGCCATTTGTGACGCTATCCAAAAGACCGTAGGGGTTGAGCCTCTCATTGTCGGTCCCGGTATTAAAACAGGGCTGAACATCGCCATCAATGACCCGGCCGAATTGGGTGCTGATCTGCTGGCGGCCTCTGTGTCGGCCTTGCACAAGTATCCGTTACCCAATGCTGTCTGCGATCTGGGAACGGCGAGCACGATTTTTGTCATTGACAAGGACGGAAAGATGATCGGCGGCATTATCTATCCCGGCATCCGCACCTCGCTCATGGCGTTAGTGAACAATGCGGCGCTTCTGCCGCAGATCAGTTATGGTACACAAAAGCGTGTGATCGGTCGCAATACGATCGAATGCATGCAGTCGGGTTTGATTCTTGGCGCCGCATCGCTTTTGGACGGAATGCTCGATAGGGTAGAGGAGGAACTCGGAATGCCCGTGACGGCTGTTGCCACGGGAGGCTTTTCCGCAGACATTATCCGCAACTGCAAGCGTGATTTCATTCTGGATGAAAATCTGGTTCTGGACGGCTTGAAGATCCTGTATGAAAAGAACAAGAAAAACAAATAATATAATAAAACATTATTTTGCTATTGCAGGCGGGTATTTTCCGCTTTCAATATAATTTTATTATGCGCTGTATCTTTATTTAAAAAGAACGGCAGCAGGAGGTAATTTTTATGAAGAAAGTTGACACCAAGAAACTCGTTGGCGTCGCGCTGATCACAGCCATTGTCGTTGTGCTTCAGCTCATCGGCGGAGGCATCCGTTTCGGAGCCTTCTCCATCACACTCAGCCTGGTACCCATTGTGATCGGGGCAGCGCTATACGGCAGAGCCGCAGGCGCATGGCTCGGTTTCGTATTCGGCTGCATGACGCTGCTCGATGCGGCGGCGTTCTTTGCGGTCAATGTACCCGGTACGATTATCGTGTGTCTCTTGAAAGGCACGTTGGCAGGTTTCCTCGCCGGTCTCGTCTACAGTCTGGTAGAGAAGAAGAGCGTCACCTTAGGTGTGGCACTGGCCGCTTTAACCTGCCCTGTGGTCAACACGGGCACGTTCCTGCTGGGCTGCTCGGTATTCTTCCTTGACACTGTCAAAGGTTGGGCAGAGGCGCTTGGTTTTGGCAGCCATGTGTTTGGCTACATGATTTTTGGTCTGGTGGGCGTCAATTTCCTTATTGAGCTGGCTGTCAATATCATTCTTAGCCCGGCAATTGTCCGATTGATCAAGGCAGGGGAGAAAGCACAGATTAAAAGTGTCTGATTACCTGACGAGCCTTTAACGCAGGTTCCAAGGTCAGGTAGCCAAAGGTAACCGGAATGATAGACGAACCACCAGTCATTTTCTTTTATCGAATGACTGGTGGTTTTGTTGTTCCGCAAAAACAAAAAATGCAGAAAAACCTATCGTGCCAAGCGCGGTTTTTCTGCATTTTTGGGCGGATGAAGAAATCATCAATTGGATGGAACAGCGGGTTCGCGGTCGTTTTTGATCATCAGCCACTCGGCATTTTCCTCCAAGGCTTCAATACCAAACTGTTTAAAGATTTCCGTTGCCTTACTGTTATCGACGTCATAATCCTGTACCGCTTTTTGCGCCAGAAATTGACAGTAGGAATATTTTGACGCCAGTTCCTGATAGGCATTAAGTTGGTTGTTGGTGGTGACGATAATCGTCAGAATATTGATAATACCAATGGCAAAGACAAACCAATTTTCATGACCAAAATCAAAATGCCGGATGCAAAAGGCCAATACAACTGAAAGGATAATGGCGAAAACGGTAAAGCCAAGGGTGATTTGCTTGGAATGGCGGTTCTTTACCGAAAACCTGCTGATTCGACTGGTAAAAAAACCAAGCTGTTCCGGAGGATTGGAAGGACAGCCAGCCGGAAGATCGGTCACATATTTTCCGCTTTCATCTTTTTTCAAAAGCGTCCCCAGCCATTCGGTTTTGATATAGTCGTTTTCCGGGTGATAAGAGGGCATGGGTTGTGCCTCCAGATAGGACGAGCCGTCAGTATTATTCTTCATCAGATAATCCGTTACATACCACGCTCTAAACGCCTGCGCTGCCCAAAACATATCTTTCTGAAATTTCACAGTATAATTGGAGCCGACGCATTCATTGATATTAGCGGCATACCAATAACACTGCACACGCATTCCCTCAGCTAAGGAACGAAATTCCAAATAATCGTTATGCGCGTTGACACTTTTCACAAAGATCCAGTAGAAAAGATACGCTGCGACAATAAAGACAAGATACGCAACCAATAGCCAATAATCGTCTGTCAGATCAGAATAGGCCGAGAAAAAGCCAAACGCGATAACGGCCAGCGTCATCAGAATTCTGTTTTGCAGATTCTGCGTTTTCTGCGCTTTCATGGAAATCAGATCATAGTAAATTTCGCGCAGGTTGGCGATATTGACATAATCGGGAAGCCACTTATGATCCTGATGATGCCACGGAAGAAGATCATAAATATTGTCTGTCTGTTGGTCTACTTTTTGGCTGAAAGCAATGATTTGCCGATTGAATTTCTTGATTTTTAACGCGCTTGCTTTGAAGTTTCTGCGCTTGTCGTCTTTGTGTTTTTTCCACCAATTCTGATCAATATATCGACTGCGGCTGAACCACGGCTCATTGTCATTAATCGTTTCCAACATATGAGGATAAATTTCGCGTACCTCATAATTGATGGACGGCAACGTGCCTTGGCTGTCGTCCGGCAGCACAATCTGAAAAATCGGACGGTTTTCCGGAAATCGGAGTCGATAATCTTGGGACGGTGTATCGGCCGTGCTCAAAATATTTCTGATGGCCGTATAAACCGCACTCTCGGTATCTGTGATACCATCCCACGCGGTGATAGTAACCCAACAGTATTCTTTCATCTCTTTTTCAGAGGAATATACCAGTTTCGCGCCGTAACGCTCCTGGAGCAGGGTGGTAATATAACCGGCCACCCGATTGCCGCCCGGCGTCATCACAATTAATTGATTGTGGCTTGACGTTTTGCTGCCGGATGTAAACCTACCGAACCAACGGCCAAGCTGTTTCATTATTTCTTCCACCGCGGCTGTCAGCCTGCTTTCGTCAAATGTAACTACATTCTGCGCGAGAACGCCAATATTTACCGGCATACAGTAATTAATATTATCAGATTTACCTGCACCCATCCATTCCTCACGGAGTTGTTGAAAATTTTTTGCTTCATTGTCCGTTTTCGCCATAACATTTTCTCCCACTTTCACTTTTTTTATCATTATTATAGTAGGTTTCATATAATATTGCAAGTATGTTAAGGAAAAAAGAATCAATTATTATTCGGATTCTCGTTTTATTTCAAAAGACAGTAGGGGACTTGACAAATGCCCCCGTTTCCTTTATAATAAAATTATACTAAATGAATATTTAGTATAATTGAGGGGAGGGCAAAAGCCCTCCGTCCGGATATTTTGCTATAAAGGAGAATTTATATAACACAGAGCAAGTGCAATTATGATAAATCGTTACCCTGAAGCGAAGTTGAACAAAGCCGATAGGCACGGATTTTTACATAAAAAGGAGTGTAAATGAAGCCATGCGAATGGATTATATGAATGAGTGTCCGACGATATTGAGAGAATATTTCGGATACATGGAGACGATCAAAGGCAAATCAGAAAAGACAGTTGAAGGATATTTCATAGACTTGCGTTCATTCTTCCGATACTTGAAGCTGTCACGCGGACTTGTTTCAAAAGACGAAGAATTTGAAAAGATACCAATTGATGATGTAACGCTTGAAATGATTGAGTCGGTGAGCCTTACAGAAGTCTTTGAGTACATGAACTTTTTAAAGACAGTGCGTGGCAACAACAATAACACAAGGTCACGCAAATGCTCATCACTGCGTTCCTTCTACAAATATCTCTACACGGTGACAGGCAAAATCAAGACGAATCCCGTGGAAGAGCTTAGCAATCCGAAGCTGCCAAAACGTCTGCCGAAGTATCTTGATCTGGAGCAAAGCATTGACCTTTTAGAGAGCGTAGACGGTCCGTACAAGGAGCGCGACTACTGCATACTAACATTATTCCTGAACTGCGGCATGCGTCTCTCAGAGCTTGTAGGCATCAATTACAACGACATACGCTCGGACAACACGCTTGTGATCACAGGCAAAGGCAACAAACAACGCATGGTTTACCTGAACGAAGCTTGCATTAATTCGATTGAAGCGTATAGAAAAGTACGTCCAGTAGACGGTATCGTGTATTCAGACCGCAACGCGCTTTTCATCAGCCGCAACAAGCGCCGCATCTCCCCCAAGACCGTGCAATGGCTTGTGAAAAAATATTTGAAAGGAATCAACATGGACGAAGGATTTTCGGTACACAAACTGCGCCACACCGCCGCGACACTGATGTATCAGCAAGGCGGCGTAGACACCCGTGTATTGAAGGACATCTTAGGACACGAGAACTTAGGCACCACTGAAATCTACACGCATCTGTCCAACGCACAGGTGAAGTCCGCGATAGAGAGCAACCCTCTCGCCCACCTCGATCGCAGCAAGAAGTAGACGGCGGCGCGGCTGGCGTGGTTACAACAATTGCTTCTCCAGTATAGAGATATGGATGTTCAATATAATATGATTGTTCAATATAATGTGAATATTTTTTTATTACCTCTGTATGTGTCATGTTTTTACCTCCTTCACCAACAAAACAACTGAGCGCCATAAAAGGGGGCAAGTTTTTTCTTTTTTTTCAAAAAAACACCCACAAATCTGTTCCGTATGAACAAACCTGTGGGTGTTTGGTTTTACATGTAGTAGTCAGACGACCCGGAATTACTCAGCGTCTTCTGCTGTTTCCTCTGCCTCATCCTCGGCTTCCGCAGCAGCTTCCGCCTGTGCCTTGAGCACTTCCTTGATGGAAAGGCTGACGTGCTTGTTTTCAAAGTCAATATTGGTGATCGCGGCGGTGACCACATCGCCAACCTTCACGACGTCGGTGGGCTTCTCCACGCGGTCAAGGCTGAGCTGGCTGATGTGAATCAGACCGTCGAGACCGGGCAGGATGTTGACGAACGCGCCGAAGCTGGGCGTTCCGACAACCTTGGCTTCGATAACGGAACCGATGGGATAGTTGTTCTTGAGAATCTCCCAGGGATTGTCCTCTGCCTTCTTATAAGCGAGAGAAATGGTCTTCTTGTCCTTCTTGACGTCCTTGACTCTGACCTCTACGACGTCGCCGATGGAGAGAACGTCCTTAGGCTCTCTGATTTTTTCCCAAGAAAGCTCGGACTTGTGAATCATGCCGTCCACCGGACCGAGGCTGACAAATGCGCCGTAGCTGGTCATGGACTTGACAACACCGGTGTAGGTCTTGCCCGGCTCGATTTCATCCCAGAATTCCTTCTCCGCGAGCTTCTTGATGGAGCCGATGACTCTCTCTCTGCCGCCCTTGATGACCTCGATAATAACGAACTTGACCTTCTGCTTGAGAAGGCTTTCAAGGGGCTGCTTGGGAGCCAGCATGCACTGGGAAGCCGGAATAAAGACGGTCACGCTGTCGCAGGCTACGAGTACGCCACCCTTGATGACCTGGATGACAGTGCCTTCAAATACAACGGTTTCTTTTTCTTCGGTCACAGTCTCGGTCTTGTCCGCCGCCTCGACGTCTTCGTCGTCATCGCGGCGGCGGCGTCTGGTGGTGATCTTCGGGGAAGCTGCGATCATCTTTTCCATCGTCTTCTTGGATTCAAGAATCTTCTTGGACAGATAAATATAGCCTTCCTGGTCGTTGGTCTTGAGAATGATCAGCTCAAGCTGGTCACCGACTTTGACAAGGTCAGCAGTGGTCGCATTGGGATCATCGGTCAATTCTTTGAGTTCGACAACACCGGACTGTTTTCTTCCGACATCGACATAAACCTCAGTCGGAGTGATCTCGACAACCGTACCTGTGACTACCTTTCCGTTAATATTTGAATTTTTGAAAGACTCCTCCAGTAATTCTGCGAAGCTTTCGTTGTTTTGGTTTTCGCTCATGGTGAATAGAACCTCCTTAATTATGTCAGCCGGTGTGGATGCACCAGCCGTAACACCTATGTTTTTGGCCGCTCTGACGTCGTCCATCGGCAGATCAGCGGCAGTCTGAATGAGTACGCTCTTGCAGTTCTCGGAACAGATATGAAAGAGCTTTGCCGTGTTGGAACTGTTTTTTCCTCCGATGACAACCATCAAATCACATTTTTTGGACAGCTCGGCGGCCTCCTGCTGTCTGCTTTGTGTGGCACTGCATATTGTATCAAAAAAAGTCGCGTTTGTACAGTCTTTTTTTAAAATATTCAAACATTTTTTCCAAATTTCTGTGTTGAATGTGGTCTGCGCAACCACAGACACCGGTTTTTCTTTCAACTCAGGGTGATTTTCCAGCAATTGCCTGAGATCCGTGTCGTCCTTAAACGTATAGGCGACGTCCTTGCAGCGGCTCCTGATTCCCAACACTTCCGGGTGTTCAGCGTTACCGGCAATTAATATTATATCACCTTTTTCTGAGGCTTTCGTGACGATACTATGAATTTTTGCTACAAATGGGCAGGTTGCATCCTGAATTTCCAGATTTTTTTGGCTGAGTTCCTCATAAACCGACAGCGGCACGCCGTGCGACCGGATCACCAGCACATATCCCTGCGGCACATCCTGCGGCGTATTGGCAATAACCACTCCCCTGTCGGCCAACTGCCCGACCACCTGTTCATTGTGAATAATCGGGCCGAGGGTGCAAACCTTTTTGCCTTCATCCAGCAGCGAATTGACCAATTCCACCGCGCGGTTGACGCCGAAGCAAAAGCCGGCGGTCTTGGCGCGGGTAATCGTCTGAGGCTGAGAATGCATTTCTCATCACCGTCCTTGGAAAAACTTGGGAAAACTTGAAAAAAAGAAATTGAAAAAATGTGAACCGACAAAGTTATCAACGGATGCGGCTCTGAATCGTGTCCACCACCAACTGCACCGAATGCTCGTAGTCGATCTCGGAGGTGTCGATCAGAATGGAATCCCTGGCGGGGCGGAGCGGAGAGATCGGCTTGTGCTCGTCGTAATAATCGCGTTCTCTGATATCCGCCAGCACGTCCTCGTAATGGGCCTCCATGCCCTTTTCCAGCATCTCTTTATATCTGCGCTGCGCACGGACCTCTGCGGAGGCAGTCAGAAAGATTTTGACGTCAGCGTGCGGCAGCACTACCGTGCCGATGTCCCGTCCGTCCATAATAATATTGTTGTTTTGCGCCATTTCCTGCTGCATATCCGAAAGGCACTGACGCACCTTGGGGATGGCCGAAACAATCGGCGCGCACCGTGTCACTTCCCGTGTGCGGATGACGCGGGAGACATTTTCGCCGCAGAGATAGACCTTCTGCTCGCCGTCCTCATAACGCAGCTCGATGTCGAGCATCGGCAGGATGCTTCCCACCTTTTCCGCGTCGTTCGGGTCGATGCGGTGCTGCATGACAAACAGCGCCGCGGCGCGGTACATAGCGCCTGTGTCTACATAAATATACCCGAGGCGTTTGGCCGCCTCCCGTGAGATCGAGCTTTTGCCCGCTCCCGACGGGCCGTCAATGGCTACATTAATCATAGGAGTAAAACCCCATCCTTTCCGCTGCGGCGATTCCCGCACACCTGCCGGTGGAAAACGCGATTTGCAGATTGAATCCGCCTGTGTGCGCGTCCACATCAATGACTTCACCGGCGAAATACAGCCCCTCCACCAATTTCGACTCCATCGTGCGGGGGTTGATTTCGGATACCTTGACGCCGCCGGACGTGATAATCGCCTCGTCGATGGGACGGAAGCCTGTCACGGTGAAATCAAGATGTTTGAGAAGCTCCGCCAGTGCCAGACGCTGTTCGCGCCGGATGGCGTTGACTTTTGTGTTATAAGGAATGCCTGTTCTTTTTATTATAACAGAAATAATCTTCTGTGGCAAGAGTTTTGAAAGAGAATTTCCAAAATCTTTATTAATATTTTGCGTAAAATCCCGCTGAATCCTCACGTCAAGCTGTTCCAGGCTCAAGGCAGGCTTCAGATCAATGGAAATGAGGTACGGTTTCCGGATGTCACGGATATGGGAACTGGCGCTGAGGATGACGGGTCCCGACATACCGAAATGCGTGAAAAGCATTTCACCGAAATCCCTGTAAATCACCTTGCCGCTGTCCGGCTCGGTGACAGTGATGGCAATATTCCGCAGGGAAAGCCCCTGTGCGTCGCGGCAGTCCTTTTCCTGAATGACCAACGGCACCAGCGAGGGTTTTGGCTGCACGACGGTATGACCCGCCTCGCGTGCGAACCGATAGCCGTCGCCCGTGGAACCTGTCAGAGGATAGGACAACCCGCCCGTCGCCACGATGCACGCGCCGCAGGGAATCTCCTCTCCCCCTTCGGTGCTCACCGATGTGACTCTCCCCTCCTGACTGCCGATGGACGTCACCGTATCGCGCATCACACGCACGCCGTTCTGTCGGCAGTAGTCGATCAGGGCGCTGTTGATATCGGCAGCCTTGTCCGATACGGGAAAGACACGGTTGCCGCGCTCCACTTTGAGCGCCACGCCCCGCTGCTCAAAGAAATCCATAACGTCACGGTTGGTAAAGCGGGAAAACGCGCTGTACATGAATTTGGAATTGACGGGAAGATTGGCAAAAAACGTATCGCGGTCACAGTCGTTGGTCACATTGCAGCGTCCCTTGCCTGTGATGAGCAGCTTTTTTCCGTTGCGCTGGTTCTTTTCGATCAGCGCCACCTTTGCGCCGCGTTCCGCCGCCGTTCCCGCCGCCATCATGCCGGCGGGACCACCGCCGATCACGACCAAGTCATATGCCGTCATTGCACACTCTCCTCCGGCTTTTGGTAAATATCGTATTCGTCCCAGATTTCTTCCAGACGACGGAAGGTCTCGGATACTTCGTTCTTGTTGCGTTTGATGGCCGCTACAATCAGGGCATTGATCATGCTCATGGGAGCCACCAGCGAATCCACGATGGAAAGCATATCGCTCTGTGCGATAAGCGAACACTCGGAGTATTGCACCAGCGGCGAGGACATACTGTCGGTAATGGCGATAATGTTCGCGCTCTTGGTGTTGGCAAATTTCAGCGCGGCAATGGCGCTGTTGCAGTAACGCGGAAAACTGATGCCGATGACGCACGCCTCGCTATCGACGTGCATCATCTGCGCGAGGGTGTCGCTTTCATTGGAGGGGTCGATCACCACCACGTTTTTGAAGATCAGTTTGAGATAATACCCTAAAAAGACCGCCAGCGCTTCGGCACTTCTCGCGCCGAGTATGTAGATTTTGCTGGCGGAGCAGATCATCTCCACCGCTTTGTCAAAATTCTCCTTGGAAACCTCGCTGAGCGTGTGACGGATCTTGTCCACATCGGAGCCGAGGACACTCTCCAGCACTTCGTCATCCCCGATTCTGCTGCACGCCACGTCGATGCGCTGCACCGAGGTAAGACGGTTACGGATCATCTCCTGCACCGCTTTTTGCAGCGCGGGATAACCGTCATAGCCCAGCTCCGTGGCAAAACGCACCACGGTGGATTCGCTCACGCCGACAGTCTTGCCCAGCTTGGACGCCGTCATAAACGCGGCTTTGTCGTATTCCTCACAAATGTACTTCGCAATCAGTTTTTGCCCTTTGGAAAATCCCGCAGATTGGGACTGAATGGTATTGAAAAGCGAATTTCCCATGGTTGATTCCTCACTTTACCATTTTGCACGCGGCAGCACAGACTGTCAGAACCTGTCCGCTCCGATGCAATGCAAAAGGCACTCGCAAAGGATAAAATGCGAATGCCCGCAGTATTCATTGATTTTTAAGTTTGAGCGCGCGGTCAATGGCGCGTTTTGCGTCGCGCTTCGCCATATCCTCGCGCTTGTCGTAGATTTTCTTGCCCTTGCAAAGACCGATCTGCACCTTTACCAGCGAACCTTTAAAATAAAGCGACAGCGGCACGATGGCGTAACCGGCCTGCTTGACCTGGCTGTAAAGGCGCGAAATTTCTTTTTTGTGGAGCAGAAGCTTCCTCACCCGCAGGGGGTTGACATTGAACACGTTGCCGTGATCGTAAGGGCTGATATGCATGCCTTTGATAAACAGCTCGCCGTTTTCAATGGCGCACCATGCCTCTTTGATGTTGGCTTTTCCCTGACGCAGAGACTTCACCTCTGTGCCGGTCAGCTCGATGCCGGCCTCAAAGGATTCCTCCACAAAATATTCGTGATAGGCTTTCTTGTTCTGGGCAATGCTTCTGTTTGCGTTTTTCTCCTTCGCCAAATTTGTCACCTCATAATTCACTGCGCCCTTCGAGAGCGCGCTTCAAAGTCACTTCATCGGCATATTCCAGATCTCCGCCAACAGGTATTCCGTAAGCAAGCCGCGTCACCTTCACGCCGAGGGGCTTGATGAGACGGGACAGATACATCGCCGTCGCTTCGCCCTCCACGGTGGGATTGGTCGCCATAATGACCTCGTTCACACCGCCCGCATGGATGCGGGTCAGCAGTTCCTTGACGCAGAGCTGTTCCGGCCCGACGCCGTCCATCGGGGAAATGCAGCCGTGCAGCACATGATAGGTCGCGTTGAATTCGTGAGTGCGTTCCAGCGCGATCACGTCTTTCGGCTCCGCGACCACGCAGATGACGGATTTATCCCTCGCAGGATTGGCGCAGACGGAGCAAAGATCCTCGTCGGTCAGGTTGCAGCAGACCGCGCATTTGTGAATCTTCCGTTTCGCGTCCAGTATGGCGTTGGCAAAGCCCTCCGCCTCCTGCTGCGGCAGATCCAGCACATACAACGCGAGCCGCTGCGCCGTCTTTTTGCCGATACCGGGGAGCCGTTCAAACTGCTCGATCAGCTTGCTCAGGGGTGCTACGCGGTACGCCAATTAAAATCCCATTCCCGGAAGCGACAGACCGCCTGTGACGGCGTTCATCTTTTCTTCCTTGTCGGCGTTGATGTTGCGAATGACCTCGTTGACGGCGCCCGTGATCATGTCGGAGAGCATTTCGGGATCCTCGGGGTCGATCGCGTCGGGGCTGATGGTGAGATTGGTGATCTCCATGCTGCCCAGCATCGTAACGGACACCGCGTTGCCGCCGGTGGTGACGGTGTATTCTTTTTCTTCTAATTCAGCGGAAACCTTTTCCATTTCCTCCTGAATCTTCTGCGCCTGCTTGGCGATCTGGCTCATGTTGGTGGCCTGACCTTGGCCGTAGCCTTTGGGTAATCTTGATTTCATTTGTTATTCCTCCTAATTTTCTTCCACGTCAATCCCCGCCTCCGCCGCGCGCTGCTTGATTTTATCCACAGCGGCCAGCACGGCGCTTTCGGATGATGGGGCGGCATTGTTGTTCGGTATATATTGAACTGCTCCCGAAGGGACATAGGGTCCCAGTCGGCAGTCGATTCCTGAAAGTTGCCGGATAATCTGCCGGATGGATTCCTTGACCTGCGCGTTTCGCAGCATATCCCGCCCGAAACCATTGGTTTCGATCAGCAGGTATTTACCGTTGAGAAAGGCGCGTGACTCGGACAACACACTGTAGGCGGGCTTGTTGGCGCTTTCCAGCATTTCCAGCGCCCGGTTCCATTCCCCGTAAGGTTTGGCGCCGTCGCTCAGTTCCCTGACGGTGGCGGAAACGGCGGGAGCGTTTTGTTTGCCGTCCTGTTTCGCCTTGTCATTGGGATCGGAGGCGGTGCCCAGAATAGGTATCGTTCCCTGCGGCGCTGCCGTCGCCTGCACCGCGCCGGACCTGACGGCTCTTTCGAGTGACTCGATGCGTCGCAGAAGAGACGCAATCGCCGCGCTCTGCTCCTGTGAAACAGGTGCGCTGCCCGCGGCAGGTGCTTGCGCCCTTCCGGCGCTGCCGGGTGCATAGCCGCACATCCGTATGAGAACGGTTTCCATCTCTACACGCTTATTCACGCCGCGCGTCATTTTTTCATAGGACTCCTGGAGCATATTGAGGTTCTCTATCGACTGCGCCGCCGTAAAGCGGGAAGCCGACTGCTTCAGTTCGCTCAGTTCCGCATCGGACGCAACGATCAGACCGTCCGCGTTTTTGACCGTGCAGAGAATCATAATGCTGCGAAAGTAACCGATCAGTTCATCGCACAGCCGCAGCATATCCTTGGAATTGGCATACAGCTCGCTCACCAGCTTCATGAGCGCCGCGCAGTCCTTGTTTGCGATGTGGTCGGCGATCTCGTTGATGTAGCCGGTTCCCGCCATGCCAACCGTCTCGCAGACCGTCAGGGCGTTGACCTGCCTGTTCTTCCCCATCGCCTGATCGAGAATGGAAAGCGCGTCTCTCATGCCGCCGTCCGCCAGACGCGCGATCATCAGACCCGCGTCATCATCAATGTCTCCGCCCTCCTGCCGGGCGATGTATTTCAGTCTGTCGCAGATCGCCTGCGGCTGTACGCGGTGAAAATCAAATCGCTGGCAGCGGGACAAAATCGTCGCGGGCAGCTTGTGCGGTTCGGTGGTCGCCAGGATAAAAATGACGTAGGACGGGGGTTCTTCGAGCGTTTTCAGCAGCGCGTTGAATGCCTCCGTCGTGAGCATATGCACTTCGTCCACGATAAAGACGCGGTACTTCGCCTGCGCGGGGGTATAGCGGATCTCCTCCATCAGGTCGCGGATATCCTCGATTTTTCGGTTGGACGCGGCGTCCATTTCGGTCACGTCCATGATGCTTTCGTCCTCGATGCCCCGGCAGATTTCACATTCACAGCAGGGATTGCCGTCCACGGGATGCAGACAGTTGACCGCCTTGGCAAAAATCTTGGCGCAGGTGGTCTTGCCCGTGCCTCTGGAACCCGTGAAGAGATAGGCGTGCGCGATTCTGTCGGAACGCAGCTCATTTTTCAGCGTTTCGGTCACATGAGGCTGCCCGACCACATCCGCAAATGTCTTCGGCCGCCATTTGCGGTAAAGAACCTGGTACATCCGCACACCCTCTCATTCACAAAAGTTCGCCTGAAAGCGCAATCCGCGCATAAACGCGGACAATAAAATAAGACAGAACTTTCATGCACATCGTCATACGGACACCAGATTGACTGCGGCGCACAAGACAAACCGCTTAATGCTGCTCGGTTCCCCGCCTGACATGGTTCACAGCGCCCTGCCGCACAGGATCCGGCATCCGCATGTCGATATGCACGAATATATTCTGTCTTAATTTCAGCTATTGCACAAATCTTCAAAGACGCATTCAGCACTTCTTTCGATTTGCTATAATAGTATAATACATTATTTCAAAAAAATCAACTCTTTTTTGCCTGTCGATTGTTAATTTTTTGTATCTTTATCACTTTTTCATCACAAGCCACTTTTTCCTCCCTTCCCCCTTTTATGAGAAATTGCGGTTTATCATTGATTCACCGCTTTTGTCATGATATAATAGAAACATCCCATCATGAGGAGACTCACGGAAATGAAAAAATATCAAAAGATTCGCATGACCAGCAGCCGTTACCGCTGCGACGGGATCACCGAGGGCATGATCGGCTATATCCTCGAAATATACGATGAACGAAGCTGCGAGGTGGAATTTTCCGATGCTGACAGCGGCGCGACGGTTGCCTGTCAGGCGATTGACAGGGCATGCTTTGAGGTCATCGACGACTGACAAAGGAAGTGATGGTAAATGTCCGCTTGTCTGAATTTACATTTTGTGTGTGCCGCTCCCATTGATTTTACCAAAGATATTTCGCCGCTTTGCGCTAAATACGATTTTTCGGTAAACGGCATCACGGCGATTGACGACTGGCGCTGGAATCACCCCGCCGAAATAGCATTGCTGTCGGATATCGGAGAGGTTCCGGAAAGCGGCAGGATTGTCGTCATCCGGCTGATCACACCGCTGTGCCGCAATGCCGGCGTGTATCTGGAAAAGGTCGGTCGGAAATATGTCTGGTCGGTATGGGGGAGTCTGGAGCGGTTTCCCGAGTTGGAAAACGGGCGTGTGAATTTGCGCAACAAATCGCATTTTGACGATATCTACAGCGCGATTTCGTATATTTCCGCTTTTTTCCGTGTGCACTGGGAACTCTTGGCGATCGGCGTGGAAACGGAGTTCGATTACAGCGACGACCGGACGGACATGATTCGGAACGCCCACAATATCGCCGCATGGAGCTTTGGTGAGCGTAAATCTGAAAGTACATTTTTACTGCTTCGGCAAGGCTATCACAGACGGTGGAGCCATGATCTGAATACTTATGTATTTGAACGCATCGGAGAAAAAATTTAAAGGAGTGTAAATGGCAATGCATCCCATCATAGAAGAAAACTGGGGCAAGGTGCACGGTCAGCAGGTGAAAAGATACACCCTTGCGAGTGACCATCTCTCGGTCTCGGTCATCAATTTTGGTGCGACAATTCAGCGCATCACCTATGGCGGCAAGGACATGATCGTTTCCTTGCCCAATGTCGGTCTGTATGAACGGTACAGCCGCGGGTGTTTCGGCGCGACAGTCGGCCGCTATGCCGGAAGAATCAACGGCGGGCGTTTTTCCCTTGACGGCACCGTGTACCAGCTCACGCGGAACCAAGACGAACATCATCTGCACGGCGGCAATGAAGGCTTCGGCGCAAAGCTCTGGGACAACGCGGAAACCGTTTCTTTTGACAGCGGAGCGGAGCTTCGTCTGCACCTCTTCTCTCCCGACGGCGAGGAGGGCTATCCGGGCGATCTGCATGTCAGCGCCGTGTTCCGCGTCACAGAGGACGACACCTTGACCGTTACCTATCAAGCCGAAGTCAGTAAAAAGGATACGATCGTCAATCTCACCAATCACTGTTATTTTACCCCCAACGGCTTCATCCGCCGCTCCGGCTCAGACAACCGCGATGTGGAACTGATGATGGACGCGGATTATGTGGTGGAGCTGAATCGCCTCATCCCCACCGGAAGACTGCTGCCGGTAGACGGCACCCCTTTTGATTTCCGTATTCCCGCACCAATCGCCCGGGAAGAAGGTCCCGCGGAAGGGTACGACCATACCTTTGTGTTCCGTCACCCCGACCTGTCAAAACCGTCGGTGGTGGCCTATGGCGTAAAAAGCGGCATCCGGATCGAATGCTTCACCAATCAGCCGGGCGCGCAGCTTTTTACCATGGGGCATCCCGGAGACGCTTTCGCGCTGGAACCGCAGCATTTTCCCGACAGCCCCAACCACTTCGATTTTCCCAGCACACGGCTGCGCGTCGGGGATAAATACACCAGCGAGACAGTGTACCGTTTTTCTGTGAGGCAATAGCTCCATGCTCATCCGTATCCTTATTTCACGCCGTCCGGATCACATCACCCACTGTCCGATCAGTCAATAGCCGCATTGCGCACGAAATACAGTTCGCCGCTCTAACCTGACCAGAGGTTATTCTGAGGCTTTTCATTCGGAATAGTAACCATACTCCATAAAGGAAAGGGCACGCAGCCCGTATGATTCCGGTGTAGGTTTCACGATATAGATGCCAAAATTCGGCCCGTAAACCAGCAGCAACGTCACCACATCCGCCACAATGCCTGCTATCATCAATATAGCTGAAAACAATAGAAATGTAAATCTTTTTTGTGCATTTTGCAAAAATCCTTTCTGCGCCGCCACTCCCTGTGTATAGATAAGACAGATGGCCGCTTCACAAATTTTTACATAATATATGTTTTCTTTGTGAATGTTGCGGTGTGTATATTGACGTATGCTGTACAGCGCACTAAAATGAAATGGTGAAAAAGAATTTTCGTTATCCATTCGGTCTGCTTTTTCGGGAGGTGTCTGATATGACAACATATGATTATTTGAAGTATTTGCAGCACGACATTCACACCGTAGTTGTCGCAACGGTTGACGATGACGGTGTGCCTGTCACCTGTGCGGTTGACATCATGGATTATGACGACGGAGGTCTCTACTTTCTCACTGCAAAAGGAAAGAGTTTTTATAACAGATTGGCAAAGTGCGGTTCTATCGCTCTGACTGGAATAAAAGGCAAGGATACCCTCCACGCCGTAGCCGTGTCGGTGCGAGGAAACGTCCAGGAAATCGGAAACAGCAGACTGCCGCAGATTTTTGCTAAGAATCCCTATATGAAAAAAATCTATCCTACTGTCGAGTCTCAGGAGGCATTGACGGTTTTCAAACTGTATGAGGGAACCGGCGAATGGTTCAATCTCTCCAAAAAGCCGATTGAGCGCGCGTCATTTTCCATCGGCAGTATGAAACCAAAACCCGAAGGATATTATATAGCAGCAGATGTGTGCATTGGCTGTCACAGATGTGAAAACGTGTGTCCGCAGGGATGTATTGATTTCAAAAATGTTTCAGCGAAGATTTTACAGGAAAATTGTCTTCACTGTGGTAATTGTTGGAACGCATGCCCGGTTGGAGCAGTGAAAAAAGCCGGAGAATCAGCCCACCGACAACAGGAACATCCGTTTTGATAAAAACAGGTATCAACAATCCCTGAAAGCATGGTCAGAAAAACAACAAATCGGCACACAGGTGCATTCTATTCTGTGTGCCGATTTGTTTCCTGGATTCTCGGAAAAACATGACGAGCATCGTCTAAACCCGCATAAAATGGACATTCCTCGTCACAACTATCTATTCCAAATGCGTGACGATAAAAGCTATGATATTATCGTCACGTTTTCGAGAATCCAGGTTGTTTATCATAATGGGTATTTTGTATAGACTTACGAATCGAAAAATGACTGGCCGTCATCTGTTATGAGTCGTTCCGCTTTCGGATATTCAAAGATTTCAGAATGATCAGCGTTTGCGGCAAGGTACTCCGCAAATCTTGCCGCATACCATTTTGCCATTCCCAGGTTATGCATGAGATAATGACCGCAGTTCTCCGGTGTGGTACCGGGAACGCTCTGTGTATCCGCTACCGATTGGAAGGCCCTTAACACCAGATCATAAATCTCCCGTGGGGTGCGGCTGCCTTTGAGAATGAGGTAAAATCCGGTCAGGCAACCCATCGGTCCCCAGTAGATGATTTCATCCTTCCAGTCAGGGTCATTGCGAAGGAATGTCGCGAGCAAGTGTTCCAGCGAGTGCATGGCCGCCACATCGACAGCCGGTTCCCTGTTTGGTCTGGTAAGCCTAATGTCATAAGTCGTAATCACACTCTCTCCTACCCTGTCTGTCCGGCTGGTAAAAATGCCGGGAACGATGGCGGTATGATCTACAGAAAAACTCGGTATCAAATCCATGTTCGTATCTCCTCGAGGTATTCATAAAAATCTTATCAAAAATTGTTAAAAACGACTTGCCCTATTCACAGTGCATCCTTCATGCTCTTGACATATTCGCCCACATAGGCGGGCGCATCCTTGCCGTATTTTTCCAGCAGCTTGATGATGGCCGAGCCGACAATCGCACCGTCCGAAAGGGCGGCCATTTTTTGCGCCTGTTCGGGAGTGGAAATGCCGAATCCGATAGCGCAGGGAATGTCGGTATTCTCTCTGACTACCTTGACGATGGCGGCGAGGTCGGTTTTGATCTCGCTTCTCATGCCCGTCACGCCAAGGCTGGACACGATGTAAAGGAACCCTTCCGCCTCCCGCGCAATCATGGCAATACGGTTTTCCGAGGTCGGCGCAATCAGGGAAATCAGGTCAACTCCGTACTGACGGCAGAGCGGCAGAAATTCTTCCTTTTCCTCAAAAGGCAGGTCGGGCAGAATCAGTCCGTCGATGCCGATTTCCTGACAAGTGGCGATGAAGCGCTCCGCCCCATAAGAAAACACCACATTGGCATAGGTCATAAAGACCATCGGGACGGTCACATCTTTGCGCAATTCCCGCACGAAGTCAAAAATCCTGTCGGTGGTCACCCCGCCGTTTAACGCGCGGAGGTTCGCGCCTTGAATGACAGGGCCCTCGGCGGTCGGGTCGGAAAAGGGAATGCCCAGCTCGATTAGATCCGCGCCGTTTTCCACGGCGGCACGAACCACGGCGGCAGTGGTAGCCAGATCAGGATCGCCGCAGGTGATAAAAGGGATAAACGCTTTTCCGTTTGCAAACGCCTTTGCAATATTACTCATGAAGATCCTCCCCTCTGTAACGGGCAATGGCGGCGCAGTCCTTGTCGCCGCGTCCTGAAATCGTGATAACGATGATGTTGTCCTTCTCCATCGTGGGAGCCAGTTTGCGCGCATAGGCAACGGCATGTGCCGACTCGATCGCGGGGATAATGCCCTCGGTCTTGGCCAGATATTCAAACGCGCCAACTGCTTCCTCATCGGTCACAGGCACATATTCCGCGCGGCCGATATCGTGCAGATAGGCGTGCTCCGGGCCAACGCCGGGATAATCCAGTCCCGCCGAGATGGAATAGACAGGGGCGATCTGCCCGTATTTGTCCTGACAGAAATAGGACTTCATGCCGTGAAAGATGCCCAACCGTCCGGTGGCAATGGTCGCCGCCGTCTCAAAGGTATCAACGCCGCGTCCCGCCGCTTCACATCCGATCAGCCGAACACTCTTTTCTTCGATGAAGTGGTAGAAACTGCCGATGGCATTGGAACCGCCGCCCACACAGGCGATCACCGCGTCGGGCAGTCTGCCCTCCTTTTGCAGCATCTGTTCCTTGATTTCCTTGGAGATGACCGCCTGAAAATCCCGCACGATGGTGGGAAACGGATGGGGACCCATGACCGAGCCGAGGCAGTAGTGGGTATCGCTGATGCGGGACGTCCACTCGCGCATGGCTTCGGAAACCGCGTCTTTCAGCGTGGCGGTGCCTGTTTTAACCGGAACCACTTCCGCGCCCAGCAGCCGCATGCGATAGACATTCAGCGCCTGACGGATGGTATCCTCTTCGCCCATAAAGACGACGCATTCCATCCCCATGAGCGCCGCGGCGGTCGCGGTAGCCACGCCGTGCTGTCCCGCGCCTGTTTCCGCGATAAGGCGGGTCTTCCCCATCTTTTTGGCGAGAAGCGCCTGCCCCAGCACGTTGTTGATTTTGTGCGCGCCGGTGTGGTTCAGGTCTTCGCGCTTGAGATAAATCTTCGCGCCGCCCAGATCTTTTGTCATTTTCTCCGCATAATACAGCCGCGACGGTCTGCCCGCGTATTCGTTGAATAATTCGGTCAGCTCCGCGTTGAATTGCGGGTCATTTTTATAGTAATTGTACGCTTCCTCCAATTCGATGACCGCATTCATCAGCGTTTCGGGAATATATTGTCCGCCGTGAATGCCGAAGCGTCCATTGGGATTGGTCATAACAATGCTTCCTTTCTGACGGCGGTCGCAAACGCCGCCATTTTTTCTTTGTCCTTCTGTCCGTCCGTCTCAATGCCGGAGCTGACGTCCACCGCGTAAGGACGCAGTTGCCGTATCGCGGCTGTCACGTTGTCGGCGTCCAGTCCGCCCGCCAAAAAATAGGGTCGGTCGATTTTCCGAACCAGCGTCCAGTCAAAGCCCTCGCCGCTTCCCATACCCGCGTCGAGCAGCACCATATCCGCGCTGCTTTGCATCGCCCGCGTCACATCATCTGCCTCGGCAATGCGAAACGCCTGCAGCAGCGGTTTGTCGGTGAGCTGCCGCAGCGAAGCAAGATAGGCTTCGTCCTCGTGTCCGTGGAGCTGCGCCATATCAATCACGCCCTGCCTGAGAAGCGCGGACACCGCTTCGGGAGCCGCGTCCACAAAAACGCCGACCGCTTGAATAGCGGGCGAAAGCCGTTTTTTCAACTGCGCCGCCTGTTCGGGCGTGACATTCCGCTTGCTTTTGGGGTAAAACACAAAGCCGATATATTCGGGGCGGATGGCATTGACATCGGCAATATCACAGGGGCGGGATAATCCGCACATTTTGATTTTGGTCATACGTCAATTCCCTCGCAGTTCGTCAAGCTTGCGCTTTTTGTCAGGCGCACGCATGAGCGCTTCGCCGATCAGCACCGCGTCCGCGCCGATGTCCCGCAGCTTCGCTACGTCCACGGCGCAGGTCACGCCGCTCTCTGAGACGAACAGCAACTCGTTCGGAATCATCTCCCGCAGGCGGCGGCTGTTATCGGTGTTGACGGTAAAATCTTTCAAATTGCGGTTGTTCACGCCGATGATACGCGCACCGGCGCGCACGGCGATTTCCACTTCGGTTTCGTCGTGCGCCTCCACCAGGGCGGACAGCCCCAGCGTGTCGCAAATGCCGATGTATTCCCTGATCTGTTCCTCACTCAGTATCGCACAGATCAGCAGAACCGCCGACGCGCCCAGCAGCTTCGCCTCGTAAATCATGTAGGCATCCACGGTGAAATCCTTGCGCAGACAGGGAATGGACACATTCGCGGCGATCTCCCGCAGATATTCGTCGCTGCCGAGGAACCATTTCGGCTCGGTCAGCACCGAAATGCAGTCCGCGCCTGCCGTTTCGTATTCTTTGGCAATCTGTAAATAGGGAAAATCCGGCGCGATCAGCCCTTTGGAGGGCGACGCTTTCTTGCATTCGCAGATAAAGGAAATCCCCGGCTTTTGCAGCGCCCTTTCAAAGGCAAAATCCCCTTTTGGCAGGGTCAGCGCCTGCTGACGCACCTGTTCCAAAGGCAGGCGCCGCATTGCCTCTGCCGTGCGCTCTTTGGCATGGGCGGCAAGCTGATCTAAAATCGTCATACCGCTGCCTCCGGTCGGTTGCTGACCTCAATGAGCTTTTCGAGCGTGGCAAGCGCCGCGCCGGAGTCGATCATCTGCGCCGCGAAGGCAATACCTTCCGCGATACTCGCCGCCTTGCCGCCGATATAGAGCGCCGCGCCCGCGTTCATCAGCACGGCGTTGCGCTTGTGTCCCTGCCGACCGCCCAGAATAGCGCGGGTGGTGGCGGCGTTTTCCGCGGGGGTGCCGCCCTTCAGATCGTCCTTGGTGCAGCGCGCAAAGCCGAATTGTTCGGGAGTGATAACAAAGGATTTGAACCAGCCGTCCTTGATCTCGCAGATTTTGGTAGGCGCGCTCAGGGAGATTTCATCGAGCTTATCCATGCCATAGACCACCATGCCACGCTTCACGCCGAGACTCACCAATACCTGCGCCAGCGGTTCTACCAGATATTCGTCATATACGCCCAAAAGCTGCATGGAGGGCGAACCGGGATTGGTCAGAGGGCCGAGAATATTAAAGACGGTGCGGAAGCCCAGCTCCTTGCGAATCGCGCCGACGTATTTCATGGAGGTGTGGTATTTCTGCGCGAAGAAGAAGCACATACCCACTTCATTCAGCAATTCAACGCAGCGTTCGGGGCTTTGCTGGATATTCACGCCCAGCGCTTCCAGACAATCCGCCGTGCCGCTCAGGGAAGACGCGGCGCGGTTACCGTGCTTGGCGACCTTCATGCCGCCTGCTGCCGCGACGAGTGCCGACGTGGTGGAGATATTGAAGCTGTGGGCATTATCTCCGCCCGTGCCGACGATTTCAAAAATGTCCATGCCGGTGTCCACTTTGGTAGCGTGGTCGCGCATGGCGGCGGCGCAGCCCGCAATTTCATCGGTGGTCTCGGCGCGGGCGCTCTTGGTGGAAAGCGCCGCGAGAAAAGCGGCATTCTGGGTGGGGGTGGTCTCGCCGCTCATGATTTCGTTCATCACGGCGTAAGCCTCGTCATAGGTGAGGTCTTCCTTGCTGACAATTTTGATAATAGCTTCTTTAATCATGGTTTGTTCTCCTTTGGATGGTTATATATTTAAAAAATTAGCCAGCATGGTTTTTCCATCGGGGGTCATAATGGATTCGGGGTGAAACTGCACGCCGTAAATAGGAAACTGCGTGTGCTGCACCGCCATCACTTCCCCATCGGCAGTCGATGCGGTGACATGCAGGCAGTCGGGCAGCGTGGACGCATCCGCCGCGAGGGAATGGTAACGCGCAACGGGAGCCACTGACGGACATCCCGCAAACAAGGGACATTGTAAATCAAAGGTCACTTCCGACTGCTTTCCGTGCATTAATTCCTTGGCATAGGTCACGGTTGCGCCGAACGCCGCGCAGATCGCCTGATGTCCGAGACACACGCCGAGCAGGGGAATCTCTTTTCCCAATGTGCGCGCCGCTTCTACAATCATCCCAGCGTCCTCCGGTCGGCCGGGGCCGGGCGAGAGAATGATGTGGGACGGCTTACATTTCCTGATCTGACGGATGGTCATTTCGTCGTTGCGGATGACCTTGATATCCGGTTCAATGCTCCCGATGAGCTGGTAAAGATTGTAGGAAAAGCTGTCGTAATTGTCGATGAGCAGTGTCATTCTTCCACCTCCTGTGCCAGTTCCAGCGCTTTCAGGCAGGACTTCGCCTTGTTGATGCATTCCTGGTATTCCTTTTCGGGCACGGAATCTGCCACAATGCCCGCGCCGCTGCGGACAAAGACCTTGCCGTTTTTCTTATAGGCAATGCGGATAGCGATGCAGGTGTCCATATTCCCGGTAAAGTCGATGTAACCGATGGCGCCGCCGTAAATGCCGCGCTTGTTGTTTTCCAGCTCTCCGATGAGCTGACAGGCGCGAATTTTGGGCGCGCCCGAAAGGGTTCCCGCCGGCAGCACCGCCTCGATCGCGTCGAGCGCGTCCTTGTCCTCCCGAATCTCGCCGCGAACGGTGGAGCCGATGTGCATGACGTGGGAATAGCGTTCGATGGAGTGGAGCTTTTCCACCTCCACGGTGCCGAACCGACTGATTTTGCCTAGATCGTTGCGCCCGAGATCCACCAGCATATTGTGTTCCGCCAGTTCCTTTTCGTCCGCCAGCAATTGGGCTTCGAGCGCTTTGTCTTCCTCGTCGGTCTTGCCTCTGGGACGGGTTCCGGCAAGGGGGAACGTGTGCAGCACGCCGTTTTCCAGCTTGACCAGCGTTTCGGGTGACGCGCCCGCCACCTCCACGTCGGTGCCGGAAAAATAGAACATATAGGGCGAGGGATTGATGGTGCGCAGCACACGGTAGGTGTTGAGCAGGCTGCCCTCAAAGGGCGCGGACAGGCGGTTGGACAGTACGATCTGGAAGATATCGCCCTCACGGATGTGGTGCTTGGCTTTCTCCACCATGCCGCAGAACTGCTCCCGATGAAACAGCGGCGTGACTTCGCCCAGCAGCTTTCCGCCCGGTTCGTTCTTTTTCTCGCCGTGCCGCAGCAGATCGGCCAACTGCTTCAGTTCCAGCACTGCCTTATTGTAACCGACCTCCACATCATCCAATCGGATGTTGACCATCAGAATGATTTTCTGCCGCATATGGTCAAAGGCGATCACCTTGTCGAACAGCATAAGATCAACGTCCTTGAAGGCCTCCGTATCCTCCACCTCCCGGCGCACGGTCGGTTCGCTGTAGCCTAAATAATCGTAGGAAAAATAGCCCACCAGACCGCCGGTAAAAGATGGCAGATAGTCCAGACGGGGGCTCTTGTAATTGGCGAGAAGCTGCCGCAGATATTCGGAGGGATTATCGGTAGTGATGCGGAAATCCCCTGCTTTCAGATGACCGTCGATGCAGGTGATCTCCATCTTCGGGTCGTAGCCCATAAAGGTGTAGCGTCCCCATTTTTCGCCCTGCTGCGCCGATTCGAGCAGGTAGCAGTGGGTGGATATGTTTTTGAGGATCCGCATGGTTTCAATGGGGGTGGTAAAATCGGACAGAAGCTCACAGCTCACAGGCAATACATTGTACTGCCCCGTCGCCGCAATTTTCTTAGCGTCTTCAAGGCTTGGTAAAAAATGCATGAATGCCCCTCCTTTGCAAAAATAAGAAAAACTCCCTCGACGGTTCTCTGTCAAAGGGAGTTTTTTGGTTTAACATAAAAACGTCCTTGACAAAAGAAACAACACTTCTGTCAAGGACGAATATTTCCAAAGAAATATCCGCGGTGCCACCTTGATTCACGGAACGCTCCGTGCGCTTAGCGGGATACCAGCATATCCCCGGCAAATGACGCCTGCCTGCAACGTCGCAGGATACTGGGGCGAATATTTCCGCCTGTTGCCCTGCGCCCTCAGCGGTCCATTTGACAACCTGTTTCTTGCCCGACTCTCAGCAGCGCGGGCTCTCTGGAAAGGCATGATTGCCGTTATCTCCGCTTCAACGGTTTCTTTTTTAAAGATTATATTGCGTTCTTCCCAAAATGTCAATAGCAAAGGGAATATTTTAACAAATATCTCACAATTTCTCACACTTTTTTTCCGTCTGCCTATCCGTGTCACATTTTACAAGAGCTAAGGAAAAATAACCCGCCTCGTCCGGCATTTCGCTGACGCTGCGGCAGAGCTTCTCGTCCGGCATACCGCAGTTTTCCGCCACGTAAACGAGCCTTCCGCTGTCTTTCACATATGCCTTGAGATTTTTCATCCGATGACCGCATTTCATCAGCACATAATTGCCGTCTTGCGTCATCGCATAATTCTCGATATGCGCAGCAGGAAGGACGTGCAACGGCTCATCCCATTCCGCCAGTGGCACACCCAGACGCGCCGCCGCCGCGCAAAAGGAGGGTACGCCGCTCACAACCTGCACCGGATAGCCGTCTTCTTCCAGCAGGCGCTGCAAATAGCTAAAAGTGGAATACACCGTGGGATCGCCCAATGTGAGACAGACCACATTCTGCCCGCGATCAAGATAGGATTGCAGAAATCCGGCGCATTCGCGGTGCGCCGAACGCAGCAGCGCCTGATCTCTGACCATCGGCATAGGCAGTGACACGAGTTCTTTTTCCGCAAGCTCCGGCACGCTCTGCACCGCAATACGGTAAGCCACTGAGGCTGTCGGACGATGGCCGGGTACCGCTATCACCTGATTTTCCCGAATCAGGCGCACCGCCTTTAATGTCATCAGTTCCGGGTCGCCGGGACCCACTCCCACGCCGTATAGAATTGCCCGATGGCTTGTCATGGAATCATCATGACCCCTTTCCGTCTGTTATGATTGGTAAAAATCCCGATCGCTGGAAGCTCCGCAGGGGAAATCCGAACGATCGGGACTGTTCACGCAAAGAACAATGTGGAGACAAAATTATTTGTCGTCGGAACCGCTCAGGCTGTGCTTGACTCTGTCGCTCTCCTCAGCCCGCTTGGCATCGTTAAAGCGATCTACCGTACCTACCAGATAGCCTGTGATGCGGCGGATTCTCTCGAAATCTACGCCCTCGCCGATGGTCTTTTCGTTGGTTGCCTGTTCATTCATCATGCATTACCTCCTGGTATTATTTGTAAAAAATGATTATTCAATGCCTACAAAATGCGGCATATTGGGGAACTTTCTTCTCAGCTCTTTGAGCGTAATCACGGAGACCCCTTCCCCGCTGCGTCGGCCGCAGCGCGGGCAGCAATTGTTGATCACGCCTGTGTAACCGCAGATCGGATCGCGGTCCACCGGATGATTGATGGAGCCATATCCGATGCCAACTTCCTTCATATAGCGGATGACAGTTTCAAACGCGTCGATGTTATTGCACATATCGCCGTCCAACTCCACATAGCTGATATGCCCCGCGTTGCAGTACGCATGGAACGGCGCTTCGAGGCGCAGCTTTTTGAATGCGGAAATGTTGTAATAGACGGGAATGTGGAAGGAATTGGTGTAATATTCGCGGTCGGTCACACCCTCAATGCTGCCGTATTTCTTGTTGTCAATCTTGACAAAACGGCCGCTCAATCCCTCCGCAGGGGTAGCCAGCAGGGTGAAGTTAAGCCCTCTCTTAGCGGATTCGCTGTCCATGCGTTCGCGCATATATCGGATGATTTCCAGGCCTTTCTGATAGCTTTCCTCACTCTCGCCGTGGTGCTTGCCGGTCATGGCTTTGAGCGTTTCGGCCAGTCCGATAAAGCCGATACTCAGCGTACCGTGCTTGAGCACCTCCGCTACGGAATCGTCAATACCGAGCTTGTCGCTGTCGATCCACACGCCCTGTCCCATGAGGAAGGGATAATTTCTCACCTTTTTGCCGCACTGGATTTCAAAGCGGTGCAGGAGCTGCTTGATGACCAGATTGATACGGGAGTCGAGCAGGTTGTAGAATAAATTCCAGTCACCCTTTGCCTCGATTCCGATGCGGGGCAGATTGATGGTGGTAAAGCTGAGGTTGCCTCTGCCGCAGGTGGTTTCACGGGAACGGTCATGCACATTGCCCATCACGCGGGTACGGCAGCCCATGTAGGCGACTTCGGTGTTGTAATCGCCGGGCTTGTAATATTGCAGATTAAAGGGCGCGTCGAGGAAGCTGAAATTGGGGAACAGACGCTTGGCGCTCACCTTGCAGCTCAGACGGAACAGATCATAGTTGGGGTCTTCCTTATTAAAATTCACGCCCTCCTTGACCTTGAAGATCTGCACTGGAAAGATCGGCGTTTCGCCGTTACCCAGACCCGCGTCGGTGGCTTTGAGCAGATTCTTCATCACCATTCTGCCCTCGGGTGATGTATCGGTGCCGTAGTTGATGGAGCTGAACGGCACCTGCGCGCCGGCTCTGGAATGCATGGTGTTGAGGTTATGAATCAAGCCCTCCATCGCCTGGAAGGTAGCCTTGTCCGTTTCCTTGTAAGCGGTTGCAAAGGTGCCGGCGTTAAGCTTTTTGAGTTCGTCCTCCGTCAGTGCGCCCATGACATCGGGCAACTGGCCATCCGCCTTCAACGCGATCAGCTTTTCTTCCAGCAATTGCTCGTTGGAAAGCGTGACGGTTTCGGGCGGCAGCTCGTTTTCCAGCGCGGAAGCGGCCGCCTCTGCCTCCTGTTCGCTGACGTCGTAGCGGTATTGCAGATACAGCGCGAGCGCCTTGAAATATTCCTTGACAAAGGTTTTCGCCACGCCGGGCGCCATGGAATAATCGAAGTTAGGTACCGCCTGACCGCCGTGCATTTCATTTTGGTTCGCCTGAATGGCGATACAGGCGAGCGCGGAATAGCTGGCAATGCTCATCGGTTCGCGAAGATGACCGTGACCTGTGGAAAAGCCGTCCTTGAAGAGCTTGAGCAGGTCGATCTGGCAACAGGTTTCGGTGAGAAGATAAAAATCCTTGTCATGGATGTGGATATCACCCGCGTTGTGCGCATCCGCAATGCTTTTGTCAAGGATATTGTTGTCAACGAAATACTTCGCGCTTTCAGAACCGTATTTCAGCATGGTACCCAT
The DNA here is from genome assembly GCA_902802795.1 of uncultured Ruminococcus sp. Taxonomy (GTDB): domain Bacteria; phylum Bacillota; class Clostridia; order Oscillospirales; family Acutalibacteraceae; genus RUG762. Next base: position 91,032 of record CADCNI010000001.1, read on the forward strand.
CGCGGTATCGGTGTCAATGTTGGCGTTCTCACGCTTGATATTGGAATCCTTGGCATCCACAAAGGTCAGCGACTTGAAGATATCCATCAGATCCTTCTCGGTCTGACGCAGCTTGCTGCGCTCCGCACGGTAAAGGATGTAGGCTTTGGAGGTCTTGGGCAGATCGTTGGCAATCAGCACTTCCTCCACAATGTCCTGCACCTGCTCCACCGTTGGCACGGAATCTTTCGGAATTTTATCAAGGACCTGGTTGGTCAGGCTGACGACCTTTTCCTCGGTAATCTCCTCATCGGCAATAGCGTTGCCCGCCTTTCTGATCGCGTCACGAATTTTCGCGGCGTTAAACGTCACTTTCTGTCCGCTTCTTTTCACAATATACTCCGGACTCTCTGACAAACTGATCACTCCTCTTTTGGTTTCCGTTCCTTGCGTAATGGCGGAAAACAGTTGTCCGCCATTGATTGACAATACATGCGAAATGCCGCTGAATGCGGCATACCGGAAGCACCTGTCTTTAGTGCCTTGCCTATTATAACACAACATATATGGAAATGCAAGTGTAAAACTCCCAATATATTGATTTTTCTCTGTTTAAAAACGGTGCAAAACAGCGGCAAAAGCCGTAGAATTCAGCTTTGGCCGCTGTGGAAAACTCTGTAAAAAAATTTTTTGCTATTTGTTTTCGCTATTGTTCCTTAAATACTATCAATCGTTTTTGAATAGTTCGTTTTCCTTGGCTCTCACCTCCGCACGCGCCGCAGCCGTCGCCTCCGCATTGACGGAAATCACGCCCTCGTCGTCAATATCAAGCTTGTCGCCCGACCGCACATTGGCGGGAAGCTCCGCCATGGGAATGGCAAACATCTTGCGATCCTTGTCCTCGCAGATCGCGTAAATACCGTCAATACGGTCAACTGTCAAATGTCTCATGATAGTGTCTCCTTTTTGATTTTTTCGGTTATTTGGAAAATGTCACGGCAATATTCTTGCCGTCGGTTTCATACAGCAAATCGCCGTCCACATCGGTGCGGTTCACCTGACAGCCAATGTTGGCAAGCCGCTCCAGCACTACTTCCTTGGGATGGCCGTATGGGTTGTCCTGTCCGCAGGAAATGGCGCAGTAGAGGGGATTGACCTCCGCCAGAAAGGCTTCGGTATTGGATTCCTTGCCGCCGTGATGGGAGGCTTTGTAAATCTGGGCGCTGAGATCGTAGTCCAGTGTAATGAGCTGCCGTTCCACATTTTTGGTCGCGTCGCCGCCGGTGAGAATGGAAATATCTTGGTAGGTGAATTTCAGTACGATCGAATAGTCATTGAGATCGGTGTATTTGGCCTTCTTCGCGGGAGACAGCACCAACATTGTCACACCGTCCAGATCATACTCCTTGCCGGGGGTGGGACGTGTGATTTTCAGCTTCTTTTTCTTGGCGGCCGCCAGCACCTCCGTGTAGGTCTTGGTGGTGGGGGTCATCTCCTCGGACGTCTGGGGCATCATCATGTTGTCGATGGTCAAAGCACTCTTGATGACCGTATCCATGCCGCCGATGTGGTCGGAATGGGGATGTGTGCCGATCAGCCAGTCGAGATGGGTTACGCTGATCCTGTCGAGATACTCCAGCACCGTCTCCCCCATGCCGTTTTCACCGCAGTCGATCAGGACATTCTTCTCGCCGCACTGTATCAGCGTGGCGTCCCCCTGTCCGATGTCGATAACATGCATTTTGAGGTGCGCTTCTCCCTCCAGCGTGTCGCCGATGGTCTGATAATTGTTTCTGCCGAAGATCAGCTCCAGCCACTCGTCCGCCTCTTCCGGCGTACAGCTTGTCATGGCACAGAGCGCGATCATCACCGCCGACAAAACCAGACAAACGGCGGATAACAGGGATTTACTTCTTTTGAATTCTGGGAACCTCATGGATTTATTTGCCTTTCTTTTTATGAACATTGCGTATAGGACTTCTTTTGGTTTTGGTGCCGTTGTTGCCCGGACGGCCGCTGCCCTTGGCGCCCTTGGCGTTTCTGCCGTTCTTTGCACCGCCTGCCGAACTCTGCGCCGCCTGACGGTACTTGGCGGATGGTCGTATCAGGCAGTCGGGAGAATTCCCGATCAGGTCGGTGCGACCTGCCCGGATGAGCGCCTGCTCCACGATATCGTGATTTTCCGGACGAAAATATTGCAGCAACGCCCTTTGCAGCGCTTTTTCCTGCGGCGTACGGGGCACATATACCTTTTCGAGCGTGTAGGGGTCGAGTCCTGTGTAAAAAATACAGGTGGAAATCGTGCCGGGTGTGGGATAGAAATCCTGCACCTGTTCGGGATGAAGATGCTCTTTTTTAAGGAACAGGGACAGTTCGATTGCGTCATTGACCGTGCTGCCGGGATGAGAACTCATCAGATACGGTACCAGATATTGCTTTTTGCCGACTTCCTCGGTAATATGATAGAATTTCTTGGCAAAGCGCTTATACACTTCAAAATGCGGCTTTCCCATCTTGTCGAGCACCTGCGTGGAGCAGTGTTCCGGCGCAACCTTCAGTTGCCCACTGACGTGAAACTCCACCAGTTCGCGCATGACCTCCGGGTCTTTTTCCAGAATCATGTAGTCAAAGCGGATGCCGGAGCGCACAAATACCTTCTTCACGCCGGGCAAGGCTCTCACCCGCCGCAGCATTTCGAGAAATTCGCTGTGATCGACCTGCAGTGCGGGACAGGGTTCCGGCGCGAGACAGCGCCGTCCGCCGCGGCACATGCCCGCCTTTTCCTGCTTCTTGCAGGAATGGATGCGGAAATTGGCGGTCGGCCCGCCCACATCGTGGATGTAACCCTTGAAACCCGGCTTGTGCGTGAGCATTTCCGCCTCCCGCACCACCGAGTCGATGCTACGGGTGGACACCTGCCGTCCCTGGTGAAAGGCCAGCGAACAGAAAGCACACGCACCAAAACAGCCGCGGTTATGGATGATGGAAAACTCCACTTCCTTGATGGCGGGAACGCCTCCTTGCGCTTCATACACCGGATGATAGGTGCGCTCATAGGGCAGTTCATAGACCCAGTCAAAATCCTCGGTCGTGATGGGACGCATGGGGGGATTCTGTACCAGAATCCTGTCGCCGTGGCGCTGAATCACCCTTCTGCCGTGTACCGCGTCCTGTTCGTCCTGCTCGATGCGGCAGGACACGGCGTATTCGCGCTTGGATGCGCACACCTGCTCATAGGACGGACATTCCGCCACGGAGGACGGCACATATTCCTCCACCGGCACCGCAATGCAGGTGCCGCGCACATCCGTAATGGAGGAGACCTCTTCTCCCGCGTCCAGACGCTCCGCGATCTCGGTCATGGAATATTCCCCCATGCCGTAGGAGAGAATATCCGCGCCCGACTCGATCAGAATGGAGGGCTTGACCTCGTCATCCCAGTAGTCGTAATTGGCAAACCGCCGCAGAGAGGCCTCCAGACCGCCGAGGATGATCGGCACATCGGGATAAGCCTGCCGGCAAAGCCGGCTGTAAACCACCGTCGCGCGGTCAGGCCGCCTGCCCGGTTTGCCTCCGGGCGAAAACGCGTCCTCACTGCGTTTTTTCTTGGCGGCGGTGTAATGCGCTACCATCGAGTCGATGTTGCCCGCCGTAATGAGATAGGCCAGCCGGGGTTTTCCGAACTGACGGAATTCTTCGGGATTGCCGCAATCCGGCTGCGGGAGAATCGCCACGTGGTAGCCTTTCGCCTCCAGCACTCTGGAGATAATGGCAACGCCGAAGCTGGGGTGATCGACATAAGCGTCGCCCGAAACATAAACAAAATCCACATAATCCCAGCCTCGCTGCCTTACATCCTCCTGCGAAATCGGTAAAAACGCCACGTTACTTACCTCACTTTTGTATGTCTTATAGTTTTCTCACCCATGGGGCTGAAAGAATATCGTCATCATCGTAATCGACCAAATCGGACGAGTCGTCATCTTTCTCTGTCTCTGCGGTTCCGGCTTCTTCCTCCTCTGCGGAAGAAACGACATCCTCCCATGGGGGAATATCCTCCGGCAACATCTCGTCGGACGGCTCCGGATCGTCGAAGAATCCGGTCAGGTCACGGACGACAGGCAGCGTCATATCATAATCATCCTCTGCCGTCTCTTCCATGTCAGCGGATAAATCAGAAACATCGCACGGCGCCCCTTTGTCTGCTTTCCGGGTATCTTTTTTCTTTGCCAAAAAGGACGTGAAATCTTTAACAACAGGCGTTTGCTCCTGTGTGCCGTCGACATCGTTGCTGTCGTCATCAAAGAACATCGTCAAATCTCTCGCCGGAGCGGAAGCGCCCTTGTAGACAAATTTATCCGCATCATCTTCTGTCGCGCTGTCGGAAGCCGTATCCTCTGTATCCTCGATATCTTCGATATCCTCGATATCCCCGATATCCTCGGCATCTTCCATGATTTCATACTCTGTCTCGTCCTCGTCGTCTTCCTCCTGCGCGTTGAAGAATTCCGACTGACGGGCGGTGATTTCCTCATGTCCGTTGTCAAGCGTCTGGGCGGCGTACTGGCTGTGACTGCGCACCAGCGGATCATTTTTGCCCGCCGGCAGCTTGCTCATGGTCATTTCCAGCCATTGGGTGCGCGTGATCAGCACCGCGCGCGGCTTGGAACCCTCATAAGGCCCGATAATGCCCTGTTCCTCGAGCTGGTCTATAATCCGACCCGCGCGGGCGTAGCCCACGCCCAGACGACGCTGGAGCATGGAGGTGGAAGCCTGTCCTGCTTCGGTGACAACCTCGACCGCCTTGTCAAAGAATTCGTCCTTGCCGTCAAATTCCGCCATACTCTCTCCCGCGTCATCCATAGAATTACGCTCGATTTCATCGGCAATGCTGTCGTCGTATTCTGCGGAGCCGTTCTGCTTGACAAATTTGATCACGCGATCCACTTCGACGTCATCCACAAAACAGCCCTGCACACGGACATGCTTGCTGGAACCCATCGGATGATAGAGCATATCGCCGTAGCCGATCAGGTTTTCCGCGCCGCCTTCGTCGAGAATGGTGCGGGAGTCGATCTGGGAGGAAACCGCCAGCGCGATACGGCTGGGGATATTGTTTTTGATGGTACCCGTGATAACGTCAACCGACGGACGCTGGGTAGCCAGCACCATGTACATGCCCGCAGCGCGCGCCATGGCGGCCAGACGGGCAATCGCGTCCTCCACCTCTTTGGGCGAGGCGATCATAAGGTCGGCCATTTCGTCGATCACGATAACGATACGGCAGAGTTTATCAAATTCTCCCGTTTCTTCCGCTAAGCGGTTGTAGTTGTCAATATTTCGTGCCCCGTGCTCTTTGAGCATGCCATAGCGTTTGAGCATTTCGCTTACCGCCCATTGCAGCGCGCCTGCCGCCTTTTTCGGTTCGCACACCACCGGAACCAGCAGATGCGGAATGCCGTTGTACATGTCGAATTCCACCGATTTGGGGTCGATCAGCACCATGCGCACTTCTTTGGGCGAATATTTATAGAGCAGACTCATGAGCATCGAGTTGACACACACCGATTTACCCGAACCAGTCGAACCGGCGATCAGCAAATGCGGCATTTTACTCAGGTCACACAGCACGATATTGCCCTCGATATCCTTGCCCAAGGCGACGGTGAGAGCGCCCTTGGCCTCCATAAACTGCCTCGAACCGAGGATTTCACGGATACGCACCATCTGCTTATTTTGGTTGGGGATTTCAATGCCGACCGCGGGCTTGCCGGGAATAGGCGCTTCAATTCGGATGGACTGCGCCGCCAGGCGCAGCGCGATATCGTTGGAAAGATTGGTGATCTTATTGATTTTCACGCCCGGGGCGGGGTTGATCTCGTAACGGGTAACGGTCGGGCCACGGCTGATATCCGAGATGGAAGCTTTTACGCCATATTCCGACAGCGTGTTAATCAGTTTTTCCGCCGTTTCGGTCAGCTCGCGTCTGTCATCCGATTCATTGGTATTTTTGGGAGCAATCAGCAGTCTGACAGGGGGATACTGGTATTCCTTCTCCCCCTCCTGCTCCTCGGAGGCTTCACCGGAATCCACCTGTCTGGCAAACGCCTCGGTCTGCTCCTGCAATTCTTCCGCCTTACTCTTCTTTTTCTTCTTTTTTAACGAAACCTTGTTGATGATTTCTTCCACACTCTGATCGAGCCCGCTTCCGTCCGATGCAGTTTCAGACGGTATGTCATCAGATGTCTCCGCCTCCAAAACTTCTTCGGGAGCGGTCAATACGACATTGTCGGGTTCTGCCGTGTATTCAATCTCACCCTCATCAATATAATAATCGTCAACATAGCTTTCTCCGTCTTCATCAGTGGTTAATTGCTTCCACTTCTCGCGAAGCATAGCCATCCCTTCTTCACTGAAAAGCATCGTTAGTTTTTTCCAGAAATTCACAATGGAGTTCTTGGTATTTGCGATCAGCGCAAAAGGCGTGGTATGCGAAAGCAGCATAATCAAAGCCAGAATCACCAGTCCCGTGATAATCGCCGCACCGATTTTTCCGAACAGTAACAGCAGCATTTCCCCGATCATACCGCTGATCAGACCTGTGCCGCCCAACTGGCTGCCGTCACTGTAAATCTGTCCGATCAGCTCAAAGAAGGAGTAGGTTACTTCATTATAAACATTGCGATAACCGTTGGATTGAATCAGAATATAATTCAGAATATCCACAAACACAATGAGTCCGGCCGCCACTCTTGTAATCTCCAGAATAAAATCGTCGCGCTTCTGCTTGGCGTACATATACCCGAAAATCACAAGGAGAACATCCCACAGAATGACCATATTACCGAAAATGCCGAAAAGGAAGTTATGTATCACCGTCCAAAGGCTTTCCCCTTTGAAAACGATCAGAAACAATAACAGCAGCGAAATGGCACAGAATATAATGGAAATCATCTGCATTTGCCAGTCGATTTCCGTTATTTCCTCCCCGTCTTCCTCTTCTTCTGTCGGCAGCACCTCTTTTTCGTCTTCCATCTTGACGGTTTCCTCCTTTTTACGTGTTTCCACCGACTTCTTACGAAGCGAAACACGGGGTTCATCGTTCGATTCCTGATGTTCCGTTAGTTGATCTTTTTTTATTTTCGGAGCATTATTTTCACTTTTATTACTTTTATTACTGTGCGGCTTGCCTGATTTTTCCGTCTTTGAGACGTTTGACTTTGGTTGTCTGCCGCGATTGATATTATTTTGAATATTCTTTTCTACATTACTGCGTACAAGATCAAACAGATCCTGCACCGTCATCTGTTCCTCTGCCCATTCTGAGCGTTTTTTCTCCGCTTTTTTGGAAACTGTCTTCTTTTTCGTCGCCTGTTTCTTTTTCTGCGAAACGCTGCCGGATACCGAAGCAGCGCCTGCTTTGCGACTTTCCTTGCTCTTTGCCATTGATCTGTTCTACCTCATTGTCACTGTAACCCAATATCTGTTCAAACTAAGTATGATAAAGAAAGCCCATAAAGAGCCTATAAAGAGTCCGAAGGCGCTTACACTTTTTTGGACAAAAAAGGAAGCGCCTTCTTTCTCTATAGGGGTCCGCTCAATTACTTTCCAAACGCAAACTGCACGCCGGTCACGCTCTCAATGGTAGCGATAATGATGACAACCACGCCGAGCGCCAGGCAGTAATAACCGAAATAATGGAACTTGTCATTGGAGACAATCCATTTGAGAAATTTAATCGCAAGCACGCCGACCACCGCCGACACCACAACGCCCACCAGAATCGCGGCCAGTGTGGAGCCGCTGACGACCGACCAGTCGGTGTCCTTGACTTCCAGCAGATTGGCGGCAAGAACCGCAGGAATGCCCATGATAAAGGAAAACTCAAGTGCGGTATTCTTCTCCGCGCCGGTGAGCATGCCCATCGTGGTGGTGGTGCCGGAGCGGCTGATACCCGGCATAGCAGCAATGCACTGACCGATACCCATCGCGCAGGCATTTCTCAGCCGCAACTCGTCGGGCTTGAGCTTGGGAGAGTGAAACAGACGATACTCAAACACCGTTGCCAGCAGAATCGTTACACCGGTAAAGACGAAGAAAAAACCTTCTGCCAGAATGCTGGTGTCATTGGAAAAATACTCCGAAAGATCCGAAATGTTCTTGACCAACTCGCCGTCTGCCAAATGCAGACCCATCCAACCGAGAATCGGCAGGAAAAGCGTGATGGCAAACGCGGAAGCTACCACCACAAAAATCACCATGCGGCGTTCCTTGTTCATCTTTTCGATCTTCCACACGAATTTACCGGTAAAGAAATCCTTGCACATTCTGAAAAATTCCAGAATCAGATTCCAGATCAGCTTGTAGTAAACGATAAACACCGCAAACAGCGTGCCGAAGTGCAGAAACAGAGACAAAGCCTGATTGCCCACCTCGTTGCCGCCGTTTGCCGTGGAAGGCAGAATATGCTGCACCAGCGACAAATGACCGCTGCTGGAAACCGGGAGAAATTCCGTAAGACCTTGCACGATGCCCTGAATAATTGCTTCCCAAACGCTCATAAATTATGTACCTCTTCTTTCATTTTATAATGCTGCATATGTAAAACGCTATACCGTTTTTGTTAAACACCGGTAAAGCGAATTTACTTTTCAATCAGAAATCAAATGTGACAAAAGCGCCGTATTACGGCGTTTCTTCGTTTGACTGCGTGCCTGCACTTTCGATCATGGTGTAAAGGCATTTGATAGCACAGCTAAGAGAACCGATTTCGTCGATCAAGCCCTCCTCCACTGCCTGCTGCCCGTCAAGCACTGTGCCGATGTCCATGACCAGTTCTCCCGTGCGGCAGGACAACTCATTGAATCGCTCGGCTGTCATGCGGGAATTGGCGGCGACAAAACGCGTGATGCGTTCCTGCATTTTTTCAAAATACATCATCGTCTGGGGAACGCCCAGCACCAGACCGCTCATGCGGACAGGGTGAATCGTCATAGTCGCAGAAGGCACGATAAAGGAATGCTTTGCCGAAACCGCCAGCGGCACGCCGATAGAATGCCCGCCACCCAGCACCAACGAGACAGTAGGAGTAGTCATGCCCGCAATCAGCTCCGCGAGCGCCAGTCCCGCCTCCACATCGCCGCCCACCGTGTTGAGCAGAATAATCAATCCCTCGATATCCTCCGCTTCTTCTACGGCGACAAGCTGCGGCATAAGATGCTCATATTTGGTAGTTTTTGCGGGAGACGGCAGTTCCTGGTGCCCTTCGATCTGCCCAATGATGGAAAGACAGTGAATAATGTGCTTTCCCTTGGCAGATGTAATGGTGCCGGTCTGCTCGATCTGGCTGAGTTCGTCCTTGGAAAAACCCTCACCGCCCGAACAGTTGTTTTCCGTATCCGATTCATCCGGATTGTTAAATGCGTCGTACTGATCGTTCATAGCTGCTATCGCCCTTCCATACTGTAAATATACGTAAAACAGATTGTTTATAGTATAGCCAGACGAAGGAAAACTATGCATCTTAATAGCAATCCAAATAATCAGGGAGACAAAAGGAGGCGATGATGGTGAGTGCAGGGCAAGGCGGAGGACGACGGTGGGCTGGCGCCCACCTAGGACGACATTTGGATTGCTATAGAAATTATACCATATCATCCGCCGCAATTCAACCGAAAAAAAGAAATATCTGTATTTTTGTATCTTATATTTTTATGAAGTGGGAAGTGAATTTGTATTCGCCTTTCCTCCGTTTTACTGAAGCGCACAACGAACCATGAAATATAGGATTGCATACCTCCCACTTCCCGCTAACTATCTAACAGCTAAACTTAATACTGACCTCACCGGAGGAAAGCACACCTTCGCTGCCGTCCTCGTAGCGCACAAGTAAACGGCAGCTTTCGTCAATGGCAAGCGCTCTCGCCTTTCGCGGCTCGTCCCTGCCCAGCACGAGTACGTCCTTCCCCACCACGACCGAACGCCGGACATATTCGTCAAAAAAAGAGCGGCGGGACAGATCGCGGTAGTATTCCATGAAATGTGCCACAATTCCCGCCGCGATGCGGTTCTTTACGTCGGTCGGCGGCGCCGCATCGGTAAACACAGCCCCCGCAACGTCTTTGATTGCGTCAGGGAAGCCCCCCTCAGGCGGCGTGACATTCACGCCGATGCCGCAAACGGCGTATTCCAGCGCGCCGCTCTCCATGTCAAACGACGCCTCGGTGAGAATGCCGCAGATTTTGCGTCCGTCGAGGAATACGTCGTTGACCCACTTGATGCCTGTCTCACGTCCCGCGACCTCCTCCACGGTGCGCGCCACGGCGACCGCCGCCGCCGTCGTGAGAAAGAGCGCCTCCTGCGCTTTCATCCGTGGACGAAGCAGGACGCTCAGATACAGCCCCGTACCGCTGGGGGAATAAAACTGACGATTCATGCGCCCCCGCCCCGCCGTCTGCTCCGCAGCGACAAGTACGGTTCCTTCGGGCGCACCCTCCGCCGCCATTTCCTTTAAGACGGTGTTGGTGGATGTGATGGAGCGGTAGACCCTGATGTCCAGCCCGTCCGCCGCGCTGCCCAGACAGCGGGTGATGCCCTGTACCGACAGCACGTCGCTGTCCTTCCGCAGACAGTACCCCCTGCCGCTGACCGCATCGAACTGCCAGCCCTCCGCTTCAAGCTGACGAACCGCCTTCCAGACGGCGTTGCGGCTGACCCCCAGCCGCTGTGCCAGTTCTCCGCCGGAATAAACCGTCCCGCGGTCGCGCTCAAAGATTTCCAATATCTGTTCTTTAACTTTCATCCTGAATCCTCCTATGTCTAAATCTTTAGCCGGTTGTAAAAGTTGAAAAATGGCGCAAATACGGGAATTTTTGAAGCCGCATTTTCTCATTTACTTTCACAATCGCCTACTAAATCTTCAATGCGCGCTGGTATTGATGAATTCCGCCTTATCCTTGGAATAAAGGATTTTCTGCCCCATATACAGGCCGTAGTAGCCGGAGAGCATGTAGCTGGTGGCGACTGCGACGGCAAAGAAGATCAATCCCTCCGCACCGAACATTTCGATAGACAGAATCATAGAAGTAATCGGGCAGTTGGTCACGCCGCAGAACACCGCGATCATGCCGACCGCCGACGCAAAGGAGCCGTTGATGCCTAAAATCCCCGCCGCTAAGCAGCCGAAAGTGCCGCCCACCACAAAGGAGGGTACGATCTCGCCGCCGCGGAATCCCGCGCCCAGCGTAATGGCGGTAAAGAGCAGCTTGACCGCAAAGGCATAGGGAGCTGTCTGTCCCCGCAGCACCGCGTCATTGAGCAAGCCCATGCCCGCGCCGTTGTAATCGCCGCTGCCGACGATATAGGTAAGGTTAATGAGGACAAAGCCCCCGATCAGCGCTCTGACATATTTGTTTGGGAACGCCTTTTTGAGCAGCTTTCCCGTGCCGTGCATCACCACACAAAAGACAATGCTCAGCAAACCGCACAGCACGGCCAGCACCGTGATGCGCACGACGGTGGGAATGGTAATTTCGGGTATGTAGTGCAGTGCAAAGAAGGTTCTCCCCACGCCGCAGCGAATGGCGATGCAATAGCCGACCAGCGCCGACAGCACACACGGCACCAGCGCGGAATAATACATCGCGCCCACGCTGATGACCTCCATCGAAAAGACCGCCGCCGTCACAGGCGTGCCGAACAGCGCCGAAAAGGCGGCGCTCATGCCGCACATGATGATGAGCTTCTGGTCCTTTTCGTCCAGCCGCAGCAACCGACCGATCTGGTAGCCGATGCCGCCGCCCATCTGCACAGCAGCGCCCTCGCGTCCCGCCGAGCCGCCCGCGAGATGGGTCAGCACGGTGGAAAAAAAGATCAGCGGAGCGGTCCAGAGCGGCGGCTTTTCCTCGCTGCGCACCGACACCAGAATCATATTGGTGCCGCGATCGTTATCCATGCCGCAATATTTGTAACACGCCACGATCACCACACCCACCAGCGGCAGCAGCCACACCATGCGCTGCTCAGACATCGCAAACGTCTGCGCCGATATGTCGATCAGATAGTGGAACAGCGTGCCGACGCATCCCACCACCACACCGATGATGACCGCACAGATGTTCCACTTGATGAACATTTTAAAATGCGTCACGCCGTGTTCCAGTTCTTCCTTTGATTTTTCTTCTATTTTCCTGATAAACAAAGGCAAATCCATCACCCTCAAAAAGAATCGGCAGACCGAATCCTTTGGAAACGGTCTGCCGCCTATTATAGCATAGGTTTTACGTTACGTCAAATAGTATTTTTCAGCCTATCATTGCGGCCAGGCGCTTGTCTACTTCGCGCAGGAAATCTTCGGTGCTGACCTTGGTCTTGTTTGCCAGCGTGGAGAGCAGATAAAGATCGCCTGTCATCACACCGTCCTCGATGGTCTGGATGGTTGCCTTTTCGAGCTTGTCGGCAAAGTCGCAGAGGGCGGGGGTACCGTCGAGTTCACCGCGCTTGCGGAGCGCGCCTGTCCACGCAAAGAGGGTCGCCACCGAGTTGGTGGAAGTGACTTCCCCTTTGAGGTGCTTATAGTAATGGCGCTGCACTGTGCCGTGGGCCGCTTCGTATTCATACACGCCGTCGGGCGATACCAGCACGCTGGTCATCATGGCAAGCGAACCGAACGCCGTCGCGATCATATCGCTCATCACGTCGCCGTCGTAATTCTTGCACGCCCAGATATAGCCGCCCTCGCTGCGGATGACACGCGCCACCGCGTCGTCGATGAGGGTGTAGAAATAGGTGATGCCCGCCGCTTCAAACTTCTCCTTGTACTCGCTGTCAAAGATTTGCTGGAAAATATCCTTGAAGCGGTGATCGTACTTCTTGCTGATGGTGTCTTTCGTAGCGAACCAGAGATCGAGCTTCTGGTCAAGCGCGTAGTTGAAGCAGGCGCGCGCAAAGGAACCGATGGAACTGTCGAGATTGTGAATGCCCTGGATGATGCCGTCCGACTTGCCGAAATCGTGAATCAGGCTCCGCTCCTCGGTGCCGTCGGGCTTGGTGACGCAAAGCTCCGCCTTGCTGCCCTGCTGTACGAGCATTTCGGTGTTTTTATACACGTCGCCGTATGCGTGACGGGCGATACAGATCGGCTTTTTCCATGTGGGGATATAGGGGGTGATGCCCTTGACCAGAATCGGGGAGCGGAAAACGGTGCCGTCAAGCGCCGCGCGGATGGTGCCATTGGGAGACTTCCACATTTCCTTGAGGTTGTACTCGGTCATTCTGGCGGCATTCGGGGTGATGGTGGCGCACTTGACCGCCACGCCGTATTTCTTGGTGGCCTCGGCACTGTCCAATGTCACCTGATCGTCGGTTTCGTTGCGATGCTCCAGTCCGAGATCGTAATATTCGGTTTTGAGATCGACATACGGAAGAAGCAGGATATCCTTTATCATCTTCCAGATAATGCGGGTCATTTCGTCGCCGTCCATCTCAACCAGCGGGGTTTTCATCTGAATTTTTTCCATGGGTTCGTCATTCCTTAAATGTAGAATTAATTATCTTAATTTTCGGGAAAATATAATTTTCGGGAAAACATTATTTGCGGGTGTCCATCGGCTTGTAGGGTCTGTGGTGACCGACATATTTGTAGGCCGGACGGATAATCTTGCCTTTGTTGATGATTTCCTCAAGGCGGTGGGCGCTCCATCCGGAAATACGGGAAATCGCGAAGATCGGAGTAAACAGGCTCTCCGGAATGCCCAGAATATCATACACCAGACCGCTGTAGAAATCCACATTGGCGCAGATCGGCTTGAAGAGGTGGCGGCGCTCCGCGATAACCGCCTTGGCAATGCGTTCGACGCGGTCGTAGAACGCGAACTCCTTCTCACGGCCTTTGGCGGCGGCGAGCTTTTCGGCGTAGCGCTTGAGGATCACCTCGCGCGGGTCGGAACGGGTATAAACCGCGTGGCCGATACCGTAGATCAGACCGTTGCCGTCAAATGCCTTTTTGTCGAGAATCTTGATCAGGTATTCGCGAATTTCTTCCTCGTCCTCCCAGTTCTTGACATTCGCCATGATTTCTTCCATCATGCGCTTGACCTTGAGGTTCGCGCCGCCGTGACGGAAGCCTTTCAGGGATGCGATGGCAGCCGAAAGCGCCGAGTAGGTATCGGTGCCGGAAGACGTAACCACATGAGTGGTGAAAGTAGAGTTGTTGCCGCCGCCGTGTTCCGCGTGGAGCACCAGCGCCACATCCAGCACCTTGGCTTCCAGCTCGGTGAACTGCCCGTCGGGACGCAGCATATACAGCAAATTTTCCGCCGTGGAATATTCCGGCTTGGGATTTTTGATGACCAGGTTCTTGTCGAGCATAATGTGCTGATAGGCGTGATACAGATAGGTCGCCATCGCCGTCATTTTGGCGATGATCTGGAGCGACTGGCGCAGCACATTGGCGGCGGAAATATCCTCCGGCGTATCGTCGTAGGAATACAGCGTCAGCAGACCGCGCTGGAGACCGTTCATGATGTTCTCACTCGGCAGCTTCATGATGACGTCGCGGGTAAATTCATTGGAGAGCGGGCAAAAGCTCGCCATGACCTCCTTAAACTTCTCGAACTGCGTTTCGTTGGGAAGATCGCCGAACAGAAGCAGATAGGTGGTTTCCTCAAAGGCATACCGCTTGTCCTGCATGCCGTCGATCAGATCGTAAACATTGTAGCCCTGGTAATACAGAGAGCCTTCGTCGGGGAGTTTTTTGCCCTCCACCGTCTTGGTGGCCACAACGTCGGAAATCTCGGTCAGACCCGTGAGAACGCCCTTGCCGTTGGAATCGCGCAGACCGCGCATCACGCCGAATTCCTCATAAAGATTCACGTCGATCATACCCGAAAGCATGGCGTTGTTGTAAAGCTCGCTGAAAAGATCGGATTCACTGTTTTCAAAGTGAACTACCTCAAACTGACTCAACTATCTCATCTCCCTGTTTTTACAGAATCATAAGGCGGCATGGGGTGATGAATAAAAAGAGCAAAAGTCAGGGCATACTACCGAAAGTATATGTCCAGCGCCTTTGCTCCCACATCTCCGCCTTATTTTTGCATCATTTTTGTTTGGTTCTTGAATATAATACCCCATATCCTCCGTTTTGTCAAGCGGAAATCCCCTTGCTTTCCGTCAATTATTTTGTCTATTTTGATAAAAAATCCGTCGATTTTGCAATTTTATCCACCGGATTCCTGCATTTCCCCGCCTACCGCGTCAGCCCGCAAAAGATGGTATCAAAGCAGCTCTTGCGCGTATGGCAGCAGCGTTTGGGCGTGCAGTTGACCAGGATGGTATCTTCCCCGATCACCTCGATATCGCACCAGTCGATGATGCAGTCGTCCTCCCGTCCGAGCAGCCCGAACAGGCGCGGCCTGCCGTAAATGACGATCGCGACGAGGCACGCGTTGGCGGTGTCCACCTCCACATCGCTGACATACCCCAGACGGGTGCCGTCTTTCACGTTGATGACATCCTTGTTTCTCATATCCACAATGCGGCAATTCATACCAGCAGCCCCCTTCATTATGCGCTCGCGTTTGGTCGCTAAGAGAATAGATAATAGAGAATAAATAATAAATAATAGAAAATGAGCGCTTTTTTTCAACGCGCTGAATCTATTTTTCAACACGCATTGCGACTTCACTTCCCACTCCTCACTTTCCACTTCTCACTCTCATGATATGATTTTCCCATCAAAATGATGATGTCCGTCAAGAATGTTATGGTTTTTTCATAATTTTTTCATATTTCATGTTGATATTTGCCTGTCGTTTATTTTATAATAGTATTTAAATAAGAAAACGGAGATGTTTTTATGGAAACCTTTATGAGCCGATACCAAGACGACATCCTGCGCGACCTCAGACAATTGGTCGCAATCCAATCGGTCGCGGTACCGGACTGCTCCATCGAGGGATATCCTTTCGGTACCAAATCCGCCGAAGCCATTGCTTTTATAATCCACCGCGCCAATGAAATGGAATTTGCCACCGAAAACTGCGGCAACTACGCCTGCCATGCGCAGCTTGGCGACCACGCGCAGTCCAGAGAAAGCAGCGATGGGGTCGGCGACGAGGATTACGCCGCCGTACTGTGCCATGTGGATGTGGTGCCGGCGGGCGACGGCTGGCAGACCGACCCCTTCACACTGACCGAGAAGGACGGGGTTCTCTACGGCAGAGGCGTGGCGGACGACAAGGGCGCGGCGATCATTGCGCTCTGGTGCCTCAAAGCCATGAAAGACAACCATGTGCCGATGAAGCGCCCCATCCGCTGCGTCTTTGGCGGCGGCGAGGAAATCGGCATGGACGACATGGGCGCTTATTTTGCCAAGCACCCCCTCCCCACCTTTGGCTTCACGCCCGACGCGGACTATCCCGCCTGCCACTGCGAAAAGGGCATCCTGCACCTGAAACTCAGCGGCAAAACCTCTCCGGAGGTCAGGGAGATGAAAGGCGGCTCCGCCATCAACTGCGTGGCCGACCGCTGCACCGCTGTCATATCCTGCGACGAAACCGCCGCCAAAAAGATTCATTCCATCATCAACGGCAGTGACGCGCAAGGTGAGCTTTCCCCCGCCCCAGGCGGCTATGCGTTCACGGTCAAGGGCGTGTCCGCCCACGCGATGTGCCCGGAAAACGGCGTCAACGCCATCTGTCGCCTGCTCTGCGCGGCGTCGTCTATCGGTCTGTGGGAGGATGGCAGCACGGAGCGGTTCTTCGCGGAAAAGCTCTGCGCCGACACCACCGGTCAGGCTATCGGGGTGGTGTGCAGTGACGAGATGTCCGGTGATATGACCGTGAATGTCGGTCTGATTGAAACAAGCAACGGTCAGACCTCCCTCAGTGTGGACATCCGCTATCCCGCCACGCTCGACAGCGCACCGATCATCCGCCAAATCACCGGGGAAGCGGCGAAATGCGGCGTAAAGGTGGACATATTGAACGACAACAAGCCGCTCTATGTACCCGAAGACCACCCGCTCATTCAGACGCTCGGGGAGTGCTACACCGAAGTCACGGGGCAGGCCATGAAGCCCGTGGCGATGGGCGGCGGCACCTATGCCCGCACGCTTCAGGGACGCGGCGTAGCGTTCGGCCCCGTCTTTTCCAACGCAAAGCCGTGCAACCTGCACATGCCGGACGAGAATCTTTCGCTGAAAGAATTCATGCTGCACGCGGAAATCTGCTACCGCGCCATGTGCCGTCTCGCGGTGCTTGACAAGCCGGAATGAAAGACTGTAAAGCATGGCGGGAAGTGCTGCGAGAATGTGGGCTGACACGGGGCGATCTTTGGCTGACGGGGGGACTGCTGGCAGTTTCGGCGGTTCTGGGATTGCTATTCTTCCTCGCTTCGCCTGCTCCGCAGTATGTTGCCGTCAGGGTGGACGGCACACAGGTTTTGCAGGTGCCGCTCAGCCGTGACGGCGTTTATCCCATCGGAGAAACCAACATCATCACCGTTTCGGACGGCGAAGTGCGCATGACCCACGCCGACTGTCCCGATCAGATCTGCATAAAAACCGGCAGCATTTCCCGCAGCGGACAGTCCATCGTCTGCGCACCCAACCGCGTGGTCGTCACCATTACCGGCGGGGACAAAGACGCGCAGCTCTACACACGATAATTTGTCAACAGGGGGATTACCAATCATGAACAACAAAGACATCAAAACATTCAGTTATCTTTCCTACATAGGCCCTTTCTTTCTGATCGGACTTTTCAGCGACATGCGCACCAATCCAACGCTGCGCTTTCATCTCAATCAGGGAATGCTGCTGTTTCTCTGTGAAGCGGGAGCGCTCGTCATTCACTACGTAGTGGATATGCTGCTGGGGTCTCTTCCCATCATTTCGATCATCCCCTCGGTGCTGCTGATTTTCATTACGCTTTGTTCGCTGGCGCTGAGTCTGTGCGGCATTTATAACGTCGCTTCGGACAAGCTGAATCCGCTGCCGGTGATCGGGGCAGTCAGTATTTTGAAGTAAATAATTTTATCGGAGTGATTTCTTTGTCTGCCAAGCTGCTCAGACTGCTTTCTTTTTTCCTCGCCTGCTCTTTGCTGACCGCTTCGCTCTGCGGCTGCGGCAAAAAGGAAAAAAAGAACTTCGTCATGCGCACATACAGTACCTTCGGCGCGGAAAAAGATCTGTCCGCCTATTCCGCCATCATCGCGGAATATACCAAAACGCACAAAAATGTGGTTATCAACGACACCACCACCACTGCCGCCAACAGCTATAAAATGGCCCTCTCCATCGCCTCCACCTATCGCGGCAGCAACGCGCCCGATGTGGTATATTTCTCTGCCCTGTCCGATATGAGCGAACTGTCGGACTTCTTCATGACGGTGGACGATATACGCCGCGATTACCCGAATTTCGCTAAGAATGTCTCCTCCGCTGTGCTGGACAGTGCGGCGGCTGACGACGGGGGACGCTACTGCATTCCCGTGCGCGGCGACTGGCAGGGTATCGTCGTCAACGCGGCGATGCTGCGCAAAAGCGGCCTGCGTATTCCTGAAACGTGGGACGACGTCATCCGCGCCGCGCGGCATTTTTCAAAGAATGAAGTCTCGCTCTTTGCCAACAATCTTGACGACAGCAGCGCCCTGATCGAGTATATGGTGCGCGCGCTGGGCGGTCTGGAGGCGGTGCAGTCTGCCGTGAGAGGCGCGCCGGATGATACGTGGGAGCAGACCCTCAAAGCCATTGAGCAGCTTGACGAACTGTCGGCCTTTCCCAAAATGCCCCCCGAATCCTTTGACAGCCTCGTCTCTCCCGCCGATCTCAAAAACACCACACAGGGCCAGATCACCTCTCCGGTGGAGCTGTACAACCGCGAAAAAGCCGCCATCCTGCTGATCGACAACACCACCTGCGGCAGCGTCAACACCAACATCGACAGCAATTACATCGCCCTGCCCCGCGTCGGGACCGTTACCTTGGCGGATGTTACCACCGCCCGTTCCTATCCCACCAACGTCATCTCCGGGCCGGTTTATCCCCGCATGACCGCCAACACCCTGCCGCCGTCGGTGACGGAAGAAACGGCTTCCACCACCGTGCCTACCACTGTTACCACCAAGCCCACGCGTTCCACCACCAGGCAGGTGACCTCCACCACCACCCAAAGCACCGCCGCGCAGTCGGACGTTTCCCCCTCCGACCAATCGTCTAAGAAAAAGGACGACGGCCTCTATGTGCAGTTCGCGGAAGGGTTTTACATCACCAAAAAGGCGTATTACGACAACGACAAGCGGGAGGATATTCTCGATTTTGTCGAGTTCTTCCTCTCGGAGCAGAACTGCGTCAAACTGTGCTGTGAGCATCAGGCGCCGTCACTTTCCACGCTTTCCAAGAGCACACAAGATTCCCTCACCAAAAAATCCAATCTCTACAACGCCGTCATCGAGGCGGTGCAGGAGGCTGACAGCTTTGTCACCTCCACCCGCACGCAGGAAAACAGCTATTTCTGGAACCGCTGCGCTGTGGCGGCCACCTGTCTGTCAAAGGGCATTCTGACGCGGCAGGAAGCGCTGCGACTGATTGCTGATTCACAACTCGCGGTGAGCGACATTTACAAAGAGCGGCGATAATTCCCTATCAGGAGGACATTCCTTTGAACCAGACCAACCCTCAAAAATTGACACCCCAAAATCAAAAGAAACTCGGCATTCTCTATATCATGCTGTCGGCGTTCTTCTTTGCGCTCATGAGCTTCTTCGTGCGGCTGTCGGGGGACAATATTCCCGTGCTGCAAAAGAGCTTTTTCCGCAACTTCGTCGCGTTCTTTATCGCGTGGATTCTACTGCGAAAAGAAAACATTCCCTTCCGCGTCGGCAAAGAGAATATGCCCTATATGCTGGTGCGCTCCATTGGCGGCACCATCGGCATCCTCTGCAATTTTTACGCCATCGGTCACCTCAACCTCGCGGACGCGTCCATTCTCAACAAACTCTCCCCCTTTTTCGCGGTCATCTTCTCCTATTTTCTCATCAAGGAAAAGGTGCGGCCCGCCGAATGGCTGACACTCGGCGTGGCCTTTGTGGGCGCGCTGTTCGTCATCAAGCCCTCCTTTACCATGAATTCGGTCTACACGCTGTCCGGCTTTGTGGGCGGCATGATGGCGGGACTCGCCTATGCCTGCGTGCGAAAGCTCGGCATGGGCGGCGTTAAAGAGCCGGTGACGGTCATGTTTTTTTCGGGCTTTTCCTGCCTGGTCACGCTGCCGTTTCTGCTCTTCGGATTTGTCCCCATGACGGCGCGTGAACTCATCTGTCTGCTGCTGGCAGGCTGTTCGGCGGCGGGCGGACAGATCACCATTACCGCCGCTTACACCAAAGCACCCGCCCGCGAAATCTCGGTGTACGATTACTCACAGATTCTGTTTACCTCCACCCTCGGATTTTTCTTCTTCGGGCAGATTCCTGATCTGCTCAGCATCATCGGGTATGTCACCATCATCGGCGCGGCGGTCTTTAAATGGCAGTACAGCATGAGAAACGAATAGCATAAACAGCAAGGCGCCTATACGCAGCCATTCCTGCCGCGTATAGGCGCCTTATTTTAGAGCCTGTTTAGAATCTCTCCACGCACGTCCTGCTTGCATCTTTTCCGCCATATTTTGCCAAAATCCTCGTTAATACACAAAGTATTGCCTGCGGCTAAACAGGCTCTTATGATTTAGATTTTACCTTTTGACCGCTCATTCATCCGGATAGCGCACAAGAAACGCCGACACCGCAAAGATCAGAAACGTCACGCCCATCGCAATCACGCTGACAAGCAGTCCCTTGCCGTGGGTCAGCCAATTGGCATAGGTGCCAAGCTGCGGCACCGAAAAAATCCCCTTGCCGCTGACTTTGCGATAAGCGAGCGTTTTGCCCGTGTCAGTGGCAATCAAAGAATTGGCTGTATCGTTGGAAACAACCTCCATACCGACAGGCGTATCACCGCTGTAATAAAAGACCACATCCCCTTTTTTGAGCTTGGACGGGTCCGTCTCGCGCATAAAGGCAAGGCTTCCCTTTTGATAGACGCTGCCTCCCTTGTTTTTCAGCACAGGGCAGGCGGTGAATCGCAGCAACGGCATCACGCCGAAAAACGCAATTAAAACCACACAGCAGGCCACTAATATGGCGCCTGTAATATCGCGGAGAATTCTGGGAACGACAGATGATTTCAAAGCAAAGACCCCTTTTTTCTGTTGTTGCTTTTATTATAGTATATATCGGTGGAAATTGCAAGAAAATTCTGCACGATGCGCGGCAAAAAATACCTCTTGCGCAGAAGCGTCTTGCATTCGGAAAAACATTCGTGTATCATAGAATCATCAGGCACATACGGCAGCACACAGGCAAGGCGGTGGATTTTTGAAAATCACATTGAATCAAATCGAAAAAGGCGAGGACGAGGTGATCGTCCGTTACCGTCAGATGAATCAGGAAATCGAGGACATCGTGCGCGTTGCGTCGGGCAGCGAGCAGAAAATCCCGTGCAGCAGCGGCAACGCGAAATGTCTGGTGTCGGTCAGAGAGATTCTTTACGCCGAGAGCGTGGAGCGCATGACCTTTTTATATACGTCGGACGGCGTCTATCAGACAGCCTGCACACTGCGCGATCTGGAAATCGCCTACGCGCACCGCGGTTTTTTCCGCTGCTCCAAATCCACGATCATCAACATCTACCGCATTGCTGAGCTGCGCAGCGAGTCCGCCGGACGCATTGACGCAAAGCTCGAAAACGGCGAACACGTCATCATCTCGCGCAAATACGCCAAAGAACTGCGGCGCGAACTGAAAGGAGAGGAATGAAGCGGCATGAAGAAAAAAATCATCCAAATCTTCAAAATCTATCTGCGGCATGAAATCGACATCGACTTCAAGGCGTGTACCTATTTCTTTTGCATGACATTCTTCTACAGCATGGCGCAGCTTTGGCGCGGTGTGTATTCCGTCCGGCTGCTGACGCTGGCGGAAATCCTCGCCGCCAATTATGTGATCTGCTATGTGCAGACCTACCTGTTTCACGACTTTGACGAATCCGACTCATTCGGCAAGGATGAAATCATCGGCATCACGGTCTGCACGGGACTCTATCTCGCGGCAAGCTGGCTCTTCCACTGGTTTGACAAAAGCATGGCGGTTACCGCCCTCTACGGCGCGTTTGTGGTGCTCTGTTATATTTGTGTGATTTTGTGTTACATCGTCAAACGGCGGCTTGACACAAAAAAGCTCAACCATCTCCTCGAAGCATACAAGAAGAAAGAAGAACGCTAAGAGCCTGTTCAGTATCTCTCCGCACACGGCTTGCTTGCATCTTTTCCGCCATATTTCGTAAAATTGCCTTGCAATACGACAGTATAGCGGCGACAATTTCACTACATCTGGCGAAAAATCTGGCGGCGCAATCCGCACACGCCGAGATACTGAACAGGCTCTAAGAGAAAGGATTGATTATATGAAAAATATGCAAAAAGCCATTGACATCCATAGTCTGACCAAAACCTACGGTCACAACCGGGGCATCGACAATGTATCGTTCAGCGTCGATCGGGGGGAAATCTTCGGATTTCTCGGCCCCAACGGCGCGGGCAAATCCACCACCATCCGCTGTCTGCTGGGGTTAATCCGCCCCACAGGGGGCAGCGCCGAAATGCTTGGCATGGACATTCTCACGCATCATCGCGACATCATGAAGCGGGTGGGCTATATGCCCTCCGAAACACAGTTTTATACCTTGATGAAAGTGTCGGATGTTATAAAGTTTGCCGCCGACGTACGAGGACTCGACTGCCGCGAGGAGGCTGCCAAGCTGTGCGAGCGCCTGAAAGTCGATACAAACAAGCGGGTGGAAGAGCTCTCCCTCGGCAACCGCAAAAAGGTGGGCATTGTCTGCGCTATGCAGCACAAGCCGGAGCTGTTCCTCTTCGATGAACCCACTTCGGGACTCGACCCCTTGATTCAGGCGGAATTTTTCGAGCTGGTACGGGAATATGTCGCAGACGGCACCACCTGTTTTCTCTCCTCTCATGTGCTGTCAGAAGTCAAAAAATACTGCGGCAGGGCGGCCATTATCAAGGAGGGAAAGCTCGTCGCCACCGACACCATCGAAAATCTCGCCCACACCAACGCCAAATCTGTCCGCATCGTCGGGTTGCAGGATATCTCGCTTGACGGCGCGGAAAAGATCACCCGTCACGACAACGCCGTGGAATTCATCTACAACGGAAAGATTAACGCGCTGCTGGCGGCGCTGCACGATAAGGACATCACCGATCTCACCATCGAAGAACCGTCGCTCGACGATGTATTCATGCACTACTACGGAACCGACGAATGATGGCATCATTATAAAGAAGGAGTCTGATACAAATGACACTTTATCGGCATGAACTGAAAATGAACCGCCTGAGCTTTGTGGTCTGGTTCTTAGGCGTGGCGTCGATGTGCGCCTTCTGCATCTTCCTTTTCCCCATGATCGACGAATCCATGGGCGATCTCTCCGACGCGTTCGCCTCCATGGGCAGCTTTTCGGCGGCATTCGGTATGGATCAGCTTCCCATCACCACGCTGGAGGGCTTCTTCGGCACCGAAATCGGCACGATCTACGCGCTGGGCGGCGGCATGTACGCGGCACTGCTCGGCATCGGAGCGCTGTCCAAGGAGGAAAGCGCCCACACCGCCGAATTTCTCCACACCCTCACCCTCAGCCGCTGCGGCATCCTTACGGGTAAGCTCACAGCCATCGTCACGCTGCTGGCGGCGTTCGGTCTGCTGCATTACGGCGTATTTGTCGGCGCGTCCGCACTGATCGGGGAAAGCATCGACATGAAAAGCCTGACCCTCTTCACCCTCGCCCAATCCCTCTGCCAGCTCGAACTGGCAGCAGTGTGTTTCGCTCTTTCCGCCCTCTCCAAACGCAGCGGTCTGGGCGTGGGACTGGGAATGGCGCTGGTGCTCTATGTCCTCGATCTGGTGAGCCGCATCACCGACAAGGCGCAATTTCTGCAATACATCACCCCCTTTTCCTACGCCAACGCCACCGATATTTTCGTCAGTCAAGGGATAGAGGTCATTCCCGCCTGTATCGGCGGAGGCGTCACCCTGCTGGCACTCGCGGCGGCCTATTTCATTTACACCAAACGGGATATCGCGGCGTAATTTACGGCAATTGAGAACATTTGCCCTTCCTCCACATATTATGTAAAAGCAAGAACCTCTTGCCAAACAAACATAAGGAGGCCATATACAATGGGTGAAAAAAATTCTCAGTGCGCCAATGAACGCGGCGTGCAGTCGATGAATGCCGCCGGCCAGTGCGCCGAAAGAGGGCGCAGGGACTGTTTTAAGGAGGCGGTCTGCATCAACGCGGGCAGAGTCTATGACGCCTGCCGTGACAGAGAGTGCCTTGAAGACCTGCAGGTGTTCTTTGTGGAACGCGACCAGGACATCATCAACAATGCCATTGGCGTGCGGCTCAAGGCGGCCGACGTCATCAATGTGGTGATTGACACCGAACCGGTTCCCTTCAACCGTGGCTACTACTCGGTGGACATCACGGTTTACTTCTGCGTCAAGCTGGATGTAACCATGTCTCCCATCAGCCCGTCCTGCGAGGTGCGCGGTCTTTGCGTCTACAACAAGAAAGCCATTCTCTACGGCAGCGAGGGCAGCGTCAAGGTCTTCAGCTCCGACTTCGTCTGCGGCGACGACGACGACCAGAACATGCCCGCCGGCAACCTGCCCAAGGCCACTGTCCAGATCGCGGAACCGATCGGACTGGGCGCCCGGCTCGCTCCCGCCTGCGACTGCCAGTATCCCTGCTGCTGCGTGCCGAACCGCGTCGCGAGAATGTTCGCGGGCAGCTTTGATCACAGAATGGCGGAAAAGGTGGTCAAGGTCACGCTGGGCATCTTCATGATTATTCAGCTCGAACGCCAGGTGCAGATGCTTGTACCGGTCTACGACTTCTGCATGCCCGACAAGATCTGCGTGGATTCCACCAACGAAAGCCCCTGCGATCTCTTCAACAAAATCAGCTTCCCGGCGGACGAATTCTTCCCGCCCAAGGCGGGCAATCTCTGCACCAGCGAGGCGCAGATGCTTCGCGGACAGTCGGCAGGCGCATCCACCTGCGGCTGCGGCTGCGGAAATTCCAATCATTAAAGCCTATTCCCACCTTCATTTTTCAAACAGCTCAGAGAGCTTGGAATCATCCTCTCAAGGCGCTGTGTGTGTTTCCTTCCCAAAGAAACGCGCACGGCGCTTTTTGCACCGTTAGAAGCCTCCATACGAGTCGGGGTTTTCCTTGTTTTCTATCAATAATCCTTACCAACCGAGGAAAGTCAAGGCGCATTCCTTTTGAAAATGTGCACAAGGAAATCAATTTTGAAAAAATTGACTAGTGATTAGCCGCTAGCTGTTAGCTATTAGCTTTTGTATGGAGAAGTTCCTTTGAAAACAACATGCCATTATGATATGTAATAGGACTTTATATGATATATGCAGCACAAAGTTTGAAAAAAGCTAACAGCTAATCGCTAATGGCTAACCGCTGGAAATCAAAAATTGATTTCCCTGAACTGTGCATCTTTTCTATTGATTTATTGTGCCTTCTGTGATATAATGGCATTGGTTTTCCGTGATAACAATCCAAAATATTCCATGTGGGAGAGAAGTTTTTAGTATGAAACAATCTAAAATCATCCTGGCGGCTGTCACCCTGTTTTGCGTTGGTCTACTGACGGCGGCTGTCGTCGTTTTGTTCGGGAAAGTGGGGTTTTTCCATAGCGACACAGACCGTCCGACCACCGTTTCCATCGGAGGGCAATCTTATCCCGCCCAGCTCTCCGCCTTTACTGTAACAAATTCGGATTTTGATTATTCACAGTTAGCGCAGTTCCACTCCCTGCAATCGGTGGACGTGACGGCGGTGGAGATCGACGCGGACGAATATCAACGCATCTGTTCACAGGTGGGAGAGCAGATCAGCGTGCTCTGGGACATTCCGTTCAACGGAACCAGACTGCCAAGCAGCACGTCGGAACTGCGCCTTTCCTCTGCCATCAGTGCCGCTGATCAGTCACTTCTTGCCTATTTCGACAACCTGACGGATGTGACCATCACGGACGACGCGCCTTTTGATCAGCTCTATCCGATCATGAGAGTCATCCGTGACTCCCATCCGGACGTGCGTTTTCAATGCAGCACCAGCCTCTATGGTGTGCCGCTTGACAGCACCACCGAATCGCTGGTTCTCAGCAATATCAAACTTTCGGATACGGACCAGCTTTGCCGTGCCATCGAATTTTTCCCTAATCTCAAAACCATCGAAATGTGCCGCTGCGGTCTGTCCAACGACGTGATGGGGCAACTTCGGGAAACGTATCCCGACATTCAGTTTATCTGGCTCATCCATGTCTGGAAGGATTATGTTCGCACCGATGCGCAAGTTTTCTCCACACTGTCCGACTTGTCGTCCAACCGCGGAGATTCCGACACGTTTTCTCCTTTGTTCCGGTACTGCACGGAACTGCGGGCGCTTGATCTGGGGCATATGAAAATCACGGATATCAGCGAAATCAGAAATCTGAAAAAGCTGCAAATCCTCATTCTGGGAGACAATTCGATTTCCGATATTTCCCCCCTCGCGGACTTAAAAAAGCTCAATTATCTTGAGATCTTTGAAAACAAAATTGAAGATTTGTCCCCGCTTGTGGAATTGCCCCATCTGGAAGACCTGAACATATGCTATAATCCAAACATACAAAATCCCACAGTGCTTACCAACTGCAAGTCGCTCAAACGATTGTACTGCTCCCACTGTAACATCTCCAAAAATGATATCGCCACACTTGCTCAAGGCGTTCCCGGCGACTGTGAATTCAACTCGACGTCCTACAACTGCGTTTTTGGCGGTTGGCGAACCAACGCCAAAAATGCCAAGGTGCGCAAGGCCTTTCAAAACTGGGAGAGTGTCAAAGAATATCCTTCATGGGATACCGTCGTTTATCAATAATAACTGATCAGCGTATTCCATGCCGGAGGGAGGTTTTCTGTTTGAAAAAATCAAAAAAAAGAGCATTCTGTTTCTCGTCGGTTATCTGATCGTGCTGGTGGCTGTATTGATCTGGAAACTAAACGACGGTAAAACCGTTTTCATCGCGGGAAAGACGTATCCCGCTGACAGCACTTCTTTCACCGTGACCGATCCCGACTTTGATTATTCCCGGTTAGCGCGGTTTCACTCGCTGCAATCGGTTGACGTGACGGCCATGAAGGTGGAGGAGGAACAATACCAGCGTATTCGCGCTCAGTTAGGAGAGCCAATCGAAATCCTCTGGAATGTTCCTTTCAATGGTGACAGGCTGCCGAGCAACACGACGGAGCTGCACATCACGTCCGAACCCGGAGAAACGGATGTATCTCTGCTTTCCTATTTTACCCATCTGACCGATGTGACGGTCAATTATATGGATTCGTTTGAAAAACTCTATTCCATCATGAAAGTCATCCGTGAAACCAATCCCGACGTGCGCTTCCAGTGCAGCACCTGCCTCTACGGTGTACCGCTTGACAGCAGCACTGAATCGCTCATTCTCAACGATATTCCAATCCCTGACACCGATACGCTTTGCCGTGCCATAGAGGTATTTCCCCTTCTCCAAAAAATCGAAATGTGCGGCTGCGGTCTGTCCGACGAAGTAATGGGACAACTCAGGGAAACCTATCCCTCGGTCGAATTTGTTTGGACGGTTCACTTTTTGCATTTTGACGTCCGTACCGACGCACAGGTTTTCTCTACTCTTGCCCTTGATTACAGCCGTCCCGGTGACTCCGAAACTTTCGCCCCCTTGTTCCGCTACTGCACGGAGTTGCGAGCGCTCGATCTGGGACATATGAGAATTACCGATATCAGCGAAATCAGAAATCTGAAAAAACTGCATACGCTGATTCTGGCGGACAACCGGATTTCCGATATCTCCCCTCTCGCCGATCTGAAAGAGCTGAATTACATTGAACTCTTTCAGAACGACATCAGCGATATTTCACCGCTTCTGGAACTTCCCCATCTGGAAGACCTGAATTTTTGCTACAATCCGAACTTGCAGAATCCCACCTCCATCACCCAATGCATGAAGCTCAAAAGACTGTATTACTCTCACTGCCATATATATCAAAAAGACATTGCCACCATTCAGCAAGACCTTCCGAGCGACTGCGAATTCAACTGGACAGCGGATAACTGCGTATATGACGGATGGAGAAACAACGACAAAAACAAAATGATTCGCAAGGCTTTTAAAAACTGGCGCAAAGTCAAAGAATATACCTCATGGGATAACATCGTCTATAAATAAAAACATTTATTAAGAAAGGAATTGCGTTTGCTTGAAAAAAACAAAAATTATCATCCTCGTCCCCATTCTCATTGGCTTGGTGACGGTGATAGCGGCTGTATTGGTGTGGATGCAAAGAGGTTCCGGCGCCAAAATCAAGGCTGACCAGGATCATCCGACCACCGTTGCCATCGGCGGAAAAAACTATTCCTCTGCTATCACAGCCTTTACCGTGACCAGTTCGGACTTTGACTATTCACAGTTGGCGCAGTTTCATTCACTGCAATCGGTTGATGTAACGGCGTTGGAAACAGATGCGGATGAATACATGCGTATATGTTCTCAGTTGGGAGAACATATACAGGTTATCTGGAGCGTTCCCTTTAACGGAACCAGACTGCCCAGCAACACGACAGAACTGCACATTTCTTCCGAACCCGGAGAAACGGATAGTTCTCAGCTTTCGTACTTTACCCATCTGACCGATGTGTCCATCACCGGTATAGATTCATTTAACCAACTCTATCCTATCATGAAAGTCATCCGGGAAACTAATCCCGATGTTCGATTTCAGTGCGGCACCAGCCTCTACGGCGTACCGATTGACTACGAAACAGAAACGCTCATTCTCAACAATATTCCTATCAAAAATACAGACGAACTTGGCAAAGCCATTGAGGTGTTTCCTAACCTTAAAACGGTAGAGATGTGCGGCTGTGGTCTGTCCAACGACGAAATGGGACAACTCAGAGAAACCTATCCCTCGGTCAACTTTGTGTGGATCATCCATTTTCTGGACTTTTTTGTCCGAACCGACATACAGGTTTTCTCCACTCTTGCCGATGACCTGAATCGTCCCGGCAGTTCCAAAACTTTCTCCCCCTTGTTCCGCTACTGCACAGAACTGAGGGCGCTTGACCTGGGACATATGAAAATCAGGGATATCAGCGAAATCAGAAATCTCAAAAAACTGCATACACTGATTCTCGCGGACAATTACATTACCGATATTTCCCCTCTTTCCGATCTGAAAGAGCTGAATTACATTGAAATCTTCCAGAACAACATCACCGATATTTCACCGCTTCTGGAACTCCCCCATCTGCAAGACCTGAATATCTGCTACAATCCGCATCTGTCGAACATCACCTCTATTACCGGGTGCAAGACCCTCCAAAGATTGTACTGCTCCCACTGCGGTATGTCCGAAAAAGACGTAGCTACCATTCAGCAAGGTCTTCCCGAAAACTGCGAATTTAACTGGACGGCCGACGAATGCGTACGTGAGGGGTGGAGGTACACCTACAGCGACGGTAAAATGCACTACAATGCCAAGAATCACTCGATCCGTGAGGCTTTTGGAAACTGGCCAAAAATCAAAGAATATCCTACTTGGGACAACATCATTTATCAATAAAAAAACAGCCGCGGCAGGTGGGTTTCTTTTCAATCCTCCGGATACTGCGGCATGTTTTATATCACGTTAAAAATTGTGTAGATTTCATTAAAACCTGCAAAAATGACTTGCAAACGATTATGCATTTATGATAAGATATAAAGAGATTATTTTTGGTTTATGCACTTACGGTGATGGTTTTATGCTGAATGATTTTTTTGAAATTGTCGAGCGCCTTGTCACGTATTTTACGATATTTGATTTTCTCGACATCGTCATTGTTTCCTTTCTTGTCTATTATCTGATAGTCTTTATCCGCGACACCAGAATCCATCAGTTGATGAAGGGTATCCTGTTTATCTTTATCGCCTATCTGCTCGCATCCTGGCTCAAGCTCAACACGCTGCTGTATATTATTGACGTAGTCATCAATAACGGAATCCTGGCGGTCATTATCATTTTCCAGCCGGAGCTGCGCAGCTTTTTGGAGCATATGGGACGCAGCAAGCTCTCCATGGCCAGCCTTTTCGGTGAGCAGGAAGACCCGCACGAAGCGCAGTTGAACGCCATCAACGGCGTGGCGGACGCGTTCCGCACACTGCAAAAGCAAAAAATGGGGGCGTTGGTGGTGTTTGAGCAGGAAGATATCCTTAACGACATCGCCGCCACCGGCACACAGGTAGACGCCATTCCCAACGCCGGCGTCATCGCCAATATCTTCTTCAACAAAGCCCCCCTGCACGATGGCGCGGTCATCATCCGCGATGCGCGGGTACACGCCGCTGGCTGCATTCTGCCGCTGACCAAAAACAACAACATCTCCATGGAACTTGGTACCCGTCACAGAGCCGCCATCGGCATGAGCGAAAATTCCGACGCGGTGGTGGTGGTGCTTTCGGAGGAAACCGGACAGCTTTCCATTGCCGTCAAGGGTGAACTGCGCCGCTTTGATACCGTGACAGAATTTACTTCGGAGCTGATGCAGGTATTGCTGCCCAGCATCGACGACGACAACCGCAAAAAACACATTCGCTTCCTCTCCAATGTCAGAAGCAGACTGACGGGCAGCAGCGGCAAATCCAAAATCCAGCACCCAACCGAAACGACATCTGACGAGCCAACCGATACCGACCATTGACAAGGACAGATCGCCTTCGGCCATTACATCGCTCATCACATAGGCAAAGGATTGAATCATATGGGAAAGAAAACATCCGGCGTCAGAAAATTATTCTCGTCCGCTTACAGAAAGACGCACGAGTTGATTCATCGACCTTGGTTTTACAATAAAAAATTTTTGGTGACGCTCTCAGTGCTTTGCTCTGTGATGCTTTGGGCCATGCTCGCCACCAATGTCAGTCCCGTGGAGACAAAAATCGTTTCATCCGTACCCATCACCATCAATTATGACGCCATCAAAGAAAACTTCGGTCTGGATTTTGTAGAAGTCATCAGTCCGGAAGCACTCAAGGGACTGGAAATCGACGTAAAGGTCAGCGGACGCAAATATCTGCTGTCTCAGCTTACAGCGGATGATTTTTCCGCTGTTGCCACTGCTAACAAAAGCATCTCCAAGCCCGGTTCCTACGATTTCACCCTGCTGATTACCTGCAACAATCCCCTGCTGGATGTCAAGATCGACTCCAATTCCCAGCCGATGTATGTCAAATTCGACCGCTTTGTGGATAAGGATTTCGCCGTTTCAAAGGTAGTCGGCGTGGGCGCCACCGTTCCCGCCAAATCCGGACTCACAATGGGAACGCCCTACGCCAATGTCACCAATGTCACCGTCAGCGGCCCCGAAACCGAGGTCACGCAAATCGCCTCGGTAATCGTCAGCGCGGACGTCAACAAGGAGCTACGCGACGGCGAAACCTTTGACGGCACCATCCTGTTTCTCAACGAGGACGGCGCGGAACTCATCCTCAATCACATCACGGTGCTGACTGATTCCAGCGAATCGGTTTCCGTGACCATCCCCGTCAAAACCTCCAAGGAATTCAAAGTCGGCGTTTCCTTCACCAACACGCCTACCAATTTCGATGAATCCAAGCTGCCCATCGCCATCACGCCGAGTACCGTCACACTGGTCGGCACGCCCGACGCGATCAACGGGCTGGACAGCATTTACAAGGTGGGAAGCATTGATCTCTCTCAATTAAAGAAAGGTGACAACCAGTTCCGCTTTGACCTCTCGCTGAGTACCGGTCTGGAAGCCGCCAGCAAGGTAGATTCTGTGAAGGTGGACATCAATCTTGCGAGCTATAAAACCGAGAATTATCATGTCACATCCGCTCATTCCACATTTGACATTATCAATTATACCGGCACCCGCAATGTCAAATTTCAGACGACGGCTCTCAATAATATCCAGATAATCGGCCCCTCCTATGTGGTGGAAAAGCTCACCGACAAGGACATCAAGGTGGAGGCCGATATGACCGGCATGGAAACCGTGACTGGCGCCTGCACGGTCAACGCCCTGATCTCGGTGAAAAACCGCTCTAATTGCTGGGCGATCGGCAGCTATTCCGTAGATGTGGTCATTGGCTAGTCGTTAGCCGTTAGCCGTTAGCTGTTAGCTCTTAGCCACTTCCCACTAAATAAAAACGCCCTGCGGCGTTCGCTGATCTGTCTGACAGGCAGCGGTACCGCAACGGCGTTTTTTTCTGTTATGTAACGCATTACATATCGTAGGTTTCGGGGCAGACCTCCATGATTTTGTCGCGCAGCAGCAGGAAGTCGTTGAACGCGTCGGGCTTCTGGTTGGGATTGCGCAGCAGGGCGGCGGGATGCAGTGTCGCCATCATCAGCGTTCCCTTCTTGTCGATAAACTGCCCGTGTTCCTTGGTAATGCGCATATTGGGGTTCATCAGCTTCATGCCGGCGATTCTGCCGAGACACACCACGATCTTCGGGCGCATAATGGCAAACTGGTTGCGCAGCCAGCCGATGCAGGCCTCCTGTTCACCCGGCTGGGGGTCGCGGTTCTGTGGCGGACGGCATTTGACGATGTTGGCGATATAGATGTTGCGCTGGCGGGATAAATCCACCGCGTCCAGCATAGTATCGAGCAGCTTGCCGGCTCTGCCCACAAAGGGTTCGCCCTGTAAGTCCTCGTTTTCGCCGGGGCCCTCCCCCACAAACATCACCTTGGCATGGGGATTGCCCACGCCGAACACCACATTGTGGCGCGTCTCGCAAAGCCCGCACTGACGGCATTGCAGGCAGGCTTCTTTCAGTTCTTCAAAATTCTGATACATGATCGAACAGATCCTTTCTATTATCTACTCCACCTCAATAAGCTTATCAAGGTAAAACGAATAAAGATAAATCCCCTTCACCGGCTTCTGCAGCACCTTCGCCATCGCGTAACGGTACAGCCGCAGCTGCGTGGCGTAATGCTCGATGAGTTTTTGCGGGTCGCTGATGCGGTCGGTCTTGTAGTCGAGTATCACCGAACCGTCCTCATACTCCAGCACGCAGTCGCACTCGCCTTCCAGCACCACCGTTTCTTCCTCCAGCGCCACATCCGTCACCAGCGACGTATGCGCCGGGTCGAGCATTACGGAAAACGCCCGCTCCCGCAAGATCTCCCCCGCCTCCGACAGCATGGGCTGCATTTGTTCAAAGAAGCGCCGCACTTTTTCGATATCCACCGCCTTAGCTTCGGTTTCGGTGAGGAAACCGTATTGCTGCAGGCGTTCCAGTTCTCGGTCGGGCGACTCGGCGGCGGCGCGGAAATTGGCAAACTCCATGTATTTATGCAGCGCCTTGCCGCGTTCCACAGGCGTGAGGCCTCCCGCCATCAGGAAAGAGGGACGCACGAGATCAACGGTATCGCCCGAATGCTCCCGCTTGGTAAGCTCCGAAGCCGTGACCTTGGCGGGAACGCCGATCAACGCGTCATAAGGATATCGGTATTGCAGGCGTTCTTCGATCAGCGCCATAAGCTCCGGATTCGGCGCGGGGCGGTTTTCGTCGGTCGGCTCAACCGCTTCCGCCTTTTCTGCTGCTTCATCGGAGGAACTGTCCGTGTTTTCTTCCTCCGGCTCCTCGTAAAAGACAATGTGAAAACGCGAACCGTCCGCGGGCAGCGCTTCCACCGGAAGGGCGGCTCTCTCCCGCAGCGCGCCGCCGTCGGGGTGCCGGATGACCGCCATGGTCAGCCACACGGCAAACGAACCGCTCTGCACCAGCGCATAGGGAGGTATCCCGCCGCCGCACACCGCCATCGCGGCGCTGTTGATGCAGGACGACAGCGAACGCGGCGTCGCCACCAGAATGAGCTTTTCCCGCGCGCGGGTGAGCGCCACATACAGCACCCGCGTTTCCTCGCTCAGGCTTTCGGTATAGGCGCGGTCGATCATGGCGCGGCGGGGCTGCGTTTCGTAATATACGCCGTCCTCTTTGAGCTTCATGCCCACGCCGAGATCGTTGTGGGTCATCACGCCGCCCACGTCGCTGTCTTTGTTGAACTGGGAACCCAGACCCGCCACGATACAGACGGGAAATTCCAGCCCCTTGGATTTGTGAATGGTCATGACCCGCACCACGTCGGAGTTTTCGGTCACGGAGGACGCGCCCGGCAGATCTTCCCCCTGTTCGAGCATCCGGTCAACGGCGGCTATCAGCGCGCCTGTGCCGAACGAGCCGGAACGCTCGCAGTCTGCGGCAAATTCACACAGCAGGCGCAGCGTCGCGAGGCGGATTTCGCCGTTTGGCATCGCGCTGACCGCCGCCATATAGCCGGTGGCGTACATAATCTCTTCCATGAGCCTGTCGGCGGACACGGTGGAAGCCAGCAGGCGGAATTTTTCCATGCTTTCAAGGAAGGCCGCGCATTTGGCGCTGCCGTCCTTGGCCATCGACAGCACCGCGCCGTATAAAGGAGCGCTGCGCTCTTTGAGGCGAATCTCCGCCATTTCGTCGGGGCTGAAAGCGTAAATCGGGGACATCATGACGCACATCAGCGGAATATCCAGCAGGGGATTGCCCAGCACCCGCAGGAAGGAAAGCATGACGTTGGCTTCGTCGGTTTCGAGAAGCCCCCCCTCGCTCGACATCCACGCGGGAATGCCCCTCGCTTCAAGCGCCTCCACATAACAGTCCCCGTTGCTGCTGAGGCTGCGCCGGAGAATGCAGAAATCGCTGTAACGCGCCGGACGCAGTTCCCCGGTCGCCTTGTCGGTCACGCGGAAGCCCTCGTCCATCATGCGGCGAATCAGTTCGGCGATGTAAACCGCTTCATAGGCCGCGCCGCTGAGCTCGTGTCCATTGGGACGGGAGAGAAAATGCATTTCGGGAGTCATGCCCTCCGCTTCAGGATATACCGCGCGCGCCGTTAATGCCTGCGCCTCGTCGTAGTTTACCCCGCCCATCTCTTGGGACATAATGGCGCGAAAGATAAAATTGATCGCCTCGGTCACTTCCGGGCGGCTGCGGAAGTTCGCCCCCAGTGTGATGAGCGACGGATACGTCGTTTCCTCGGCGCTGTAGGGCGTATAGCGCGAGAATTTCTCCATAAAAAGCTCCGGTACGGCTTTGCGGAAACGGTAGATACTCTGCTTCATGTCGCCCACCATGAAAAGGTTCACACCGTCCGACAGCTCCCGCGGGTCGCTCCCCCCGGCGCTGCGGGCAACGGCGGAGAAAATCAGGCTTTGCACCGCGTTGGTGTCCTGGTATTCGTCCAGCATGATCTCGTCGTATTGTTCGGACACCGTGAGCGCCGTTTCGGTCTTGCGGTAAACGGCGTTATAGCCCATCGTTCCCCCAAAGTCGGCAGCGTCTGCCGCGTCGGGCTTTTTCTCCGTGAGCAGGCGCACCGAAAGGTGTTCGAGATCGCCGAAATCCAGCACCTTGCGGCGCTGCTTGCTCTCCCGCAGCAGCGCCATATACTGCCGCAGTATTTTAACGAGAACATGCACCATTTTACCTGTGAACTTAATTTCCTTTGCAAATTGTGTCTCGTCGGAAATCACGCTCTTGCGGATGTCGAGCAGCGTGTCCTTGACGACGGAACGCGCCGCCTTGGCGATTTCCGCCTCCGGGGGGAAATTTCTTCCCTTGCCCAAGGGAGCCACCTCGGCGGTCGAAGCGATTTTGTAAAGTCGATTCCATTGACAGTTAACCGCTGCCGCATGAATCTCCTCCAGCACCTCCGCGTCCTTCTCAAAGGAGGGCAGATAATTTTCGGCCAGCTTTTCATCGGACGACGCGATGTCCGCCGCCATACGGTTATAGAGCATGGCGTATTCGGCAGCCTTGCGCACACCCTCCATCGTAGCGCGCGCCCAGATGCTGTCCGACGCGTTCTCTCCCTCATAGGCATGCTCCAGCCAGTCGAGATAATCCTCCGGAAAAGGGCAGGAACTGACGTGATCTTCAAGACTTTTAACCAGCTCCGACAGCTCCACGTCATTTTTTTCTCCGATAAGCTGTTCCGCCAGCTCGATAAAATCGGGGTCTGCCTCCGCGTAAAACTGCTCCAGCACCTCGGACACGCATTCCTCCTGCATGATTTTCAGCTCCGCCGCGTCGGCAATGCGAAAATCCGGCGAGATTTCGAGCTGGTAGAAATGGTCGCGGATCAGCGCGCTGCAAAAGGAGTGAATCGTGCTGATCTGCGCCTTTTTGAGCAAAATCATCTGCCGCCGCAGACGGGAATCCCACGGATTTTGCTGCAATCGCTGCTGCAACTGAGCGGCAATGCGCTCCTTCATCTCGGCGGCAGCGGCGCGGGTAAAGGTAACGATGAGAAGGCGGTCGGCGTCGCAGGCGATTGCCGGATCGTCCGACGTCAGCTTTTCGATCACGCGCTGCACCAGCACCGCTGTCTTGCCCGAACCCGCTGCCGCCGACACCAGCACCGTGCCGCCGTGCGCGTCAATGGCGCTGCGCTGCTGCTGCGTCCATTTTCTCTCACTCATGCTTCTCCTCCTCTCCCTGTCTTTCGACCTCCGGCGCTGCCTTTTCAATCAGCGCCATTGTCTCGGTCATGCTCTTTTTTCGGATCTCCCGCCCGGTGTTCTTGCGTTCCTGCGAACACATCACGCGGTAATCGCAATAGGCGCATGCGTCATAGGTTCCTTTGGCGGGCAGCGCCTGAATATCCCCCCGGTGAAGAGCTTCCCCCATCTCACGGAGAAGTCCCCGCATATAGCCGCGTATCTCGGCAAACTGCGCGGGATTGGCGACATAGGTAGACGAACGGAAGGTCGTGGCGCCCTTCACGCTGGCGTTGTCCTTTTTGTCAACCTTTTTTTCCATGCCGATTTCCATCGCGTTGAGCACGTCGGAATCGTCCACAATCAGCCCGTTCTTTTTAAGCATTTCCTTCCGTTCCTCGTCATAGGAGGTTTCCCCCCGCACGCCCGCCACTTTTTTGAGGGAGGCGGGGGAATAAATCACCCCGGCGGGGCTGTTCTCCTCGGTCGTGAGCGCGCGGTCGCAAAGAATATCCAGATAAATGAGCATCTGCATATTCAGCCCCGACAGAATATCGCTCAGCACAAATTCCTTGCTTCCTGTCTTGTAATCCACCACGCGGAGATAACGCACGCCGTCCTTGCGGAACACATCCACCCGGTCGATCTTGCCGCCCACAACGATTTTCGTACCGTCGGACAGCGGGAGGGACAAGGGCTGCACCTGCGTGCCGTCGATAGGCAGTTCAAAGGCTTCGGGGGTAAAGAGGCTTTTGGCAAATTCCTCGCCGAGCTGCACCACCAGCACCGTCAGCGTCCCTACAAGCCGCCGGAAGAGATAGAGAAACCGCGCGGATTTCATTTCCACGCCGCCCATCACTTCATCGAGATATTGTTTCAGGCAGTCTTTGATCTTGTCATTCAATCGCTCGTCATTTACTAACTGCCCGATATCGTTTTCTTTGAGAAGCTGTTCCAATACATAATGCACCACGCTGCCGTATTCGAGGGGATTGAGTTCCGCACGGCGACGGGGCAGCGCTTTCATGCCGTATTTGCAAAAATACTGAAAGCGGCAGTTGTAAAAACTCTCCGCTTTGGAGGCCGAAACGCGGATATTCCTGCCAAACAGCGAATAAATCTGCTCCTTATTATGTAAAGCATATTCGCTTTTCGCACTGGCATTGCGCACTACCGCGATTTTGTCGGCATATTCGCTCCTGTCGGCATAACACTGCACCAGAGAAGCCGCCAGTTCGCTGTTGTCCCCCATCCGTCCGGCCGCCAGCAGGAAGCCCGCCTCGACATGTTCGATCAGATCCAGCGTGAGTTCACCGCTTTTCGTCATCTGACGGCAATTCGGCACCGTCCGCAGCAGTTCCGACACCGCGTCGGAGCCGTAAAGCGTTTCACCGTTACATGATTTGGCGTAGGTGACATAGAGCTTTTCGGAGGCGCAGGTCATCGCGTGATAGGCAAGAAACTGCTCGGACACCGCGCTGTCCTCCTGATCGCCCGACAGGGGCAGCTTCATCTGGATGAGCAGCTTGCGCTCGCTGTCCGTGAGTAATCCGCTTTGCGACGGTGTGAGGGGGAACACGCCGTCGTTGGCTCCCACGACAAACACGGCTTTCACGTCCGGCGTGCGGATTCTGTCCGCCGCGCCAAAGACCACTTCATCCATACCCTGCGGAATATGCCCCACATCGCAAAGCCCCACCATCAGGGTAAAGAGTTCCGTGAATTCGCGAAACGACACCTTGACATCCGCTAAGATGTCCGCGAGCTGGTCAAGGACGTTCATCAGGGATTGCCACACCTGCCCCTGCGCGTCCGCGTCGGCGGGAGAGAGCTTGGGCAGCATACGCTCGATACACTTCGCCGCGCCCGCGCCGTCAATCAATTCATACACTGCCGCCGCCATATCACGACCTGTGGCATTTTCGTCCTTCATGCACTTTTCAAATTTGTCAAGCAGATTTACTACACACTCACGCGAGGCGTTAATCTGCGCCAGAAGATCGGCTTCTCCTTCCTGCTCACGGTCGGAATAGCCGTAGGGCGACAGGGTAAACTCGCTTTTCCACTTTTTGCTGCCGCTGATGCCCCACAGGAAGCAGTAATTTTCCAGACGCGCCGCATCCACATAGCTCACGTCCGTCAGCATACCCGTTTTGAGCCAGCGCATGATATCCTCCGTGCGCCAGCGTCCCCCCACGATCTCCAGCGCCGCCAGCACAAACCGCACCAGCGGCAGATCGGTGATGACCGCTCTCCGGTCGCAGAAATACGGAATGCCCTGCAGTTCCAGCGCACGCAGCATGGGCGCCTGGTAGTCCGAAGCCGTGCGGCAGATGACGGCGAAATCCCGCCACCGCATATGCTTTTCCCGCACCAGCCGGCGAATCTCGCGGGCGGTAAACGCCGCCTCATCGTATTTATCCGCCGCCGCGTAAACGGCGATATCCTCCGTCGCGTCCGGATAGGGCTGCGTCGCGGCGGTTCGGAAGAGTCCCGCCTCCGCCCGCCGCATGGCTTCATTGGCAAAACGGGGATGACCGTCCAGATGCCGGAAGGTGAGACTTCCCTGCCGCTGCTCCGTCAATTCCCTGAGCGCATCCACCGTCTGACAGACCGACGCGAAAAGATCCAGCTTATCCTCCGTCGTCCGCGCGCCGCCTTTCCTGCCCCGCACGTCGTCACAGCACAGCGTGATCTCCATTTCCCCGCACTGGGCGGCGATCCGCTCCAGCACCTGCCATTCCTGCCGCGTAAAGCCTGTAAAGCTATCCACGATGACAGTCATGTCCGCGAAATAATCCCACTCCTCAAGCTGCTTCGCCAGTCGGGAGAGGTCATCGAGCGGGTCGATGGAGCCGATATTGGCGATGCAGGCATTGTAAGCGCCGTAAATCAGCGACAGCTCCCGCAGCTTCTGTGACAGCACCGATTCCTCCACCTGCTCGGCGGTTTCCGCCAGCAGTTCCGGCGAAATCGCACAGCTTTTGAATTCGCCCACCGCCGCCAGCAGATTGGCGATCAGTTCCTGCCCCTTTCTGCCCCCCGCGTAAAGGGTGAGATGATCCTGCACCTGCGACATGGCGACGCTCATCACCGCCGCGCGTCCGCATTCGTCGAGCCTGCGCCCCGCGAGGCCGCCCACCTGACGGGCAATTTTGTCCGCCAGGTGGGTGAAGCTGAACACCTCCACACGGTCGGCGTAGGACGGTTCGAGCCGTTCCAGCATGGCGCGCTCGGTTTCAAACGAGAACTGCTCCGGCACCAGAATCGCCGTCCGCTGTCCGGCCAGTGCCAGCTCGGCGGCACGGCGGCGCGCATACTGGGTTTTGCCGCTGCCGGCCGTTCCCGTGACAATCTTGATTTTCAACTGTCGTTCACCTCCGTCAGAATTACCGTATTGTTATCATTATGCCATATCTGTCGTGGGAATGCAATATCAAAATTGACCGCAGTTCTTATTTTGGGACACCGCCTTTGAAGACACGGCTGTGTCCGATGCCTCCCACGAACGCTTCCATTCTTCATATAATTCCACACATTTGAATTTCATTTCATATTCCGACCCCTGCACCAGTTCCATCTGC
Organism: uncultured Ruminococcus sp.; assembly: GCA_902802795.1. Lineage (GTDB taxonomy): Bacteria > Bacillota > Clostridia > Oscillospirales > Acutalibacteraceae > RUG762. The sequence continues at coordinate 131,323 of CADCNI010000001.1, forward strand.
TGCGGGTCAAGCACATCCTCGAGCTGTGCCTCGTCCTCCGAAGCGGCGGAAAGACAAAGCGGCGGAAACATCACGCACCACCAATTATGTCCCTCTCCCTCCCCGATGACCACGCGCAGGGCTTGGTAATTTCCCGCCGGCAGGGTAATTTCTCCATAACTGCGGGTGGTAAAGTAGGTTTCTTCGAGCCTGACCTCCACGGGATACTGATATCCCTCGGCTTGCACCACTTTTTCCGCCTCTTTTTGCAGGTAAGCCAGATGGCTTTCCGCGCTTTTGATGGCATCCTCGCGGCTTTTCGCCTGCGAAAACAGCTCTCCGCTCACTTCGAGCAGTCTGTCCCGCACATCCAGCTTGAGCCGCTGGTCCTCCGCCGTGTCGGAATTCGCCAGCACATGCAGCCGCAGTACGCTCCTGCGGATGCCGTCACATTCCACCTGCAAGGCGCTCATGCGCAGCACCGCCCCGAACAGCAAAGCAATCAGCAAAGAAATTTCCAGTCGTTTCATGATAAAATACCCTCCGTCAATCTCGTGAATGGATTCGCTGTAAGGATTGACGGAGGATTCTCATTTTATTCATGCCGCGGAATATTTTTATTATTATTCCTGGATTTCTTTGCAGCCGCAGCTTTCCGCGCGGGTGATGTACACCTTAGCATACTCCTTTTTCAACAGAGCGGCACAGGAGGCAGCCTTGTCCTCATGGTCGAAAATGCCGAACACCGTGGTACCGCTGCCCGTCATGCACGCGCCGAGCGCGCCGCCCTGCTCCCGCATGATTTCCTTGATATGCTCGCATTCCGCAATCTGAAGCACCTGCTCAAAGACATTGCCAAGACACACCGCCAGACGTTTACTGTCCTGCGCGGCGAGCGCGCATTTCATGCCCTCGGTATCAGGCCGCACGATCTGCGAGGGGTCGCAGCCATCCACCGCGCCATAGGCCTTGCCGGTAGACACGCCCACCTCCGGCTTGCAAAGCAGAATGACCGGAGGCGCGGCAAAATCCGCCAGCGCGGGCAGAGGGCTGAGGATTTCCCCTTTGCCCTCGGACAGCATAGTGCCGCCCGTAATGCAGAAGGGGATGTCCGCCCCCACTTTCACGCCGATCTCCCAAAGCTGCGCGTCGCTGTAGCCCGTGCCGCACAGCCGGTTGAGCGCGACAATGACCGCCGCGCCGTCCGCGCTGCCGCCGGCCATGCCCGCTTCCATGGGAATATTTTTTTCGATGACAATGGACACGCCCTGCCCTTCGATGGATGCATAGTCAAAAAAGGCCTTCGCCGTTTTGCAGGCGATGTTGCTCTCGTCGTCGGCAGGTAAAGCCGATGTGCTTTTCATGTCTTCGTCGTGTGAACCAATTTTACTTTTCACTGAAATCCTGCCGCTGTCGTTCAGACTGACGGTCACGACATCATGCAGCCCCACCGACTGCATGATCATCACGAGATCGTGATAGCCGTCGGGACGCTTCCCCAATATATCCAGCGTCAGATTGATCTTGGCATTTGCTTGTATTTTCATGGCACCTCGTCCTTTCATTCGTAGCTGATTAGTGTAAATGAATATTTAGTGGGGTAAGAAAAAAGAAGAAAAAGCGAAGCGCAATTAGCGAGCGAATGCGAGCGCGGGAGTCCAGGGGGAACTTGTTCCTCCTGGCAGGGGTCTGGGGGCAACGCCACCAGCGGGGAGTGGGGCAGCGCCCCATATGCACTAACTTATTTAGCAATGTGCCCGAAAATATCGTCAAACCTATAAATGAGCATCAGTGGTAAAATGTACCAAATGTAGGGGATGGCCTCCGGACGTCCCGGCAGAACGCACTTAGATTTAGGTAGATTTGGGCAAACACGGATAATATAAGGCACACAAATATCCAATGTTACGAAAAAATTTAACAATTTCTCAACGGGACGTCGAGGACACCGTCCCCTACAAAGCGCGATTGACCATTGCCCTTTGCACAATATAACGAATATGCTCATTTATAGGTCGAACGAGGCTCGTCCTGCACTCCCTCAGTCAGCTTCGCTGACAGCTCCCTCAAAGAGGGAGCCATATTTGCCTCCCTCTTTGAGGGAGGTGGCACGAAGTGCCGGTGGGAGTGCCTCAGCGTAGGGGTGGATTTACCACAATTTGTACCAAATTGG
>CADCNI010000002.1 GCA_902802795.1 uncultured Ruminococcus sp.
CAACATGACGAGCGAAATGTCAAGCTAAAATAGCGAATTTTCGGCGTTTACAGCATTTTTTTCGACGATTACATCGTCATGTTTACGAGAATCGAGGGTATATCGAAACGGTGTGGGGCATCGGCTTTAAGGCGGCGGAGTAGCGGACAACAAAAAACGCGTATCCTCTTGGGGAAGATACGCGTTTTTTTCATCACAGCATTATTTCTTCTTTTTCTTTTTGGCGTTCTTTTTAGGGTCGTCCTTGTCGCCAAAGAGGATTTCGCTGAGATTCATGTCGCGGAATACTTCAGGGTCGTAATCCATTTTGGGAAGATTCTTTTTGGGCAGTTCGATGAGATTGTCCTCATCCACATCGCCGTACACCTTGACAGGCTCTTTGGCGGTTTTGCTGTCCTCCTTGGTTTGCTTTTTCTTTTTGTCCTTGTCTTTCTTTTTGGCTTCTTCCTTTTTCTGTGCTGCCTTTTGCGCCGCTTTCTGCGCCGCTTTTTTGGCGGCCTTTTCGTCTGCCTTTTTGGATTTTTTGCTTTGCTTGCCGTCCGTATCGGCGCTTGCGGAAGCCGCTCTCGCGCCGTACTGACGGTGCGATTCCTCGCCGCTGGTGTCAACGGGCGTTTCCATGTGGGCGGTCAGCGATTTTTTGATGCCGCCTTCGTGGGAAAACTTATGCTTGCGGGCGGGCTGATTTTCCCCTTCCGGTGAAGCAGCAGTCTGTTTGGGGGCGGGTTTGGCGCTTTCGGCGGTCACTTGCTGTTCCTCGTATTGCCGGATGGCTTCCAGGCGGCGCATTTCATGGCGTTCCCGCATAGCGGCCCGCATATTTTCGTCAATGCTCTTAGGCGTGCTCACAGTCTGACGCGGCGGGGGTGTGAAGAAAGTATTGACCGCGCTGAACAGACGGCTGCCGGAATTCAGACCGGCTCCGGACGGGGGACGGTAAGCGGGCGTCGGCGTAGGCTCTGGTTCCCGCTTCTGCGTGCGGTTGATGCGCCGTATAGCGGTGTATTCAGCATTGGGCATGAGTCGGTGATAGATTTCGCCCGGAATCCAGCGACCGTTGACTTCGTACATTTCGTTCTCGTATTCGATATGGCGAATGCCACGTCTGACCGCCACTATATAGCGTTTACGCGGTTTGGAAAGCGTGCGTCGCTCTTCGGGAGGAGACAGGGGAAGCGTCGGCTTTGACGGGGTGAAATCCACTTCGGGATGAGGTTTTTTCGGCTCAAAGCTGAGCGCCGGAAGCGGAATTTCGTCGTCCTTGAATCGGACAGGCGTGTGATCGACCGGCTCAAATTCCGGTTCGGGTTTGGGCGGTTCGGGAGCGGATTTTTCCTCGTCGTCGATAAAGTCGTTTTCGTCAAAGCCGTCAAACGCGCTGCCGAGGTGATAGGTGAGACGCGCATTGTCCGCGTTGTCCTCAGTAGAGGTCATCAGCTTGCGATCGTCCACGATTTTTTCAAATACTTCGGTATCGGTTTTGCGTTTTTTCTTTTCTTTTTTTTGCGGATTCGGCTCCGATGTTTCCTTGGGAAGTTCCGTTACGATGGGGGCGGGCGGTTCAACCGGTTGGTGGGTGTCGAAATCGAATACATAGCTGCTAAGACGCTCGGAACGATCCGAGTTTCTCTTCATGGAGTAGTTATCGGGAAGTGTTTGCTCACCGTAATCCGCTGTGACAGAGGAAAAGGGGGAATGCGCTCTTTTAATTTCGGAAGAATGTGTGATGACTACCGGTTCGGCAGCGGTATCCTTGGAAAGATCGACCCGATCAAATTCGTTTTTGGGAATCGGACGGTAATTTCCGTAGGAATTGGAGGAAACCGCAGCCGGTTGTTCCGCCTGCAGGGGAAAGGGCTCGCTTAGCGCTTTTTGCAGTTCTTCCTCCTTGGCGCGGCTGCTCTTTTCCATAAATCCTTCAATGAGCCCGATCATGCTGTCATACTGCTTTTTTTCGGGGGATGTGGGCATAGGGGCGGTGCCGATGAGGTTTTCAATGGCATAATATTCCTGTTCCTGTGTAGGTTCCTGTTTTTGAGGCCATTTGAATTTGTCAGCGTCAGGATCCTGGCGGCGAAAAAGCGAGATGTTGTTGATTTCTTCATCGTCCAGTCCCGCGCCGAAAGAGGACATGACCGAATTAAGATCGCTTAACTCGTTATGCAGATCACCTTCGTCAATAGAGGTTTCCACGGCGGATTCCTTTTCAAAGGGGAGCGGCAGGGGATGTCTGGGCCATGCGCCCCTGCATTTTTCCAGTGCGTCGGAGGAATTAATGCGCAGCCACAGTCCTTCCGGCACCTCCGGATTGTAGCGGATGCCGGCGGGAAAATCCACTGTGTTCCAATCGGTGCCAAGGGGAGTGTCATCCAGACAGATCACAATTTTCTGCTTGGGACTGCTCATAACGGCACGCGGCTCAAACTCCTTGTAGGAGGCGAATTTCAGATAGCTCCGCGACAGAAACACCATCGCCACCGCGGAATTGCTCAGACGCTCGGCAATGCGCATATTGGAAGGATTGCCGCAGGCGGCGCTGCTCCACACACGGAAACCCTCGTTATACATTTTTACGGCAATGGAATAAGCTATTTTTTCGTCCTGCTGTGCGTAGGAAATAAACACAAAGGGCGATTTTCCCTCGTATTCGGGAATCGGCGCAAATGCCATGATCAAAAACACCTCTGTAATACGAATTACAACTATTATATTATATAATAATTCCCGCAAAGGTGCAAGTGTATTGAATAAATGTTGAACAACAGTTTACAATTTTGGATAACGGCTGTATTTTTTGGCATGTGTCTGCCAATACTATTTTTGTCATAATCAAATAACAGAAAGGAAATATGTGAAAAATGACAGATATTGTGTGGGAATACGCCAAAGTATTCGTAGTAGGCGGTCTGTTTTGCGTCGTGGGACAGCTATTGATTGACAAGACCAATTTTACCCCCGGCAGAATTCTTGTTAGCTTTGTGACGGCGGGGGTACTTCTCAGCGCCCTGGGGCTTTACAAGCCGCTGGCGGATTTCGCGGGAGCAGGCGCCACCGTGCCGCTGACCGGATTCGGCCATTCGCTCGCGGAGGGTGCGCGTGAGGGCGTGAAGGAACAGGGATTGCTGGGCGCGTTTACGGGCGGCATTTCCCGAACGGCAGGCGGCGTGGCGGCGGCGATTCTTTTCGGATACGCCTGCGCGCTGGTTGCCAAACCGCATGAAAAGACGTAGACGGTTCCGGTCTCCGTAGCGGCGTTTTTTCTTTGGGCATCCGTCAAAAAATCCCTGTGTCTTAACAGACATGGGGATTTTTTGCTGTTTGTCGAATCCCGTCTTGCGTTTGACGGTGAACTGTGCTAAAATGAGAAAAAACAAGTATGGGAAAGTGATGATAAAATGCGGCTGATGGATTTGTTTCATTTGAACAGTGACCCCGCGCAAGAAGAACCCGAAAGCCCCAAGTCTTTCGGAGAAGCGTTGCTGCTTAGTTTTTCGATTCTTTGCCGTGGTGATAAAGCGATAGAGGCAAAGATTACGGAGTGCCTTGCCGATCCCAAGGCCTATTATGAAGCACATGAGAAAGCCTATGATGAACGCGGTCTGCAATATAACCAGGAAGCCGAACCGTGGCTGCAATTGATCGCAGCGGTGGATGCGGCCATAGAGGCGGAGTATCTTCGGGAATTGGATTGGAAGGGAGACGCGGAGGAATTCCGGTCGGCGCTGGAAGAGATGCTCAAGGTCAGCGGCATTCCCTTTTCTCTCAAAAACCTGTCTTTTGTGCGGGAGAAAAACATCCCCGACTGGGTAGCGCAGTTCAATGAATACGCAGGGCAGTCGGGGATAACGGTGTACGGTATTGACATAGACAGTGACAGCTATGTGCTGGGAGCAGCATATCTGGCAGATTACGCGCAAGCGGCGGAGACAGCAGGCAATGTGGGTATTCGCGTCACTTCTCGTCCCAATTGACAGGAGACTTCCCACGGGGGCAGTGATCGCATTTGGATACCTGCATCATGCACATGGTTGCCACGCCGGTCAATCCCCCAATAAAAAGGCCTATCATAATTAAAATGAATCCATGCATATTTTATTACCTCCCCGACGGAAAATGAATGGTATTAATAATTATAGTATGTCGGGGATTTTTTGATTGATACCCCACTTTCAAAAAAGAAACAAAAAATTAAAAAAACATGGGCCGTATTACACGTGAACGGAGCGGTACGGCCCATGTTTTTTATTATATACAAAGAAAATTACTGTTCATTCCCCACGGTGGGATTGCCGGAGGCAGGATGTCCATAGGTGTAATTGCTAAAGGCAGAGTTGCCGGGCGCAGGGTTGCCGGGAGTGGAATCGGAGGCTGCCGACTTGTCGATATTGGTGACAAAGGCGGTGGTGTTGGGAGCGGTTTCCAGTTTTACAATAATCTCGCGGCGAGGTTCGAGTGTTTCCCAAAGCCCTTGGTTACGACGTACAACGGGATTGCCCATGCTGTCGTACAGAATTTCTCCCTCGGCGGGTACTTGCGCGCGGCGAACACGTCGACGAACCATCACAGGCTCACCGTATTCATTGTAAAGCATTTCCTCTGTCGAAGGCTGCATAACGGGGGGCTGGCTATAGATTGGCACTGCCTGTGGCTGCACTGCCTGTGGCTGCACTGCCTGTGGCTGCACTGCCTGTGGCTGCGCTGCCTGTGGCTGCGCTGCCTGTGGCTGCGCTGCTGGCGGCTGCTCTGCCGGGGAAACTGCCTGGTAGGTTTGCGCAGGGGAATACTGACCCTCCAGCGCGGCCTTGGCGCCTTCGCTGCGGCCCTGTTCCAGCGCGGCCGCGACGGCTCTTTCTTTTTCCTGTGCAGCGGCGGCTTTCATATTCTGAATTTCTTTGATGCGTTCAGCGTCGTTTGTGCGCTTGCCCGAGTCCTTTTTACGATTGTTGACGATGTATTCCGCAAAGCGGGTACACACCTGATTATACGTGCTTTTAGCGGAAACACACATGATTAGCAGACCTAAAAAAGCTATCAACGCTATCATTTCGCCCATCATAACGACGACTTCGTCAAATGAGAAATAGCTCGCTACAGAAACAGCCACTAATCCCATTACACCCAGTAAAAAAATCACAATGACAGATTTATACGTCGCCTTTTTAAATTCCTTGTTCACCCTTGCAAACCTCCCGAAAGTTTATATTGCGCCGTTGAATGGCTCACTGTTTGCTTATTCTGTTATTATACAATGTTTTTTTGATTTTGTATAGTATTTTTATGATTTTATTTGAAAAATACTGCGGGACAATGCCGCTAAGCCCGCCATGTCCAGTGCTTCAATACGGGTGTTGGGAGGAATGCTGGCCTGTTCCAGTGCGTTCAGTGCCTGTTCACGGCTGAGAAATCCGCCCGAAGTCAGGGAATTGGAGAGCGTCTTGCGGCGCTGGGAAAAGCCCGCCCTGACGGCACGGAAAAAGACAGATTCGTCACCCACGTCGTATTCCGGCCGTTCGCGGATAGCCATGCGAATGACCGCCGAATCCACATTGGGCGGCGGCATGAAGCTGCCGCGGCTCACCTTAAAAAGGATCTCCGGCCGCGCGTAATAGTTGACCGCCACGGTGAGCGCACCGCTTTCCCGGCTGCCCAGTGGCGCGCAGATGCGGTCGGCCGCCTCTTTCTGCACCATGACCGTCACCGAGCGAACCGGCAGTTGGCCCTCCAGCAGCGCCATAATGACGGGAGAGGTGATGTAATACGGCAGGTTGGCACATACCGCCACTTCGGTGCAATCCGCGAAGTATTCCGCGATGAGCGCCCGTAAATCGAGTTTCATCACGTCTCCGTGGATGACGGTGACGTTGTCATATTCCGCCAGCGTTTCATTAAGCACGGGCAGCAAACGGTCATCCAGTTCCACAGCGACGACCGTTTTGGCGCGTTTGGCGAGTTCTGCGGTCAGCACGCCGATGCCCGGTCCGATTTCCAATATGCCCGCGTCGGGATTCGCGCCGCCCATCTCCGCCATACGCGGACAGACCGAGGGATTGATCAGAAAATTCTGCCCCAGTCCCTTGGAAAAAGAAAAACCGTGCCGCTGCATGATGTCTTTGATTGTTCCGATATCCGAAAGAGAAGCCAATCAGAAAACCCCTTTTTAACAGAGTAAAGAGTGAAGCGTGGAGTGATTCCATCCGGCAGAGATACACCAGACATTTACACTTTACAACTTCACATTTCACACTACGGTTTAGTTTTCCAGTGCGGCGAAAAACATGCCGTAGGCGTCATCCCAACCGTCGGGACCTTCCACGCCGCCGCCGTTGACGCTGCGCAGCATGGCCGCGTTGAATTCCTCACCCATGGTGAAAAGCTCCCCCACCGTGACGGGATACCCCAGCGAGGTGGCGCATTCACAGAACGCGGCGGACGGGTCGGCGGCGGATTTGGTGGCGAGAAGTGCGGCTTTGATGCTTTCATCGTGAAGAGCTGCCATAAGCAGTCGGTTGAGTGTTTCATTCATACAGATCACGCTTTCTATAAAGGAAATAATAGGTGTCGGGTTTGATTCGCAAGGAGAACATATCCTTACTCTCTATCATAGCATATTTTTTTATAAAAATCATCCCTTTTTTCCAACCTTTTCAAAAAAAACTGAGTTATGATAGATGTAAGGCTTTTGACACAGATCAAAGCCAGCGATTCTACACAAATCAAGGAGCGTGTATGATATGGAAAAAAGAAGCAACAGGAAGAAAACATGGCGTATTGCTGCCGTTGCCGCGGCGCTGCTGATGTGTATGAGCGTCGTCTCGTGCGGGGCTTCATCCTCCGCCGAAGGGGCGAAATCTTCCGCTGACGGTTACATGTACAACGGATACTCCGAAGTGATGGAAGCCGGAAATGCCGCAGAAAATGAAGCATTCTATGAGGAATATGACGATGCTGCCGCAGAGGATGTTTCACGTTCCGGCGCCAAGTCGAACGACAAATCCGCCGACCAGATGGAGGATAAGATCATCCGCACCGCCAATATTGATATGGAGTCGGACGACGCGGAAAATTGCTACCAGACGCTGATGAAGTTCGCCAAGGAAAACGGCGGCAGCGAGCAGAATGTGAGCAAATCCTATGAAAGCTACGGCGATTATGAATATCTCAATATCAATGCGACGCTGAAAATTGCGCCCGACAAGCTGGAAGAATTCATCGCGCTGGCCGAAAAGACCGACAAGGTGACCAGTTCGGAGATTTCTTCCGACGACGTGACCCGCGAATATTACGACGTCAAGCTGCGTCTGGAGAGCAAAAAGGAAGCCCTTAAAAGCTACTACAAGCTGCTGAGCGAAGCCAAAACCATTCAGGAATCGCTGGAGGTGCAGCGCTACATCACTGATTTGACCGCAGAAATCGAGTCGATGGAAGGCACACTGAAATATTATGATTCCCGTGTGGATCTCTCTACCGTTTATCTGAATATCCGTCAGCGCGACAAGAATGCCGAGGAAATCGAGGATTTCCACTGGGATTCCCTCAGCTTCAGTGATTTCTGCAAGCTCATGAAGAACGGTTTTCTGAGCGTGCTCAATTTCCTGTGGTCGCTGCTGCTGTGGATTATCATCGCCGTTGTGGTGCTGTCTCCTGTGCTGCTGATTGCGGGCGGGGTGTTCTTCCTGATCCGCAGATACCGCAAGAAGCACCCCAAAGCGCCCAAAGCGCCCAAGACGGCCGCATCGTATGCTGTGCCCACTTACGCCGTGCCGCAGCAGACTGTCTCCGATCCCTCCGCTGCGCAGGATAAGGATAATACCGAGAAGAAGTAAGTATCAGATGATTACAATTAAATGTATCACACGTCTTGCATTGTGGCTGTCGAAATGGTAAAATAGAGGCAGAAAACCATTGACGGGAGATAGATGGAAATGCTATACACTGTGATACGGGTGATATTGGCGTTGGCGGCAGCGGCGGTGGCGTTTGTGATGCTGACCTATTCGCGCGAAGATGTGACCTCCCGCCGCCGCCGTTTTGTCAGAAACGACAGCGACGTGTGGGTCTGGTCAGGCGGGGTGTTCCTCGCGGTGACTGTTGTGCTCTGCCTTCTGCCGGTGGAAAATTTATTGATGGGTTTTGCTACGCCGCAAAGCGCTTTCCGCTATAATCACACAGGCGAGATCATGGAGATCGACGAATACAACAACTGCGCGCTGGTGGTGGTGCAGACGGGAGACAATCGGCTGACCACCCATGTGCTGTCCCAGAAGAAGGACGGCAGATGGAAGCTGGAAACCGTCTACAACCGCAAACGGGAGGTGGCGACGCTGCATTACTGCATGGCGGAACGGCTGTATGTTCCCGGCGCCCACGACTGCTTTGTTATTGTCACGCACAGCGCCGAGGGGAATATATCCGATGTGGCAGCGAATGTCATTGACAACCGCAATACCAATTTTGAGATTGTAAATTATCCCGACACCATTCCGTTCTACTACGGGTTTGTCACCGATATGGATGAGGATTACTCCCTGTACGTGGACGGGGAAAAGATGACATTCGCGTAAATTTTGCATATTACATCAAATAACCGGCAGCCGCCGTCAGAGGAAAAGGCTCTTGACGGCGGCTGCCGGATTATTCGGTAAACGGGACTGTCTCATCGGATATCAAAATCGCTGTCGGGAAAGCGGCAGAGATAATCGGCGTAACAGCGCAGTTCTTCGAGATTGATCTTGTTGTCGAGATAATCCTGCGGATAGACGCTGAGAATCAGTTTTTTGATGCCGAGACGGTGGGCGTTGTCCGCAAACGTGCGGAGAATATACCGCGCCACGGTCTGCTGGGGCTTGTCGGTAATGCCGGCGCTGCCGGTGCCCATGATGGGAACCACCAAGGTCTGCTCCCGCGTGCGGTTTTGGGCGATCTGCTCCCACATGTCGTCGATGCTCTTCATCAGATGGTTGCCGTCGGTCTTGGGTTTGTAGGGCTCGACCATCTCCGCGACCGCCAGCAGAATGACGTTGCGTGCCTTGCCGTCGATGGGCAGCGAGAGCGACGCCATGGTGCCGTGGAGATATTGGTTGTAGTTTCTGCCCGCCAGTAACTTCTGTGAGGGCAGTTTGCGGCTGATACATTCGTGCGATGCCAGTGCCTTGCCCACCTGCTGCTCGAAATATTCGTCGTTGGCGAGCGTGCTGTCTTTGGGCTGTTTCAGACGGGCGGTCATCTGGGACTGGATGCTCTTATCTCCGATCACGTCGAATTTGCCGGAGAAAGTGGTGTTGCAGGGAACGACCAGTTCTCCCGGATTGGAGAAAATATCCGCCATTGAGATTTCGATTTTGACGTCGGTGCCGACAATGTTCATGCAGTAGTGCGCAAAGGAGCCTTGCCGCAGAATGGCCAGCAGAGCGGCCACTCCCAGATACACCAGCACATTGGTGAAAAGCGAATGGAGACTCATGCCCAGCAGCGAAGTGTTCCGGCAGAAATCCGCTACCGCTCCGTCTTCAAGAAAGATATTGACTACCTCAAAAGCGGCCAGTGCCGTGCCGAGATAAATGCCCATCCGTTTGAGCAGCGCCTTTCGGCCTGCTGTGAAGTTTTTCAGAAAGATTCGGAACGCATGCATAAAGATCTCTCCCTTGGAAAATGTTCTGGTTTTTCTTCTTTTTCATTATAGCATATCGCGGGAGAATATGCAAGCAGGCGTTGAGTTTTGGGTGGGGGTGATTTATAATTATAGCAATCCAAACAAACAAAAAGACAAGTTCGGCGCGCTGGTGAGCACATGGCTGCGTTGTCGTCCTAGGTGGGCGCCAGCCCACCGTCGTCCTATCATCGCCTCCTTTTGTCTCCCTGATTATTTGGATTGCTATAGGCGTATAGTATCAACGGTTGGTTGATGCTCTTTGCGTAAACATTGATTGACAATCGAGGGGAAAGTAGGTTATACTTGACTTAATCGCGCGGAATCATGTAGTTCAGGAAGCGTATTCCGTGATGCAGCTTCATGCAAGCTGTCAAAAATATTTTGTTTTCGGAGGGTATTACCTATGTCAGAAGCAAGACTTTTTCATCAGGAAGACTGTAACCTTTCTTTGCTGAAGGACAGCACTATTGCCATCATCGGCTACGGCAGCCAGGGCCATGCGCATGCGCTCAACCTTAAGGAGTCGGGCTGCAACGTCATCATTGGTCTTTACGAGGGCAGCAAGTCCTGGAAGAGAGCTGAGGAGCAGGGCTTTGAGGTCTTTACCGCAGCGGAAGCGGCCAAGAAAGCCGACGTCATCATGATCCTCATCAACGACGAACTCCAGGCGGATATGTATAAGAAGGATATCGAGCCCAACCTTGTGGAAGGCAATATGCTCATGTTCGCTCATGGCTTCAACATTCACTTCGGCTGCATCAAGCCCCCTGCATTTGTTGACGTTACCATGATTGCTCCCAAGGCCCCCGGTCACACCGTCCGTTCCGAGTACCAGGCCGGTAAGGGCACTCCCTGCCTCGTTGCCGTGTACCAGGATGCTTCCGGCCGCGCGCTTGACAAGGCTCTCGCTTATGCCGCAGGTATCGGCGGCGCCAGAGCCGGCGTTCTGGAAACCACCTTCCGCACCGAGACCGAGACTGACCTCTTCGGTGAGCAGGCTGTTCTCTGCGGCGGCGTGTGCGCACTGATGCAGGCAGGCTTCGAGACACTCTGTGAGGCCGGCTATGATCCCAGAAATGCCTATTTCGAGTGCATTCATGAGATGAAGCTCATCGTTGACCTGATTTATCAGAGCGGTTTCGCGGGCATGAGATATTCCATCTCCAACACGGCTGAGTACGGCGATTATGTCACCGGTCCTAAGATCATCACCGCCGAGACCAAGAAGACCATGAAGAAGATTCTGTCCGACATCCAGGATGGTTCCTTCGCCAAGGAATTCCTCCTCGACATGTCTCCCGCAGGCCGTCAGGTTCACTTCCAGGCGATGCGCAAGCTCGCTGCCGAGCATCCCTCTGAAGTTGTCGGCAAGGAAGTCAGAAAGCTCTATAGCTGGAACGACGAAAGCTCCAAGCTCATCAACAACTGATGTTTTTCACTTTGCTGTAAAAAAAGATCCGATACGTTGTGGTTTTATTCCTACAGCGTGTCGGATCTTTTTATGTTTATTCATCGAAATAGATCAATAGGAGAAAAAACGCTGATCCGATGCAGCCGTAATAAGAATATCCAAAGAAGCCGATAGGTTGGTTCCATCTGCCGACACATCGGCTTCTTGTGGTGAAAGACTGTGGCACAAGAAGGCGTCTTGACAAATGCTCTTTCTGTTTCTATAATGCTATATATGCACAGAAAACAGGCAGGGAAAAGCAGAAAGGAGATGTTTTTGAGATGAGACAAAAGAGGAGAATGATCGGGAAGAGCATCATGGTCATGCTGCTGTTGCTGTGGTGGACAGCGGCGGCTCCGTCTGTTGGCGCGGCGGGAGAGGTTGTCTGCCACGAATATTTCAGAAATCAGCTCGATGATATAGGGCGCGATATCTATCAGGGATATTGCGATTATTATGTAACAGAACGAAATAATAGTTCTTTTGCGGTGCCGCTTACCCAAGCCGTGGTCATCAAGGGCGCTGTTCGTCAGACGACGGAATACAATGAAGCGACAAACCGAACGTATATCCGGCTTTCGATTGATAAGGAGAGCGCGGCTTACCGGGCGGCATCAGACCGGATAAGACAAAGCGTGTCTACTGCTTCGGCTGCGTTTTTGTACGATCATCCCGAAGTGTTCTGGATCCGGGATTTTAGTTACAGTTACACGCTGCTCTATGAAAAAAATGAAGAGAATATCTATGATCTGGTTGTCCGTCAGGTGGAAATGTCTCCCTGTGAAGCATATAGCGGGGCGTTTTTGCAGTTGGCGGATGTATCGGAAGGGATTCATCGGGCGGCGACGGAACTGTCGGGTACCTCGTCGCGATATAGCGCCGTGAAAGCGATACATGATTATGTGCGGGATAATGCGTCTTACAACATCGCGGCTGCGGAAAACATCCGTGACGATGATGCGGGAGCCCGCACAGCGGCCCCTTTTTTTCTCAGCAAAAGGGAGGATACCTTTGTTTGCGAGGGGTATGCCAAGGCCTTCAAGATTCTTTGTGATCAGTTAGGCGTTCCCTGTGTGACGGTGTCCGGTATCGGCCGACAGCAAGCACATATGTGGAATTATGTGGAAATGGCAGAGGGAGAATGGTATGGGGTTGACGTGACATGGGACGATCAGCCCTCGGCGAAGGATCTGTTTTTCCTGGTGGGAAGCGATGTGTTTTCGCCCGATCATCATGCGATCGGGCAGGTGTTGGAAAACAGCGATGTAACGCTGGTTTATCCTGTATTGCAAGTTTCCGATTACCAACGTACCTCTGACGGAACGGATGCCTCTTTTGGCGATCTGACGGAGCCGAGCAACGCGACGGAGCCGAGCAACTCGACAGAGCCGACTGCCGCGACGGAACCGAGCAACTCGACAGAGCCGACTGCCGCGACGGAACCGAGCAACTCGACAGAGCCGACTGCCGCGACGGAGCCGAGCAACGCGACGGAGCCGAGCAACGCGACGGAGCCGAGCAACGCGACAGAGCCGACTGCCGCGACGGAGCCGAGCAACGCGACGGAGCCGAGTGCCGCGACGGAGCCGAGTGCCGCGATGGAACCGAGTGCTGTGACGGAGCCGAGCAATGCGACGGAACCGAGCAACACAACGGAGCCGAGTGCTGTGACGCAGCCGAGCAATGCGACGGAACCGAGTACCGCGACGGAGTCGAGTGCCGCAATAGAAACAACTGACACGATTAAAAACAATACGTCGCAAAAGATAGAAAATATATCTCCCCCGACAGGTGAAGTGAATAGGATATCGGCCACTCTACTTCTTTTATTTGCGTCGGCGGAAGGAATGGCGGTGGCTTTGATGAGAAAAAGGTCAGCTATGCGGGAACATTTGCATCCCTGACGAGGGACGTTCCCGGATAGTATCTGGCGAGTATTTCACAGTAATCGGCTCCCTGTTTGGCCATTTCATTGGCGCCGTACTGACTCATTCCCACGCCGTGACCCCATCCCCGAACGGCAAACCGGAAGCTGCCGTCCGTGGCTTTAAGGGTAAAGCATGCCGAACGCAGCCCGAAGGCATTGCGGATGATCTGACCGTTTACGTGGGTGCCGTATAATTCACAGTCCGTCACATAGCCCGATGCGGAACGCATGCAGCCGCCAATAGGTTCCCGATCGCTGTCATCGGGAAGAATCCCCAGCTTTTCCCGGCAGATTTTCCGGAACTCGTCCGCGCCGAACACTTCGGAGGAATCGTATTCCTCCGAAGTCATGTCGTTCCAACTGCTTACAGGCACAAGATAGGGAATATCGCCGCCCCATACATGACAGGCGGCTTCGGTGGTTCCGCAGGAAACGGCGTGATAGGCGGCGAGAATCGGCTGGCCGTCATAGGCAAGATATTGGCCTGCCACCGATGCGACCAATTGCCGCAGACGTGCCTCGTTTTGCGGGTATGCATCGCCCCACTGTGCCTTTCTCTGTTCTGCGGTCAGACAGCCCGGTGTGCTTTGGGGAATGTCGGCCGGGACAGCGAAACCGTTCGAAGCACTCACATCTGCGTCGGAGCCGGAACCAGACTGCTGCCGGCGAAGCAGCGTGAAAGCGACGACCGCCTGTGCTTTGAGCGCTTCGTCCTCATAGGTCAGCGGCATGTCACAAGCTACGGCTCCGCAGATGTATTCTGTTTCCGACATGGCAACCGATTTTCCGGTGTTCTGCGGCAGAACGGTTACGATTGCTTCACCGGTGGAAGAATGCCGGAAAAACGCATTGTCCGGCAGATCATTTCCGGTACAGACCAGCGAGAGCAGCGGCAGCAGCAACAGCAGAAAAAAAGAAAGAAATCCGGCGGCGATGAGTTTTTGAATGTTCGACATAGGGTACTCCTTTGGTGCTTTTTGCGCACAGCGGAAAATCATAGCGGCGGTCAATTTGGGAAAGGGTACAGGGAAATCAAAATTGATTTCCGTGGAAAGGGTATGACTTGACTTTGTGCCTGTGATGGGATACAATAGAATGGAAAGAAATACACAATTTTTGTTTTTGATGCATAGCAAGATAGTTTATGGTTTGTTAATATAATTATGCGGTTGTTTGTGTTAAAATAACTACTATAGCGATTTTAATAATACGCTTTGCAGGTCAGTCCATTCCATCCGCTCTTACTTATTGATGAAAAGGGGATACACATGAAAATACGGCGTTCATTGGTTGTTTTATTTGTGATATCGACCTTTATTATACCTTTGTCGCTCTACCGATCTTTGTTTTCGAGTGACGCTTCTTCGGAATTTGTCAGCACGCTGGGTATAATAAACGATGTTTTATTGGGCATCTTTCTGTTGCTTATCTTCGCATTCTCGGTATTTACCGACGAATTTCCCCATTCCTATCCGCCTCACGCGTCGCGGGGATTGGGGTTGGTTTCCATGCTGCTGTCGGCCGCGTGCGGTTATGCGTCTGTCATGGGGCTGATCAGTGAGGAATATTCGAGTTTCACGGGGATGTCAGGGAAAATATTTGCCGTGATGGGCATACTATCGGTGCTTTCGTTTATGTTTTATTCCGTTACCTTTTTCAAAGGGGAAAACGCGATTCGCAATGTGCCCTTTGCCCCGATTTTGCCGGCTCTCTGGTACGGATTTCGCATGCTGCTTAGTTTCCTTCGGTCGGCTTCTATGGCGGATATCAGTGGGGAACTGCCTATTATCGCGATGAGCTGTTCCTTTACGATATTCCTGCTCACGTTGGGCAAACTGTTTTGCGGCGTCAATTCCAATTCCATTAAGTGGGGATTTGCGGCCGGCTGCATCGGCATTATGACGTCCTTCCTTTACACGTCCAACTGGCTTGTGACCCAGTGCGAGTCAGTGGCGGATCTGCTCTCACATCCGATGGTGTTTGCCGACTTGTTCATGGGACTGTTTGCCATCGGTTCGCTGTTTCATGTATCGGTTCCCGCAGAGTATTTTGATGACGAGGAATGGGACGATTATTTCTACGAAACCCACGATCTGCCCAAGCCCAATCTGATTTTGCATACCCCTGTTGACGAGCTGGAAGAGGACAGTCTGCTGGATGACGATATCAACGAATCCCCTTATATTCCTGTCAACGCTTCGATTGGCCGTGGAAGCGCAGGCGGAGATGAACCGCATTCCGCTCCGGCCCCCAGGCAGCAACCGCCTCTGCCCCAGCAGGTTCCCTCTTATATCGCCAATCCTGCGGCCTATTATCCGCCCTATCCTTCACAGGGGAGCAATCCGTATTATCCTCCTGCCGCGCCGACTTATCCCGCCTATCCCGCTTATCCGGTCTATCCCTATCAGGGCGTTGTGCCGCCTGTGGCAAACGGCGCGGGCGGATATGATTATTACCGCGCGGGCAATCCTTCCATGCCTGTCGAGTATGTCAGTCCCTATGACGCGGCGGCAGCGCAGTATCAATATGAACGCCGACGTGAGGAATTGCAAAGCCGGGAACTGGAAAAGCTGACAGGCGAGGTGGATCATTCCATTGCGCGTCTGCAAAATAATGTGACGCAAAATCGCACGCCTTCCAACGAGTATGTGGCGACCTCTCCCGATGAGAGAATCGGCGGTCGTCAGAGTATGCAGCCCAGCGGGCGCAATGTGCGGCTGGCGCAAGGATACGCGCAGTCGGGAGAACGCCTCACCGATCACATTGACCGCCTCGGACAGGAGAGCCGCGCGCGCAATCAGGTCCATTCTTCAGACGAAGAGGACGAATACACCTATGAGTATTATTACCCCAATGACCGTTCGCGGTATGATCTTGCCAATTTCCACCCCGGCGGCCGTCAGGGGCAAAACGGTTCCGGTCAGAACCATTCCGGCGGCAGGCGGTAAACGCTGCTGTTTGACGGATTTCTGTAATTACAAAAAATAACAAAATAAAACGTCATATGTCCTGTGAATGCGGGAACATATGACGTTTTATTTTTTTGTATATGCGGGTGTGATACACAAAAAATATAGATGTAAAATGGCGATAAATAATATTTTATAATTTTATATGTCATTTTTAAAATTACATCTTGACAAGTTAATATTGATATGCTATAATTTTAACAACGAAAAGAAATCATGAAAAATCTCCCATAGTTGGGGGATAGGATATGATCCGAACAAGAAAAAACAAAAGGAGTGACAATTGATTATGAATATATCCATCAATGATTACAGAATGATGTGTGCCGAGCGTGAGGTCAGCCGTCAGAGACGTATTCAGGCGCTGCGGCTTCCGACTTATACCTTTACGGAGGAAATGCTCAACTGCCTGACGCACGCGCTTGGCGCGGTGCTGGGCGTGGTGGGCTTCCTGATGAGTATGCGCTATCTGCTGCCGACCGGGAACGTCGGGGCGGCGGCTTCGATGGGAATTTTCTGCGCCGCGATGGTGCTGCTTTATACTAATTCCGCCGTGTATCACGGTTGGGAACTGACGCAGACCAAGAAGGTCTTTCAGATTCTCGACCATTGCACTATCTTTCTGCTGATTGCGGGTACCTATGCGCCCTTTACCCTCATGGTGATGGGCGGTACGGCGGGTAAAATCATCATGTCAGTGGTAGCGCTGGTTTCCGTATTTGGCATTGCGCTGAATATCATCGACATGAAGAAGTACCGCGCTGTTTCGATGGCGTGTTATCTGATTACCGGGTGGTGCATTATTTTCGCCTACGGTTCCATTGCGGCGGCGCTTTCGCCCTCTCAAATGCTGATGCTGGTGGGCGGCGGCGTGGTCTATACCGTCGGTGCGGTGCTGTACGGACTCGGCGTAAAGGTGCGCTATATGCATACGATCTGGCACCTCTTTGTGCTGGTCGGCAGTCTGCTGCATTTTGCCTGTCTCTACAGCTTTATGGTCGATCATTTCTGATGACATCATGAATCAACCTTCTTCGCATATCATTTATGCTTTTGCCGTGAACGGAGGGGCGGAATGTCAGACGCCTTCTGTGCCATTCAGGGGTCTGGCATCCGGCCGCCGTCGTTTGCGGAACAAACCTCAAACAGCCGTGCCTTTAAGGGGTCCTATCCCCAAGACACGGCTGTTTTGGTATTTGGTATGAAAAAATCACATCTGCTGCGGCTTGTTCTGGCGCAGCCATTCGGCGGTAAAGTGCCAGAAACTCTCCTGCGCGCGGCTCATCTTCTGGTCGCGTCGGTGAACGAGAAAGACGTTGCGCACAAAGGTCTTGTCCTCAAAGGGGATGGTGACCACCTGCTCATCGGCATATTCCTCCGCAAGGAAGGTGGCGGAAATACCTACGCCGCGATTCTGGCGCGCTGCCTCGACAATGAGCGAATCGTCGCTGATTTCGAGCAGAATCTCCGGCTGGAGCCCGCCCTTGACAAAGCGCGTGATGTTGTGGGGATAGAGCGAAAAGTCGCGTCCTTTGAGAATGATGGGGTAGCCGTTGAGATCGGGGTAGCGGAGGATGGAATGGGAGGCGAGGGGATGACGGCGGCTGACAATGGCGCGGAAATCGTGGGAAAAGCAGAATTCCGCCTCGTAGTTGATGAGGTCAACCGGTTGGGGAAGAAAGGCAAAATCCACGCGCCCGCTGTGGAGCATATCGTAGATGGGATATTCGGGATATTCCACCAGATCGAGGTGAATGTCGGGGTAGCGGTCGTAAAAATCCGTGACAAATTTCAGCGTCAGGTATTTGGGAACGCCGTAGGTGGTGGCGATATGCAGCGTAAAGACCGCGCTGAAGCTTTCTTCCAGAAATTCGCCCTTGATGCGCTCGTATTCACTGAGGATGACATTGGCGGTGGAGTAGAGCTTGTGGGCGTAGACGGTGGGATTCAGTCCTTGGGGAGAGCGGGTGAAAAGGCTTCTGCCCAGTTCGTCCTCCAGTTTTTTAATCATCTTGCTCACGGCCTGCGGAGTGACAAACAGCTTTTCCGCCGCCTTGTGAATGCTGCCCAGCTCATAGACCCTGACAAAACAGCCCAGCAATCGTTCGTCCATGTCAGAACACACCTCTCTTTCTCTTGATAAAAAAATTATAGCACGGGCGGCGCTTTTTTTCAATAGAAAAGAAAAAGCCGGTTCAGGCGGATAGCGAACTATCACTGCCTGAGCCGGCGTTGGAGGGTTTATGCGGTTTTACTGCGCTGTGATGAGAATAAGAGGAAATGTCGTCAGACCTGCTCCGCCTTGTTCTTGGTGTAGACCACCGCAAAGCCGATGACGGAGAGCGCCGCCAGTACGAACGCGATCACAGTCAGTGCATTGGTTTCACCCGTGCCGGGATTGCCGTCGCCGCCCGACTGCTTCACCGTGGAGGAAATGGCGTAAAGGCTGAATTCCCTGCTGGAGAAGGTGATACCGTCTTTGCCGCCGATTGCGGTGATCTTGGTGTCGATCGTTTCCCCATGGTCGTGATAGACCTTGTAGGTGTAACCGTTATAGGACTTGGCCACCGTGTCGTTGGGATATTGCAGCGTAAGCTTGATAAACTTATCGGAATAAACCTCCTTGCCGTCCTCATCGACAAGGCTGATGTCATACACCATCAGATTTTTGTCGTCCGCCTTGAAGTCTTTATCGGTTTTCCGGATGGTTTCGAGGAAGGTTTTCTTGTCAGCGTCGGAGGGTTTGACCGCAACGATGCAGACGTCCTTGAGATCAATGGAAGCACCATCTTCTTGGGTAAGGGACGCGGTTTTGTCGATCTGCGCCGCCTTGATGATGTTCCGGCTGTCCTCGCGGATCGTGAGGTCGGTGTATTCAACCGGAATGGGTGTGCGCGCTACCGCGAAGAGTCCGAGCGTTTCGGTGTAGAAGTTCAGACCGTGGCCGGTTGCCTGGAGGGTGTCGATGGACGCCGCCGACTTATTGGCAAGCTGTTGATACACTTTGTAGGTGTATTCATCGGCATAAAGCTGGGATTCGGGGAACGCGTACCGGAAAAGGACGGAAGTGACGCCGCCTTCGGCTATCGTCAGCGTGTTTCCTTTTTCGTCCGTCAGATACACTTCATAGACCATGAGATCATTGTCAGTGGCGGCGAAATTCTTGTCCGCTTTTTTGATGGCTTCCAAAAACGCCTTTTTCTCCTTGTCCGACGGTGCCTTGACTGCCGCTCTGACATCGGCAAGTCCAACTACCTGGCTGCCGTTTTTCACGACGATTTCGTTGTCGATGCCCACGGAAAGCAGAACCTTTTCGCTGTTCTTAGCCGGACCGAAAGCGCCGATATGCTCGAAAGGATCATCGGGATCATCGGGATTGGGATCCTCGCTGGTGTCTCCTCCCGATATGTCTTCGGCGGTAAACAACAACTCGACGACATACTCGACATTGCCTTTGACCAGCTTCATGCTGACAGCAGGATATTCTTCGCTTGCGTGATTGAGCGATTTGAGTGTGTCAAATGAGAAAAAATACTTTCCTTCAGCGTTGGGTTCAAGCGCCAGATCGCTCTCTTCGCCAAAAAGAAACACCTTGGTGTCCGCTGTCAATTCGGGCATCATCAAAATAACGCCGTCATCCGTCAGATCATATTCCGGTGCTCCGGAATAGACGGTAACGCCCTCCTCGCTGTTCAGAGAAAGCGCGTACGCCTTGTCAAAAGCGAGATCATTAACGAAGAGCTTTCTCAGGGCGGTGGTTGCGCCGTTGATTTTGAGGTCGGACAGGGACGCATTCAAAGCGTCAATAACTGTCACAAGCCCCGTCGGATCGCCCAGGGAGAGAGAGGTGATGGGAACGGGTGACGTAAGATCGAATTGGCAGCTTCCGTCAAGAAAAATCGAATAGGTAGCGGAGTTATCGTTCACGGTTTTGTAGTCTTCCCACCCGGCCTGATCGTCAAAGCTGCCAACTAAATCGCCGTTGTCAGGTACGGTAACGGTGAAGGTGCCGGTGCCTTCGGCTTTCACCGTGAGGACATAGTTGCCGTCATTTGTCGCCGCGTGGGTGGCGAAAACAGCAGGGCGGAGCGCTGAAACGCCGACGAGCAGCGCCGCCAGCAGGAGTGCCGCAGGCAGCAGAAAGCGTCTGCGCGGAACGACTGCTTTTGATTTGTTTGTCATAAATAATCATCCTTCCTTGATAGAAAATGCATAATATCCGAAATTTTCCAAGCTTCTTACACTTTTTTGTATTTGCCTGTGTCAAATATTATACGCTTTCTTCTTTGTGTTGTCAATATGATTTTTTCTTGATAATTTTAAAATCCCTGTTCATTCTTTGTCGGATGGTTTCTCTATTTCATATGCATCACTCCTCTTGGATGTTTATATGATAGCATATTTTTTCTGCGTTGGATTGACAAAAAGTGCGGAATCAATGCAGGCGTCAAAAAAGCGCGGATACTTCGGAAATCTTACCGTTTCCAAAGCATCCGCGCAGAGATGAAAAACCAGAGAGCTGATTATGCCAGTCTGTCCTTGATGGAATTGAGCAGTCCGCCCTTGGTGATGATATTCTGGATAAAGGGCGGGAAGGGCTGTGCCTGATAGGTCTTGCCGGTGGTGAGATTGGTGATGGCGCCCGTGTCAAAATCCACCTTGACTTCGTCGCCGTCCTTGATGTCGGTCGCCGCCTCGTCACATTCGAGGATCGCCAGACCGATGTTGAGGGCGTTGCGGTAGAAGATACGCGCAAAAGTGGAGGCGATGACACAGGAAATGCCCGAAGCCTTGATGGCGATGGGGGCGTGTTCACGGGAGGAGCCGCAGCCGAAATTCTTGCCTGCGACCATGATTTCGCCCTTTTTGACCTTGCTGACGAAATCCGCGTCGATATCCTCCATGCAGTGAGCGGCCAGCTCCGCGTGGGAGGATGTATTCAGATAGCGGGCGGGAATGATGACGTCGGTATCGACGTTGTCGCCGTACTTGTGTACTTTACCTTGTGCCTGCATATAGTTTCAAGTCTCCTTTCAACAGCGAGCGAAAGCGAGCGCATATATTATTGTAAGCGCGCAGCGCTTCCGACACTATTCTCTATTATCTATTCTTTATTCTCTATTATTTTAGCGCAGCGCTCCTGGGTCGGTGATGTAGCCGGTGACGGCGCTGGCAGCGGCAACGGCAGGGCTTGCGAGGTAGATTTCGCTGGTGATGTGACCCATTCTGCCGATGAAGTTGCGGTTGGTGGTGCTGACGGCTTTCTCATTTTCCGCGAGAATGCCCATGTGACCGCCGAGGCAGGGGCCGCAGGTGGGAGTGGAGACAACAGCGCCCGCTTCCACGAAGATTTCGAGCAGACCCTCGCGCAGCGCCTGGAGATAGATGCTCTGGGTGCCGGGGAAGACGATGCAGCGCACATTTTTGGCGACCTTGCGTCCTTTGAGGATAGCGGCGGCGGCTCTGAGGTCTTCAAGGCGGCCGTTGGTGCAGCTTCCGATGACGCTTTGGTCGATCTTGACCTCCTGCGGGCCGATCTCGTCCACGGTCTTGGTGTTTTCCGGCAGATGGGGGAAAGCCACGGTGGGACGGAGCGCGGAAAGGTCGATGGTGTAGGTTTCGTCATACACCGCGTCCTCGTCGGCGGTGTAGACCACGGGGGTACGCTGGAATCTGCCCTTGCAGTATTCCTCGGTAATCTCGTCCACGGGGAAGATGCCGTTTTTCGCGCCTGCTTCGATGGCCATATTGGCGATGCAGAGGCGGGAATCCATCGAGAGGTGCTTTACGCCGTCGCCGGTGAATTCCATGGATTTGTAGCGCGCGCCGTCCACGCCGATCATGCCGATGATGTGAAGGATGACGTCCTTGCCGGTGACCCAGCCCTGCGGCTCACCTGTCAGGACAAATTTTATCGCAGAAGGCACCTTGAACCAGGTCTTGCCGGTGGCCATGCCGGCCGCCATATCGGTGGAGCCGACGCCTGTGCTGAACGCGCCGAGCGCGCCGTAGGTGCAGGTGTGGCTGTCCGCGCCGATCACGCAGTCGCCGGGACCTACCAGTCCCTGTTCGGGCAGGAGGGCGTGTTCGATGCCCATTTGTCCCACGTCGAAGTAGTTGAGCACGTCATACTTCTGTGCAAAGGTGCGTACTTTTTTGACCTGCTGTGCCGCCTTAATGTCCTTGTTGGGAGTGAAATGATCCATTACAAGGGCGATTCTTTCTCTGTCAAAGATTTTGTCCACGCCCGCCTTTTCCAGCTCGTTGATGGCGACGGGGGAGGTGATGTCGTTGCCCAGTACCAGATCGAGCTTTGCTTCGATGAGCTGCCCTGCGACAACGCTGTCCAGTCCCGCATGAGCGGCGAGGATTTTTTGCGTCATAGTCATACCCATGATGAGTATTCCTCCTTGTCAATATGATTACATGCTATTATAACACACCAATTTAATTTTGTAAATCATTCGTAAGAGAAAAAGTTGACAACAAAGGGGCGTTAATACTATAATAAAAGAATACACATGACGGACAGACCGTGACAGGATGCTTTACGGCTGGCTGTAGTGAATCTGCAAAGAAGAAGGATTACAAGATGAAAAAGAATGGCTCCAAAATGGCGGCGGTGCTTCTTGCGCTGCTTTTAACGGTTGCGGCCCTCCCAAAAACACCATCTGTGGTGTATGCTTCCGGCGAGGATGTTTCTTCAGAACAAACGGCGGTGCAGGAGACTGTGGAAATCAGCGACGCCCAAGGAATGCTTGCTATGGCCGAAGCGCCGGGCGGAAGCTACCGTCTGACAGCGGATATTGATATGGGCGTGATTGACTGGGTTCCCCTCGCTTTCAGCGGCACGCTGGACGGTGCAGGGCATACGCTCTATAATCTGCATGTTACCCAAACGGGAAAGGATACGAAAATCACCAGGGATGGCAATCTGAAAGAGTACGATACCGTATTTGCCGGGCTTTTCTCGGCGACGGAGAAAGCAACTGTCAAGAATCTCAACATAGTGGGCGCGGAGGTTTCTGTGGAAAGCGATACCCATTGTTTTGCGGCCGTCCTGACGGGATATACCTATGACAGCACGTTTACCGATTGTAAGGTACAGGGACGGGTGAACCTGATCAATCATGGCGTCAATACCGGTGTGGCCGGTCTTGCGGGTTTCGGCTGGGGTGTTTTTGATGACTGCGCCGCGGATGTGGAGCTGGTTTTTGAGGATCGCTATCGCAAGGGACACTGCGAAGAATTTATGGGAGGCGTACTGTCTTGCGGCGTAGCGTCGATCCGCCATTGCAGCGTGACGATCGACGGCTATGATTCCTGTCACGGTTACGTACACAACGGCGGCATGGTGGGAATGTATTACCTCTGCGGTCAGACTTATTCCGAAAGGGAAGTAATCGGCAATCGCGTGCAGGGACAGATTACTTTCTTTGAAGACAACAGTGACAGGAGAGCCTATTGCAGCAGCATCATTGGAGAAAGATTGACCGGCTGTAGTACATATTCTGACAATAAAGCAAAATTCACACGCAATGAGATATTCAAGTATAACACCGTGCTGCTGCCCGAAAAATGTAAAAAAAACCATTATACCGAGGTTGTCTATGACCCGGACTGTACGCACTGGGGCTGCACCGAGCACACCTGTGACGTGTGCGGCTATCATTGGAAGGATACCTATACCCCGCCGCATCATGACTTTGGCGAATGGGAAGATACCGGACGCGTGAGTGAAACGGGCGGGAAGATACAGCAGCGTATCTGCAAGGCGTGTCAGGCGACGGAGGAAAGAGAAGTTTTTGTCATCATGAAACCGTCCGAACCAAGGAAAGAATTTCCCCTCGGCGTGGCGGTTGCCATAGGCGGCGCGGGATTATTGGTGCTGGCTGCCGCCGTTACGGGAACGGTTCTGTTCCTGAGAAAAAAGCGGAAATAACGCCCTGCATCGGTTTCTTCTCTCGCAAGGAACAGAAAATACAATGCGAAATCTTTAAAACAAAAAACTTAGGTTTCTTTTAAGTTTATTTAAGCTGGGGCGCATAGAATAGAAGCATCAAAGGAAAACAAACGCCTGCGAGGCGGACGCTTTCCATATAAGAAAAGGGTGTATCTACTATGCTTCGATTTTTGCAAAAGCCTTTCGCCTACGCGGCTGTGTTTTCGGTCACGCTGGCTTCGGTCAACACATTTGTGCTGCTGAAAACCTATGTCATCCCCACGGTGCAGGGGTATGTCACGGAAGTGTCGGATGATTCTTCCGGCTCATCCGGTCACTCCGGCTATTCGGGAACGACAGCCGTGACAAAGGGCGACCCTGTGATTACCGACAGTTCCTACACGGACGAGAATATCCAGATAACCCTTACCACCGTGCGCTATGCCGACACGGATGTGTATGTGGCGGATATCACGCTCTCCTCCGCCGAATATCTCAAAACGGCGCTCGCCAGCAATACCTTCGGCACCAATGTGACGCAGAAGACCTCCGAAATGGCGGCGGCACACAACGCGATTTTAGCGGTCAACGGCGATTACTACGGCGCGAGCCGTCAGGGTTACGTCATCAAAAACGGCGTGATTTACCGCGATACCGCCCGCAAGGATACGTCCTATGACGATCTGGTGATCTACAGCGACGGTTCCTTCGGCATCGTGAACGAAAGCGAGGTCACGGCGCAGCAGCTTCTCGACAGCGGCGTGGTCAATCTGTTTGCCTTTGGACCGGCGCTGGTGCAGAACGGACAGATTGCGGTTTCACAGAATCAGGAAGTCGGCAGGGCAATGGCGAACAATCCCCGCACGGCAATCGGCATCATAGACGATCTGCATTATATCATTGTGGTGTCCGACGGCAGAACCAACCAGAGCGAGGGGCTTTCGCTCTATCAGCTCGCGCAGGTCATGCAGCAGTACGGCTGCGTGACGGCGTACAATCTGGACGGCGGCGGTTCGTCCACGATGGTTTTCAACGGCGAAGTGGTCAACAATCCCACCACAAACGGCAACAGAATTTCGGAAAGGACAGTGAGCGACATTGTATACATCGGGTATTAATCAAATGAACGCGGTTCCCCGGCAGCGTCCGGGGGCGGTCCGTCCGGTTTCCCGGCAGCGTCCGGCGACGACCGGACAATGGACGGCACAGAGAACAGCACAGCGGACGGGGCGGACATTCCATCGGTGGTGCGCCAAAATCACAGGCGTTTACGCGGGTATCGCGGTCTTCTGCGTGGTGTTCTGCCTGATTTATGAACAGTTCAGCTTCGGCGAACATTCTGACGCGATGCGGCGGATGTTTCTGGTTCCCCTGATAGGCGGCGTGCTTCCTTTCGCGCTGCTGGCGGCTTCCGATCTGATGAACGGTTTGTCCCGCGTGACCTTTAACCTGTGGAATTCCGGCATAGCGGTGCTGGTCAGCGGATGTCTTATCACGGGCATCATTGAAATTTCCGGCAGAGTGTCGGACTACAGCCTGTATTATTGGATAGCGGGCGGCGTATTTCTTGTCGCGGCGGTTGTCGCGCAGTTCTTTCCCTCGAATCAGCGCGGTACTTTTTCAAGATAACGGCGCAGACCGATTCCCTCTCTTTTTTTTCATGACTATCCCTCTTTTTCATATTCATTTAATCCTCTCTTTCGGAAAAAGCTCACTGCGCCAATGCGCTGTGGGCTTTTTCTGTGTGTGTCCCCAACGGTTCCCATTCACAGAGCGACAGGCGCTTGATTTGTGTGGGAATATCCCAAAATGATACAAAAATCAACTTGCAAACGGTCATAAGGCATGGTATAATGACAAAGAAAAACCCGAAACACGAAAACACGAGAAAACGAGGTGAACCCTTGTGGCAACCAATTTTGGATTTATGCCTGTTTTGGAGGGCAAGCGGTATTTTATCAGCTACAAAAGCGAGGATGCCGAACGGGTAGGCGCTATCACCCGCAGGCTCAACGAAATGGGTGTGCCGATGTGGTACGATTACGGCATCGAAAAGGGCGAATATTGGGAAAAAGAAATCAACCGAAATATCAAAGCCAGTGAAGCGGTTATTATCTTTGCCACCAAAGCCCTGTTTGCGGCGAATGATACATGGGTGCGCATTGAATTTGATGTGGCGAAAATGTACGGCAAAAAACGCTATGTGGTGTGGCTGGATGCTCTGGATCCCTATGAACACCCGGAGGACGTTCATGACGACCTGAAAATCTGGTACTGGAACGTGGCGCGTCTGCAAGGCATCAAGGTGGCGGGATGTTCGGTTGACCGCATCACGCAGACAATGGTAACGGAATTTCACCTGATACAGGGAATGCCGCCCCAGCCGCCGTCGCCGACCTTTCAGCCCACCGAGGCAAAAGCCGAACCTATAGCAATCCAAACAAACAAAAAGACAAGTTCGGCGCGCTGGTGAGCACATGGCTGCGTTGTCGTCCTAGGTGGGCGCCAGCCCACCGTCGTCCTCTCGCCTCCTTTTGTCTCCCTGATTATTTGGATTGCTATAATCATCTAATCATGGCGCGATAGCGCCAAATCCAATGCGCCGCAGGCGCATCTATCATCCCTTCCGCCGCGAAGCGGCGCGAAAATTTTCAGACAATCCCGGATAGCCCCATTCCCGACGGCGTGGCATCTCCGGGATTGTGTTTTTTTCTTGCGTTTCCCCCCTCCTTTCCGGCTTTGCGGCGTTTGCGGACGTTTCGGTGAACTTGCGAAGGTAAGTATTGACAACAAGGGGCAAAAACTGCTATAATATACTTTACAGAATTATGTGGTTTTCCGCATAGAACATCCGAAGAAAGGACGAATGGCATGATAAAAAGCATGACGGGCTGTGGTCACGCGCAGAAGACGATTCACGGCAGGGATATCACGGTGGAAATCAGGTCGGTCAATCACAAGTTTTTCGACTTTTCCGTCAAAACCCCTCGCGGCTGTTCGTTTGTGGAGGAAGCGGTGCGCGGTTTTGTCAAAGAGCGGGTGGCGCGGGGCAAAATCGACGTGTATGTGACGATTCTCAATGCGGGAGATACGCCCGCGCAGGTGGAGCTGAATGAATCGCTCGCGGCAGGGTATGTCAAAGCCTTGCGGGAACTGGGCGAGAAATTCGGGCTGATCGACGATATTTCGGTGAGTACGGTAGCGCGATATACCGATATTTTCACGGTGAAAAAGCCGGAGCAGGACGAGGACGAAGTGCGCGCCGACGTGCTGACCGTGCTGGAAGAAGCCGTGGCAGGCTTTCTGACCATGCGGGAGACCGAGGGGCAGAAGCTGCGGGAGGATATTCTCGGACGGGTGGACACGATTCTGGAACTGGTGGAGCAGATCGAGCGGCTCTCCCCGCAGACCTTGGAAGCCTATAAGGAACGGCTGCGGGCGAAAATCGAGGAACTCAAAGGCGACGCCGCCATCGACGAGCAGCGTCTGCTGACCGAAATCGCTATCTTTGCCGACAAAATCGCGGTGGATGAGGAAACCGTCCGCCTGAGAAGCCATATCGGGCAGGTGAGACAAATGCTCGATTCCGGCGAGGCGGTGGGCAGAAAGCTCGACTTCATCGTGCAGGAGATGAACCGCGAGGCGAACACCATCGGCTCCAAAGCACAGAATTCCGAAATCGCGCATACCGTGGTGGCGGTCAAGGCGGAAATCGAAAAGATTCGCGAACAGGTGCAGAATATCGAATGATATGAATTAAGACGAATAAATCGGAGGAGCGCCGCATGAAATTAATCAATGTGGGTTACGGCAACATGGTCGCCGTCAGCCATATCATAGCGATTGTGAGTCCCGATTCCGCGCCCATCAAGCGCATGGTGCAGGACGCGAAGGAGCGGGGCAACGCCATCGACGCCACCTTCGGGCGGCGCACCAAAGCGGTCATCGTGACCGACAGCGACCACATCATTCTCTCGGCCATCCAGCCGCGGCACATTGCCAGCCGGTTGGAAAACCGCGGGGACGGCGCTGTCGCAGGCGACGCACCCTATGAAAGTGAGGAGAAGGATGAAAATGAACAACAGTAAAGGCTTGATCGTCATCGTTTCGGGACCTTCCGCGTCCGGCAAAGGCACCGTCGTCAGCCGCGCGCTGGAAAAGGCGGACGAAGCGAGAGTGGATGTGCAGCTTTCGGTCTCCATGACCACGCGGGACATCGGCAAGAACGAAGTGGACGGGGAAACCTACTATTTTGTGAGCCGCGAGGATTTTGAAAAGAATATTGCGGACAACAATCTGGTGGAGTACAACAACTACGCCGGGGAGTATTACGGTACCCCCAAGGATAAGCTCGAGGGCTGGCTGTCGCAGGGCAGCAGCGTCATTCTCGAAATCGACGTCAACGGCGCGAAGCAGGTATTGGAGCAGTACCCCGAAGCCGTGACGGTCTACATCCTGCCGCCCTCTTTTCAGGAACTGGAATACCGCCTGAGAAGCCGCGGACGCGACAGCGAGGAAAAGATTCAATACCGCCTGGCCAAGGGCAAAAACGAGATACCCGAGGCGCGCTGGTACGACTACATTCTGGTCAACGAGATCATCGAGGAATCGGCGGACGATCTTCTCAGCATTATCAAAGCGGAGAAGAACAGCCGTCTGCGTGTGGAATATAAAATCGACGAGGTGCTTGCTACTTATGGAAAAGAAGAACAGAACGATTGACGACGTATTTGAGATGTCCGACAGCCGCTATTCGCTGGTCAACGCTATCAGCCGCAAGGCGAGAGAGATTGCCGACGAAGCCGAATCCAATCACGACGTGCTTTACCGCAAACCGGTGAATATGGTTATTGACCGTCTGCTGGACGGCAGAGCCGTGATCGAGCGCATCGAGGAACCGGAGGAAGACGACCTGTTTGCCGACGACCCGGACGACGCGGACGTGTCGGACGCGGCGGAAGCGCGTGTCTCACAGCCGGAAGCTTTTCCCTTTGCCTCTTTCGGAAACGAGGAGTAATAAACAGCCGATATGAAGGATGTCGAAGGCGTCAACCGGGAGGAATCCGCCATTCCATACGCAAAGGTCGCGGTGGAGAATACCGCCTACAGCTTTGACCGGTTGTTTGATTATGCCGTTCCCGCGGAATATGCCGCTCTCGCCGTGCCGGGCTGCCGTGTGCTGGTACCCTTCGGACGCGGCAGCCGGACGCGGCAGGGCGTGATTTTCTCCCTGTGCGACAGGGCGGATTACGAAAAGATCAAGCCGATTGCGGCTGTGACCGACGAATCGCCTGTGCTGTCGGAGGAAATGCTGCGCATGGCGGAGTGGTTCCACGACAATTACTACTGCACTTATTTTGAGGCGGCCAAGGTCATGCTGCCCAGCGGCATCAATGTGCGGGTGGTGACTACCTATAAGGCGTCGCCGCAGCTCACTGCGGAGGCCATCGAGGGGCGGGAGGATATCACGCCGCAGCAGCGGAAGATTTTAGAGATGTTTCTCGACCATCCCGGACTGGTGCTGGAGAAAGCCCACATCACCGAAATGCTCAATCTTCCCGCTGACTCCGCCATTCCCGACAAGCTGGCGGAAAAAGGATGGCTGGTGCGTCTGGATGACGCGGTGCGCAAAATCAAAAACGCCACTATCAAAATGGCGGTGCTGTCCGACGACTTTGAGCGGCTGGAGGGCGTGAAGCTGACCCCGAAACAGCGGGAAATCGTGAGCCTTCTCCGGGACGGCGGCGCGGCTTCAGTCAAGGAACTGTGCTACTTTACGGGATTGTCGCAGGCGGTGGTGGATACCCTCGCCAAAAAGGGCGTGATTCGCTACTATGAGGAAGAAGTCTACCGCAACCCTTACGCCGACGCTGCTCCCGCGACGGACAGCCGCGTGGTACTGTCGCAGCAGCAGCAGACCGCCTTTGGAAATTTATACCGGCTCTACCGTGAGGACGCGTTTCATGTGTCGCTGCTGTTCGGCGTGACGGGCAGCGGCAAGACCTCCGTCTTTCTGCGGCTGATCGACGAAGTGCTGGGCGACGGCAAGGGCGTGATCGTCATGGTGCCGGAAATCGCCCTGACTTCGCAGACTTTGGCTAAATTTCACAAGCGTTACGGCAGCAAGGTCGCGGTCTTTCACAGCGGACTGTCGCTGGCGCAGCGCATGGACGAATGGAAACGCGTGCGGGACGGTCAGGCGCAGATCGCCCTCGGCACCCGTTCGGCGGTCTTTGCCCCTTTTACCGAGCTGGGGCTGGTCATCATCGACGAGGAGCAGGAATACACCTACAAATCCGAAAATGCCCCCCGTTATCACGCCCGTGACGCGGCGCGATTCCGCTGCGCCTATCACAAGGGGCTGTTGGTGCTGGCCTCCGCCACGCCCTCCATCGAAACCTATTACCGCGCCGCCGACGCGGGACAGTACGATTATCAGGTGCTTACCAAGCGGTACGGCAGCGCGATTCTGCCCGATGTGGAAAAGATTGATATTTCGCGCATGGACGTGAGCGAGGGCATACTCAGTCCGCGTCTGTATCAGGCATTGCGGGAGAATCTGGAAAACGGCAGGCAGTCGATTCTGCTCAACAACCGCAGGGGATTCAATACCTTTGTTTCCTGCCGTGCCTGCAATCAGGTGATTACCTGCCCGAATTGCAGCGTTTCCATGACCTATCACCACGACAACCGGCGGCTGATGTGCCACTACTGCGGACATTCCGCCGCCGTTCCCCCAACCTGCCCCTCCTGCGGTCAGCCCCACCTGCGATTTGCGGGACACGGCACCCAGAAGGCGGAGGAAGAACTGGCGCGGCTTTTCCCGGAAGCCCGTATCCTGCGCATGGACGCGGACGCGATGACGCGGCGCTCGTCCTATGACAGGAAATTGGGCGACTTCGGCGCGGGGCAGTACGACATCATGATCGGCACCCAGATGGTCGCCAAGGGGCTGAATTTCGAGCGTGTCACGCTGGTGGGCGTGCTGCTGGCCGACCAGACCCTTTACAGCGACGATTTCCGCAGCTACGAGCGCGCCTTTTCCCTGCTCACGCAGGTGGTGGGACGCGCCGGACGCGGCAGCAGCAAAGGACGCGCCATCATTCAGACCATGACGCCTGACAATCCCGTCATCGACATGGCGGCACAGCAGGACTACAAACAATTCTACCAAAACGAGATCATTCTCCGCAAGGCGATGCTCTATCCGCCCTTTGCCGATATCTGCATGGTGGGATTTGTGGGCGATAGCGACGACAAAACGGCGGACGCGGCGGCGGCGTTTTTGGAGCTGCTCAAAACACACACGGGCGAGTCATTTGCCGATCTGCCCGTCAAGGCACTCGGTCCTTCTCCGGCGGCGGTCAAAAAGGTCAGCGGCAGATACCGTTACAAGCTCATTCTCAAGTGCCGCAACAACGCACGGTTCCGTCAGATGATGCACCTGCTGCTCTGTGAGTTCGGCGGATTGCCCGCTTATAAGGACATCATCTGTTACGCTGACCTCAACCCTTTATCAGTGTGAAATGTGAAGTGTGAAATTACGAAGCGTTTTTTTGCCCGGAACGCTGAATATATAGAATCTATATTGAAAGGACTGATTTACCGTGGCACTCAGACAAATCGTCAAGGAGGGCGACAGCGTTCTGCGCAAGAAATGCCGCCCTGTGACCGAATATAATCAAAAGCTGTGGACGCTGCTGGATGATATGAAAGAGACGCTGGCGGACGCGAAGGGCGTCGGACTGGCTGCGCCGCAGGTGGGCATTCTCCGCCGCATTATTATCATCGACATGGGCGACGGTCCCATCGAAATGATTAACCCCGAAATCATCGAACGCCGGGGCGAGCGGGAATGCATGGAGGGCTGTCTTTCCATCCCCGGTCAGTGGGGCATTCTCAAACGTCCCGAATACGTCAAAATGCGCTATCGCGACCGTTACGGCGATCTGTACGAGATCGAGGGGGAGGAACTCTTTGCCTCCTGCGCCTGCCACGAAACCGACCATCTTGACGGCACCCTCTATATCGACAAGGTCATCCGCATGGTGGATCCCTCCGAGCTGGAGGAGCAGGAAGAAGAAAACGGAGACGAACAGGAAGCATAATTTTGCCGTTTTCGGTCAAGACAGTAAAGAAAGGTATTCTTTTCAAAGGAAGAAGGTGCATTCCAATGAGATTGATATTTATGGGAACCCCGGAATTTTCCGCGCCCGCGATTGATGCGCTGCTGGAGGCGGGGCATGAAATCGCGGCGGTGTTTTCGCAGCCCGACAAGCCAAAGGGCAGAGGCTACAACCTGACCCCGCCTCCCGTCAAGGTCAAGGCGCTGGAGCACGGCATTCCCGTCTATCAGCCGACTACGATGAAGGACGGCGAGGCGCTGCAAATCTTCAGGGACATTCAGCCCGATGTGGCGGTGGTGATCGCTTACGGCAGGATTCTGCCCAAAGAAATCCTTGAAGCGCCGAAGTACGGCTGCATTAATGTCCACGCGTCGCTGCTGCCGAAGTACCGCGGCGCGGCGCCGATTCAGTGGAGCGTCATTGACGGTCAGCCCAAGACAGGCGTGACCACCATGCAGATGGACGTGGGGCTTGACACGGGCGATATGCTCATGAAGTGCGAGACGGCAATTGACCCGGACGAAACGGCGGGCGAGCTGCACGACCGGCTCTCCCTGATGGGCGCAAAGCTCATTGTCGATACGCTCGCCGCGCTCGAACAGGGCGCGCTTATGCCCCAAAAGCAGGACGACAGCGAGAGCTGCTACGCCAAAATGCTCACCAAGGAACTGTGCGCGGTGGATTGGCACAAAAGCGCGAAGGAAATTCACGATCAGATTCGGGGACTTTCTCCGTGGCCGGTGGCCACCGCTGTGCTGGAGGGCAAGAAGCTGAAACTTCACCGCTCCGCCATAGCGGCGCAGGGCAGCAGGACGGCGGCGTGCGGCGAAATCATCTCGCTCGACCCGCTTACCGTGCAGTGCGGGGAAGGGACGGTGGCGCTTCTCGAAATCCAGGCGGAAGGGAAAAAGCGCATGAACGCGCAGGATTATCTCAGAGGACACCCCATCACAACAGGTACGATTTTGCAATAGAAAGGACGGATAAAATATGTTGGAAGTATTGACACTTTTCGCGCAGGGCGCGCAGCGCTACAGCGAAACCAACAACGCGATGATCGGCGGCGGCTATTACGGATTCGGCATTGACTACTATTATATTCTGCTGGTCATTCCCGCCATGATTATCGCCCTCATCGCGCAGGCGAGAGTCAAGTCGGCGTATAACAAATACTCCAAAATTCCCAATTCACGCGGTTTGACAGGCGCTCAGGCGGCGCGCATGATTCTCGACAGCCACGGACTCCATTATGTGCCGATCACCATGGTGCAGGGACAGCTCACCGATAATTTCAATCCCACCACCAACACGGTCAATCTTTCGCCCGATGTGTACAGCGGCACCTCCATTGCCTCCATCGGCATTGCGGCGCATGAGGTGGGACACGCCATCCAGCACGCGGAGCATTATTTCCCCAACAAGGTGCGTTCCGCGATTATTCCCATCACCAATTTCGGTTCCAGCATTTCCATGTTCCTCATTCTGATCGGTCTGGTGCTGAGCCAGATGCTCTGGCTTGCCTATCTCGGCGTGATTCTCTACTCCACCGTGACGATCTTCCAGCTTGTCACGCTGCCGGTGGAATTCAACGCCAGCGCCCGCGCCATGAATCAGATCCGCTCGCTCGGCATCGCCAGCGACGAGGACGCCAAGGGCGTGCGCAAGGTGCTGACCGCGGCCGCTATGACCTACGTGGCGGCGCTGATTACCTCTCTTGCCAGCCTGCTGCGTATTTTCCTCATCGTGAGCGGCGGCAGAAGCAGAAGAAGATGACCATGACAGAACGTCCGAACCGGAAGAAGCCTGCTCCTGTTTCCCCCCACCCGCGCATGACCGCCTACAAGGTGCTCATGCGCGTGGAGGGCGAGGGCGGCTATTCCCAGATCGCCCTGAACGCGGCTTTGAGCGGCGCTAAGCTCGAGCCGCGTGACAAGGCGTTTGTCACCAGGCTGGTCTACGGCGTACTCGAAAACGTCGGTTTCCTTGACCATGTTATAAGCAGCTATACCAAAGGGAGCGCACGGCTGGAACCGGAAGTCCGCTGCCTGCTGCGCATGGCTGTTTATCAGATGGTCTTTCTTGACACCCCTGACGCGGCGGCGGTCAACGAGAGCGTCAAACTGGCGAAGCAATTGAAACTGTTCCGCGCCACGGGCTTTATCAACGGACTGCTGCGCCACTTTATCCGCGACGGCAAACAGGTCAGCCTGCCCGACAGGCAAAAAGCCCCGCTGCTCTATCTATGCGTGCGGTATTCCTGCCCCATGTGGCTGGCGGAATTGTGGAGCAAGGCATACGGCGATGACATTTGTGAGAAGATTCTCCCGACTCTCGCGGAACGCCCGCCCCTCTTTGCGCGGGTGAATACCGTCAGAACCACATCCGACGCGCTGCAAGCGTCTTTTGCGGACAGCGGCGTGAAGGCGGCTGCTTCGGAGGTTCTGCCTGACTGCCTGCTGCTGGAAAGCACCGGCGCGGTGAGGGAATTGCCGCCCTATGCGCGGGGGGAATTCCATGTGCAGGACGGTTCGTCGCAGCTCTGCTGTCTGCTTGCTTCCCCCAAAAGCGGCGACGTGGTTTACGACGTTTGCGCCGCGCCCGGCGGCAAGTCGTTCACGCTGGCGGAGCTGATGGAGGACAGGGGGCAGGTGGTTTCCTGCGACCTGCATCCCCATCGCGTCAGGCTGATTGCGGACGGCGCGACCCGTTTGGGACTGCACTGCATCAAGGCGCAGGTGCGGGACGCGCTGGCGGAAAACGGTGAAACAGACTGCGCCGATCTGGTGCTGTGTGACGTTCCCTGTTCGGGGCTGGGCATCATCCGCCGCAAGCCTGACATCAAGCAGAAAGCGCCGGAGGAAATCGGGCAGCTCCCCGCGCTGCAATCCGCCATCTTAGAGAATGCCGCAAAGCTGGTCAAGCCCGGCGGTCGGCTGCTTTACTCCACCTGCACGCTGCATCCCGCCGAAAACGGCGACGTGATAGGGGCATTTTTACAGACACACCCCGCGTTTGAACCCTGCCCGCTGACGCTGCCGGAGGGGATTGAACGGGTCATAGACGAACCCGATGATAGGCTCACGGTGTTCCCCTTTATGGCGGATACCGACGGATTCTTTATTTCCGCCGTGAGAAGAAAATCATAAAAGACAGATAAAAAGGAGCTGAGTGCATTTGGAGGACAAGGCGGACATCAAATCCATGACCAAGCCTGAAATGGTCGAGAGCTTCCGCTGGCTGGGACTGCCGAAATTCCGCGCCGATCAGGTGTATGGCTGGCTCCAGGCAAAAGGCGCGGAATCTTTTGACGAAATGACCAATATTTCCAAGGATTTGCGCAGCACATTGTTACAAAATTATTACATCTACGGCGTAACCATTGAAAAAAAGCTGGTTTCGGCGTATGATGGTACCATAAAATACCTGTTTCGCCTGCATGACGGAGAATACATCGAGAGCGTTGTCATGCAGTATCACCACGGCTACACCATCTGTATTTCCACGCAGGCGGGCTGCCGTATGGGGTGTAAATTCTGCGCCACGGGCATGGGGGGACTTGCCAGAAACCTGCACCCCTCCGAAATGCTGTCACAGATTACCACGGCGCAGCGGGACAACGACATCCGCATATCCAACATCGTTCTTATGGGAATGGGCGAACCGCTCGATAATTTTGACAACGTCATGCGCTTTCTGGAGCTGGTTTCCGATCCGGACGGCGTGGGCATCGGTATGCGGCACATTTCGCTTTCCACCTGCGGCGTGGTGGATAAAATCAACCGTCTCATCGAGATGAAGCCGCAGTTTACGCTGTCGATTTCACTGCACGCGCCCAACGATGAACTGCGCGGCGAGATGATGCCCATCAACAACAAATGGAAGGTCGATGAGCTGCTCGAAGCCTGCCGCCGATACGCGGAGGCGACCCACAGACGCATCTCATTTGAATATTCGCTTATCAAGGGGAAAAACGACACGGATGCCTGCTCCCGTGAACTGGCGCAGAAACTAAAGGGTATGCTCTGTCATGTCAACCTCATTCCGGTCAATACGGTAAAAGGGAATTCCTATGAGCGTTCATCCCCAAAGCAGATACAACAGTTTATCAAGATACTCGAGGCGCGGGGCATTACCGCCACTGTCCGCAGAACCTTGGGCGCGGACATCAACGCGTCCTGCGGTCAGCTGCGCCGCAAGCAAAAGGAGGAATCCGATGGAAATATTCAGTAAAACGGATACCGGCATGGTCAGAAGCTCCAACCAGGATGCGGCGCTTCACGGCACATTTGCCGACGGCAACGTCTGGGCCATCGTGTGCGACGGCATGGGCGGCGCCAACGGCGGCAACGTGGCGAGCAGCACGGCGGTGCAGGAGATTGCCGAAAGAATCACAGCCAATTATGAGAGCGGCATGACGGGCAACGAATTGCGTGAATTGCTGGGGCGTGCCATCAACGCCGCCAATATCAAGGTATATATTCAGGCGCAGGAGGATTTGTCTCTGCGCGGCATGGGCACCACCGTGGTGGCGGTCATTGTCTGCGGCCGGACGGCGTACATTGCCCATGCGGGAGACAGCCGTGCCTATCTGTACGCGCGCGGCGATCTGCGGCAGCTCACCACCGATCATTCCGTGGTGCAGGTGATGGTGGACCGCGGCGAGCTGACTGAAGCGGAGGCAAGGGTGCATCCCCGCAAAAACCTGATTACCCGTGCGTTAGGCGTAAAGCCGAGGCTGGATATCGACTACTGCGAATGTCCCGTGACCGACGGAGAC
Source organism: uncultured Ruminococcus sp. (assembly GCA_902802795.1). Lineage (GTDB taxonomy): Bacteria > Bacillota > Clostridia > Oscillospirales > Acutalibacteraceae > RUG762. The sequence continues at coordinate 36,841 of CADCNI010000002.1, forward strand.
ATTATCCTGCTTTGCAGCGACGGTCTGTCCAATTACGCGGACGACCGGGAAATGTATAAGATCCTCTATTCAAACAGCGGCCAGCAAGCGGTTGACAGGCTGGTGGACAAGGCCAACGCCAACGGTGGCGGCGACAATGTGACGGCGGTTGCCGTCTACTGCTGAAAGCAATAAGGAGTGGTAACAAGAATGGATAAATATATCGGAAAAGTCCTGGACGGAAGATACGAAATTCTTGAAGAAGTCGGCAACGGCGGCATGGCCGTGGTCTATAAGGCCAAGGATTTTGACACCGGCGCGATTGTTGCAGTGAAAATTCTGCGCGAGGAATATCTGGACAACGAGGAATTCTGCCGTCGGTTCCGCAACGAGTCGCGCGCCATCGCGCTGCTCAATCATCCGAATATCGTCAAGATCTTTGACGTGTGCAACAGTCCGACACTGCAATACATCGTCATGGAATACATCGACGGCATATCGCTCAAGGATTACATCGAGCAGCAGCGCGTTGTCCGCGTCAAGGAAGCGGTGCATTTTACCACGCAGATATTGCGCGCACTCATGCATGCCCATTCCAAGGGCATCGTTCACCGCGACATCAAGCCCCAAAACATCATGCTGCTGCCCAACGGACGCATTAAAGTGACCGATTTCGGTATTGCGCGTCTTGCCAACAGCCAGACCAGCACGATCACCGACAAGGCCATCGGCTCGGTGCATTACATTGCCCCCGAACAGGCGAGAGGCGCCGTCACCGACGCGCGCGCCGACCTGTATTCCGTGGGTGTGATGCTCTATGAAATGCTCACAGGCAAGCTGCCCTTTGAAGCCAACAGCGCGGTGTCCGTGGCGGTCATGCAGTTACAGGCCGATCCCAAAATGCCGAGGCAGATCAATCCCAACATTCCCGTGGGTCTGGAAGAAATCACTATTCAGGCGATGCAGAAAGACCCCGCCAGACGCTACCAGAGCGCGGCGGAAATGCTGGAGGATATCGAGAATTTCAAACTCAACCCCGGCATCAAATTTGACTATCGTTATGTTGCCGAGGATAACAGCCGTTACCGCAAAGCGGTGGAAACCGTCAAAAAAACGGAGGCGGCCGCTGAGGAAGAGTACAAGAGTCCGGTGATTCCCGTGCTGACAGGTATTGCGACGGCGTTTGTGCTGGTGGCGATCGTGTTTGTGGTCATTTTTATTGACGCGAGCGGCATTCTCAAAAAGAACAACAGCGAGCAGTCGGAACTTCCGAATTTTGTCGGTCAGGTGTATAACGATGTGATTCAGAGCGACAAATATAGCTATGAATTCGTGCCGGTGGAGAAATTCAGCAGCGAGATCTCGCAGGGCGTCATTATGGAGCAGACTCCCAAGCCGGGCAAGAGAGTTTATGCCAATTCCCGCGTGGTGCTCTATGTCAGCCAGGGTCCCGAGCGCCTGATGGTGCCGGATTACCAGAATATGACCTTTGTGCAGTACACCCAGCTTCTCACGCAGCAGGGACTTGCTTATATCGAAATGCCGGTGTATGATGACCAGATTCCGGTGGATATCGTGTGCAATACCAATCCCCAGCCGCGTGAGGAAGTGCAGGTGGGCGATGTGATCGAGGTTTACTACAGCCTCGGTTCCAAGAGCGAAGAGCTGGTGATGTCCAACTTTGTGAACATGCCGTATGTCACCGCCAAGAGCCAGCTTACTTCTATGGGCATTACCGTGGCGGACGCGACGAGCGTTGACAGCAACAAGCCGGAAGGCACCATTATTTCGCAGGAACCCTCTCTCGGCACCAAGCTGACCAAGGATACGGTTGTCAAATTCACCATCAGCAACGGTAAAGCGCCCGCTTCCACCGTGTCGATGGAAATTGCGCTTCCCGAAAACAGCACGCAGGATGTCACCATTGAGGTGTTCCTGGACGGTGTTTCCATCAAGGCGGCGAAGGTATCCCTTGCCTCGCAGAGCAGCTATTCCATCAAGCTGACGGGTTCAGGCACACAGGTGGTCAATGTCACTCTCAACGGAAAGAATTACAAGGACTACTCGGTCAATTTCAAAAACGGGAAATACAGCGTAACCAAGGAACATGATATTTCATGGTTGACGGATGCCGCCGATGACAATACGGTCGGGTGACACAGCCGATGAAAGAGAAAACGTCACAGCAGCTCCAGGGCAGAATACTCAAAGGAATCGGCGGCTTCTATTATGTGGAAGCCGACGGGGTGACGGTGGAATGCCGCGGACGCGGCGTGCTGCGCGGCAAAGGCGGTCGCTCGGAGCGGGTGACGCCTTTGGCGGGCGATCGGTGCGAAATCACCGTGCACCCGGACGGACTTGCCAGTCTCGACCGGGTGCTGGAGCGACGCAACTTCCTGCTGCGTCCACCGCTGGCCAATCTGGATAACCTGTTCATCGTGGTTTCGATGTGCGACCCGTCCCCCAATCCCCTGACGGTGGATCGCTTGATTTCTCTCGCGGAGTATAAGGGCATCGAACCAATCATCGTGCTGACCAAGCTGGACAAGGCGGAGGAAAACGGCTTTGGGGAACTCTACCGCAAAGCAGGATTCACCGTGATAGCGGCGGATTACGGCGGCGACAGGGCATTCCTCGATGAGATTTGCGCCGTGATGAAGGATAAAATCAGCGCGTTCGCGGGCAACACGGGTGTGGGAAAATCCACGCTGCTCAACGCGCTCTGTCCCTCGCTTCACCGCGAAACGGGGGAAACCAGCAAAAAGCTGGGACGCGGCAGGCATACCACCCGCGAGACAGAGCTGTTCCCGCTGGACTTCGGCGGCAAGATTGCGGACACGCCGGGATTTTCGTCGTTTGACGGCGAATTTGCCGAGGTGGTCTACAAGGAGGATTTGCCCGACACGTTCCGCGAATTTGCGGAATATGAGGGACAGTGCCGTTTTACGGGCTGCTCCCACACCTGTGAAAAGGGCTGCGCTGTATTGGAGGCCGTGCGGCAGGGAAATATTGCGCCGTCGCGGCACGACAGCTATGTGGCGCTTTACAATGAAGTCAAGGATATCAAGGAATGGGAAAAGAAGAAGCCGGCCCGATAACGGCGGGTTTCCGCCATTCCTGCAAGGAATGAAACAGTAACCATGAAGTGTGTGATTATCGCAGGCGGAGACATTTCCGACTATGATAAAATGAAGAAGTACATCGACGAGGGAGACTACGTCATTGCCGCTGACAGCGGCCTGAGGCACCTGGCGCCACTGGGCGTGACGTGTGACGAGCTGATCGGTGATTTTGATTCCCTCGGATATATTCCCGACAATGCCACAGAGGTGTACCCTTGCGAAAAAGACGACACCGACGCCATGCTGGCGGTCAAGCACGGACTGCTCAAGGGAATGGATCGCTTTGTGATTCTGGGCGGTCTGGGTGGACGGCTCGATCATACGATGGCCAATATCGCCGCGCTGGAATATCTCAGGATTCACGGCGCCAGCGGCCTCCTGGCGGATGAAAACACTACTGTCCGCATGTTCGGCGCGGGGCAGCAGGTGGAGCCGCTGCTCGGCGAGGGGTATTTTTCAGTGTTTGCCTACGGCGGCGGGTCGGTGGTTGTGAGCATGAGCGGCGTGCAGTACCCGGCGGAGAGGCTGCGGCTGCATTCGTATTTCCCGATGGGGGTCAGCAACCGCATGACCGATCGGGCGGCGTTTGCCATGACAGTGCATGAGGGCATGGCGCTGGTGGTGGAGTGCCGGATGGGGTAACGACGCGGCGGAGAAAAATTTGTCACACATTCGCGGCGGTCGCGTATGATGATAGTGACAGCGGAAAAGACGCTGAATCCATCACATACGGAGGTAATACTTATGAAGATCGTCGTCGTCAGAAGTCCCAAAATGCTCGGAGGTATTCTCAGACTGATGTTTGGCATCAAGAAAGAGGCCTGACGGCGTGCCATTGCCGCCGTTTACCGCAAGAAAAAACAGAAGACCGTTCCGGAAAGGCGCGTTGCTTTCCCGGAACGGTTTTTTTCTACCTGAGCGGTTGACAAAGACAAGCGCGCATCGTGTACTCCCTCCGCCGCCTTTCGGCGGCACCTCCCTCAAAGAGGGAGGCAATCATTGGCTCCCTCTTTGAGGGGGCTGTCGGCGTAGCCGACTGGGGGAGCGCACGACGCGGCGGCAAATATCAGCCAACCGCTCAGGTGTTTTTTTTTTGGGCATATGGCTTGACAAATCTATCAGTCTGATATATAATACCTATATCAGGCTGATAGATCAAAAACGGAGGAAATCAAAAATGGCAACGGAGAAGAAGATGGACTGCGTGATTCTCGGATTTCTCAGCGACGGCGAGGCGACGGGGTACGAAATCAAAAAGCGCATCGACACGGCGCTGCGTTTTTTCTGGGGCGCGAGCTACGGCAGCATTTATCCCACCCTGAGCGAACTGGTGACACGCGGGCTGGCGGTCAGCCGCGAGATTACAGACGGTGGACGGAGCAAGATTCTCTACACCATCACCGACGAGGGACGGGCGGTTCTGTCACGGTGGCTCATGCAACCTGCCGAACGGGACGAGCTGCGCAGTGAAACGCTGCTCAAGCTGTTCTTTGGCAAAGAGGGCGGCGAGGAACAGGCGGCGCAGCATATCCGGGCATTCCGCGCCAAAATCCAAAGCGGACTGGAGGAACTGCTGGTGTATGAAAAAGTGCTGCGCTCCTGCCTGCACGACGACCCTGCCCACCGCTATTATCTGGCCACTGTGACCTTTGGCATCAAGACCTATCGCGCATGGCTCGAATGGGCGGATGAGAATGCCGAGTGGAAGGATGTGACGGCGAAATGACAGAAACCATCAGAAAATGCAGTGAAAAACATCCGCTGCTGTTTTCCTTGGCGGTCTTTGGTCTTGTCATGCCCGTAACATGGGGCATCATAACGCCGTGGGTAGAACGAATGCCGACGGTTTGGGGCGGCACTGTCAAATATACACTGAGTTTGCTGGCGGTTATCGGAATCTGCCTTGCCGTGTATGGGAGACTACCGTTTACGGTCGGCGGCAAGGGATTTGTCCGGGGGCTGTTCGGTTTCGGCTTGCTGGGGTTGATCTGCGCGGTGATGGCGTTTCTTTTCAGCTATCAAACGCCTGTGACCCTGCCGTCAGTTGGCACGGTGACAGGGTTCACGCTCTACAGTCTTGCCATTGCGCTGAGCGAGGAATTTTTGTTTCGCGGACTGATACTCAGTCGGCTGCTTTACGCGTGGCGGGACAGACGCGGATTTCTCTGGTGGTCGGTGACGGCTTGTTCCGTGCTGTTCGGGCTGCGTCACCTGCTCAATCTCATTGAAAAACCGTATGCCCCGGTGTTTACCGTGGGACAGGTGGTGTTTACCTTCCTGGCGGGCTTTTATCTTTGCGCGGTGTATCTGCGCACGGAAAATCTCTGGGTGTGCGTGTGCATTCACTTTGCCGAGGATTTTCTCACCGGATTCTGGGCTTTGTTTGTTCCGTCGGCGGGGCGGAGCGATGCTTCCGTCGGGAATATGGCGCTGCTCTGCGCCGTGCATTCGGTCTACGTGATTTTCGGCGTGCTGATGCTGCGGGACAAGCATTTTTCTTATCAACCCATTGACAAAGGAGACGATCAACCATGAAACGACTGATTCTTTATTATTCTCTCAGCGGACACACGCGTGCCGCTGCGGAGCAGCTGGCGGCGCAGACCGCAGCTACCCTCTGCGAGATTCGCACGGTCAAGCCTATGCCGACATCCCGCTTTTCGCAGATCATGTACGGCGGCATGCTGTCCTCGTTCGGTCTTTGTCCTAAGCTGGCGGATGAACCGCCGACGGCGGAGGATTTTGACGAAATCATTTTAGGACTGCCCGTGTGGGCGGGCAAGTGTGCCGCGCCGGTCAGGACGCTGCTGCAAAGGCGGGAAATTCGCGACAAGGTGACGGCGGTCTTTACCTATAGCGGCAGCGGCGACAACAGCGGCTGCGTGCGGCAATTGCGTCAGTGGCTCCCTCATCTGAGGGAAACCGTATCGCTGACCGACGAAAGCAATCCTCTCTCCGCGGAGAACGACCAGAAATGGAGCGCCTTTACAGAAGCGATTCTCGCGGAAAAAGAGGTGCGTTCATAAAATAATCACATTCTTTCCTGACAAATCTGTTACAATGACAGTATCATCAGGAAAGGAATGAAACGATATGAGAAAACCATTCATCCAATCGCTGGGGTTGCTGCTGGCTGGCGTGATTCTGCTGGCCATGGCGGGCTGTTCGGCGCTGGACAATTTCATTTCCCCCTCGGATTGGCAGGCAAAGGGGAAAGGAATGCTGGACAACCGAAAGACAATCTCCGATTCCGATGTGAAGCAGCTGGAGCGAATTGACATTCTCATCGAGGCGCTGGATAAGAAAGACGCGGCGCAGTTCAAGAGCGTGTTTTCCGAGACGGCGCTGGAACTGGCCGATGATATGGACAGGGGCATCGAATACATTTTCGGTCTTTACCGAGGCTCCTATGTCAAAACGGTGTACCAGAATTATTCCTCCACCAAAAGCTACGGCGAAAAAAACACGGTCTGCGTGGATTCGGTTTATGTCATTCAGACCACCGAGAGCTTTTACCGCATCTGCTATACCGTCTGGACGGTGCAGGAGAAGAACCCCCGCTCGGTTGGCATCTACAGCCTGTTTTTTGAGGAATGCGAAGAAGACCAGAAAGGGGGAGGCGGCGGCTCGATCTTTGCGGGTATCACCTATCCCGAACGCGACGCGGCCGAACTCGCGGGGGCGGGGATTGCCAACACCATGATTTGGGGCGATGGAGAAAGACTGCGCGAAGTGCTGTCGGACGAGCTTCTCGCCAAACCGGGCATGGACGCGAAGATTCAGGCATTCGCGAAGGAATACAGCAGCATCAACCCCTCCACCGTGGGGGATTCGTGGGTGCGTGTGAGCGAGGATAAGGTAGAGGGCTATTATGTCGCCAATACCAGACCGCGCGTCTGCGCGTATTTCTTCATGTCGAAAGAACAGCCGGACAAAATGGGCGGCATGAAGGTGACGCTGATCCGGGAGGGAAAGACGTTTACCGACTATTCTCTCAAATCGGACGAGGTTGATCTGATTTTCCCGGCGTCGCATATGTAACACAAGTAATAAACAGCCCCGAAAGGCGCGGATGTTTGTCCGTTCCTTCCGGGGCTGTTTTTTTGGTGTTTATCGCGGCGGTTTATTTCTGAATGTAGCCGCTGACGGCTTTCGTGTACATATCGTCCGTGATGCTCTGGTATCTGTCGCCCGAATAATCATCGGTAAAGCCGTTGTAAGCTCTGTAGACGTCGCCTGTTTCGGTGTCATACACTCTTTCATAGCCCAGGGTAGCGTCGCTCTGCTTCTGGCTGATGATGTCATAGGAATTGCTTCTCTTTTCCCACGAATCCATAATCATATCGGACGTCTGGTCATAAATCTGCTGATTGGCGCGGATAGTAGAGGTCAGCACCTTTTCTTCGCCGTTGAAGCCGTCGAGAAACGCCTGACTGAACGCGATGGTGCTGAAACAGTAGTCCATGATGCCCTGCCAGTTGTTGAAATCCTCGTCGGGCGCTGTCATAAAGAGAATATTGTACACATTCAGCGGCGCCACGTCGACCTGCGGACTGTTCAATTTGAACATATCGGTGCTGATATAATAGGTGCCGGAGGACATGACAGTGGAGGTGAACAACCCCTGCATGAGTTTATCGTCTTTTGTAAAGGTGGCTCTGAGCAGATCGCCGCCTAAATTCACCTGTCCCAGATTGTCAATGACCTTGAAATCATTCAGATAGGGGAAGTATTCCTGTTTGAGTTCGTTTTGGTTGGAGAACTTGACGTTTTTATTCCAGACCTTGTAAAAGGCTTCGGTGGTCTGCGGGTCAATGGGGGTCAGCTTGGAAAAGCCTGCGTCCGGATAATAGCTGGCAAAGGTTTTGCGCGCTTTTTCACTCTTCAGAAATCCCTCCTGCTTTAAGCCGAAGAAGAACATATAATCGGTATTGTTGGGATTGTACACCTTGAAAGAATAATGGATATAATCGACCGGCGCCACCTGAACCGCCCAGCCGGAAGGAATTTTGAGGCTGACCAGTCCGTTGTTGTAGTCATCGTAGGTGATGGCGCTGGTTTCACTCGGGACGATCCGGACGGTTTCTCCGTTGACCTTGATGGTGTTTTTGGGGGTACGGGGGGTGCCGCTGCCTGAGTCGTCATCATCACAGGCGACCGCACAGAAGAGCATGGCAAGGCAGAGCAGCACACTGCATAAGCGGAACAAACGACGTTTCATAATAATCACTCCGATTTATCAAAATAAAAGATATAATTGAGACGCGAGAGATAGATACGCGGTTTTTGCTTAAAGAGATTGGCCGGATAGAGAACCAAGTGGGAAGAAAAGCATTAATAGGCGGCGAGCAATTCCTTGACCAGCGCCTGAATTTCATCCGCGGCGCTTTCGGTGGGAACTTTCTTCTGCACCGATTTGTCGCGGGTGGAGAGTTCCACGACGCTGTCTTTCATATTGCGCGGGCTGACGACGGCTCTCACCGGAATGCCGAGCAGATCGCTGTCGGAGAACATCACGCCGGGGCGCACGTTGCGGTCGTCATAGATCACCTCGACGCCGCGCTTTTGCAGCTCGTCATAAAGGTTGTCGGCAAAGGCTCTGCACTGTTCGTCGTCGGAACGCACGCAGCAGAGATTGACCTGCCAGGGGGCGATGGAGATCGGCCAGATGGGACCGTAATCGTCATGATGGGCTTCGCAGACCGACGCGGCCAGACGACCCACGCCGATGCCGTAGCAGCCCATGATGGGATAGTGCATTTCGCCCTCGCTGTCTACATACTGCATGTTCATGGACTGGGTGTACTTGGTGCCGAGCTGGAAGATGTTGCCCACCTCGATGCCGCGGGAGATTTCCAGCGTCTTTTTGCCGCAGCAGGGGCAGGTGCCGCCGACGTAAGCTTTGGCAAAGTCGTGGTATTCCACTTCGCCGAAGTCACGCGCCATGTTGAAATTGACATAGTGGTAGTCGGTTTTGTTGCCGCCGCAGGGGAAGCTGGTCATGCCGATCAGGGAGTTGTCGTAGAGAACGGTTACGCCATCCGGCAGACCTTTGGGGCCGATGAAGCCGGCCGCAATGCCGCTTTCCTCCGTGATGACCGCCGGATGAATGTCGCAGCCGAGGAAGTTGGTGACCTTGGTTTCGTTTACGTCGAGGTCGCCGCGCAGGAAGACAATGATGTAGGTGTCGTCCATATTGCGCTGATAGACCACCGCCTTGCAGGTCTTTTCGGGGGTGGTGCCGAGGAACGCGCAGAGATCGTCGATGGTGTGCGTGTCGGGAGTGTGAACCAGCTGGCATTCTTTCAGTTCCGCGTCGGGGATGTTGTCGGTAATGCACTCGGCGGCCTCCATGTTGGCGCTGTAACCGCAGTCACGGCAGAGCACGATGGAATCCTCGCCCACGGGGGTGAGCAACATGAACTCATGTGATACGCTGCCGCCCATCATGCCGGAGTCGGACTTGACGGAGATGGTTTCGGGGATGCCGGCACGGGCGAAGATACGCTCGTAGGCCTTGTGGCAGCGGTCATAATACTGCTCCAAGTCTTCCTGCGAGGTGTGGAAAGAATAGGCGTCTTTCATGGTGAATTCACGCACACGGATCATACCGGCGCGGGGACGCGCTTCATCGCGGAACTTGGTCTGAATCTGATAGATCATGAACGGGTATTTGGTGTAGGTGGTGGCATAGTCGCGCACCAGATGAACGGCGGCTTCCTCGTGGGTCATGCCGAGCACCATGGGTGTGCCGTTTCTGTCTTTGAAGCGGAGCAGCTCGCTGGCGATGGAGTTGTAGCGCCCCGATTCTTCCCACAGGCTGCCGGGCATGACGACAGGGAAGAGCACTTCCTGTCCGTCGATCGCATCCATTTCCTCGCGGATGATGTTCTCGATCTTTCGGAGAATGCGCTTGAGCGGCATATACTGCGAATAGATGCCGCTTGCCATGAATTTCATGTAGCCGCCGCGCACCATCAGCGCGTGGCTGTCGATGGAGCATTCGGCGGGTCTTTCTTTGAATCGGTCGCCGACTAGTTTGTCAAGTTTCATTGGAATCGTTCCTCCTGCAAATGGAAAAGTTATATAATGATAAAAATATAACCGCCCCGAAACGCCTTGGTATATCTGAAAAAAAACCAAGCGGTTCGGGGCGGATTCTAAGCCTGCAAAAATCCGTGTTACCACCCGAATTCATCCGGCGTAATTTTCTGAAATATACGTCCGCGATGCTCTCGTCGCCCCATAACGCGGGGTAGTCGTCGGAAATTACCGTTCCGCCGGTTGGCGCGGCAGACGTTCTCACCGAAGCTCTGGGAATGGGGTTCACTTTCTTCCGACAAAGCCTTTCACCGCGCGGCTTCTCTCTGGGGTCGGATGGGAAAAGGAAATGGTTCCCGTCATGGCTGTTGTTTTCTATTACGGATTTATTTTACACCATATTTTATCCGAGGTCAAGAGGATTATGGAAAAAAGAAAAAATTCAACAAAGCGGGGAACGAGGGGGATTTAAAAATATTTTTAAATGTTTCTTGACAGGGAACACACTTTGTGATAGAATCTATTTAAAAAATATTTTAAATACTTTTGCGGCAGGAGGCGGGCAAATGGGGGAATCGAATCTTTTCAAGGTGCTGTCCGACAGGAAGCGCCGCGAGATTCTGGTCATGCTCCGGAAAGGACGCATGAGCGCGGGAGAAATCGCGGAAGCGCTACAGATCACACCCGCCGCGCTGTCCTATCACCTCCGGCTGCTCAAAAGCGCCGATCTGGTGATGGAGTACAAATATAAAAATTATGTCTATTATGAAATCAACACGACCGTCTTACAGGAGCTGATTCTGTGGGTGGAGCAGTTTGGGGGAATGGGACAATGAAAACAGCCAAAAGAATCCTGTGGATCACGGCGTTTGTGTCGCTGGTCGGTACGGCGGCGGTGCTGCCGCTGATGCCTGAACGCGTGCCGATGCATTACAACGCGGCGTGGGAGATCGACCGATGGGGAAGCAAATATGAAAATCTTCTTTTGCCGCTGATGACGGTCAGCATGGCGCTGTTTTTCGCGGCGCTGGCTTCCTATTATGAAAGGAAGTCCAAAGAGAATGCGGAGGACAAGGAGAGCGTGCAGGCGGCGTCCAATGCCAAGGTGATGTGGATTGTCGGCGCGGCGGTGACGGTGTTTTTTACCGCCATGCAGGGCATGATTCTGTATGCGGCTTACCATGGGGCGGCTTCGGACGGGTCGGCGCAGGCGGAGAATATTTCCAGAGTCACGTTTGTGCTGACAGGCGCTTTGTATATCGTGCTGGGCAATTATATGCCCAAAACCAGAAGGAACAGCACGGTAGGCATGCGGGTGTCGTGGAGCATGTACAACGACAGCACATGGCGCAAATGCAACCGGTTCGGCGGCATTGTGATGATGCTCACAGGTGTGGCGACGATGGTGACCGCGCTGCTGGCGGATGTGCTGCCTACGGTATTTCTGATGCTGGGCTATCTTATGGCGGCGACGGCGATCATGCTGGTGTATGCCCGCCGCGTGTATCGGGCGGAAATCCGGAGCGGGGAAAAAGAGGAAAATCCGTAAAAAGTAAAAAGGTCTCGGTGCGTGTGGCGATGCACCGGGACCTTTTTTCGTTTAGTCAAAACACATCGAGGGGCGAGGTGTCTTTTTCCAGCCTGTTCCGCGTGTCGATGAATCGGATGGCTTTGCCCGTGCCGAGCGCGACGCATTGGGCGGCGTCGGTGGCAACGGTGACGCTGAGTTTGGTGCGCTCCTCGATGAGCCGGTCGATGCCGTAGAGCTTCGCGCCGCCGCCTGTCAGCGTAATGCCGCCGCTGAGAAGATCTCCGGCGAGCGCGGGAGGCGTTTCCTCCAGCGTATGCTGCACGGCGCGGCAGATGTGAATGGCGGGTTCTTCAAAGGCTTCCAGAATATCCTCAGAGGTGAGCTGAATCATGTCGGGCATGCCCGTTTTGGCATTCCGACCTTTAGCGGTGACGGTGAGCACCGCTTCGCGCGGTATCACGCAGCCTGCCTCCCGCTTGATGAGTTCCGCTGTGCGGGGTCCGATGAGCAGACCGAACCGCTGACGGATGTAGTCGATCAGCGCTTCGTTGAAGGAATGTCCCGCGTATTTGACCCAATGGGAGGTGGCCGTGCCGTTGAGCGTGAGCACGCCGATGTCGGTGGTGCCTCCGCCGATGTCGCAGACGATGCGCCCGCGGGGCTGCGAGATATCCACCCCTGCGCCCAGCGCCGCCGCCACGACGGTTTCGATCAGATAGACTCTGCGCGCCCCGGCTGCCCGCAGCGATTCCACGACCTCGCTTTTTTCCACTTCCGATACGCCCGAAGGAACGCACACCACCACGCGCGGCATAAAGATTTTGTTGCCGCAGACCTCTTTGACATAGGCGGTGAGCATGATCTCGGTCAGCCGGAAATTCCGGATGCGTCCGTATTCCACAGGACTGACCACGGCGACGCTTTCCGGCGTGCGCCCCAGCATCTGCCGCGCGTCGGAGCCGAATGCGAGAATCTCGTCGGTGTCCCTGTCTACGGCGACCATAGTGGGTTCCTCGAGAGCGATTCCGCGACTGGGCGTGTAGATTTTGACGGTGGTGGAGCCTAGGTCAATGCCGACGTCCATGCCAAGCGTTATTTTATTCAAATCCTGTTCCTCCCGCGTGATGTCATACTTCTGATCTCACCCGCATACAGATGAGATCAGGAAAAACGCAGCCAGACGATGAAGGCGGCCAGCGCGACCTGCACCACCATGATGACGGGAATGCCGATCATGAATTTGGGGTGCTGGGTCTTGTGGCGAATCTTCTTCATGGTGGCGTACATGGCGAAGGAACCGCCCAGCGCCGAAATCAGCATAAGCTGGAATTCGGGAATGCGCCAGTAGTGGGAGGAATCCTTGGGAACATTGGCAAGCGCCTTGTCGCGTTTGGTCTGATAGACCGCAAAGACGCTGATAACGATAAGGTAGACAGCTAAAACGGCAAGACTGCCGAGCAGAAAGGTATCGACGGATCTCATGGACAAAAAACTCCTTTTTTCGATAGAATTTACACTTCGTACATCCGAAGGTAATTAAATAGTAGTATAATTATTCTATTAAGTCAATACATTTTTTGTGAATAATTACATATACTTGGGAGGAATGGCTTTTGAAAAGCAATCAGACAAAGGAAAAAAAGAAATCGGCACTCTTTTATGCCGTCATAGGATTGCTCACGGTGGGTATTGCGGTCGGTGTGTCACTGCCTTACCTGCTGCACAGGGGAGAGGGTATCCGGGTCAGAGATCACAGCGAGGGGGAATATCCCCGCAACGGCGACGGCGTCGATCAATACGGTCGGCCTATGAACTCGTCGGACGAGTTGAGAGGCGTGTGGATTGCCTATCTGTCGCTCGACGGGGTGAACAAGTCCAAGATCGACAGTATGGTAAGCGCTGCCAAGGCGAATGGCATGAATACCATTTATTTCCATGTGAGGCCTTTTGGTGACGCGCTTTATGCGTCCGACTATTATCCCTGGTCCCACCTTGTCACGGGTACACAGGGACAAGCGCCGTCCGACGGCTTCGATCCTCTTGCCTACGCTGTAGAAGCGGCACACCGCGAGGGCTTGCAGCTTCACGCGTGGCTCAATCCCCTGCGCATCATGCTCAATTCCGGCGCCTATCCGCCTGCGCTTTCGGATGACAATCCCTATGTCGTCTGGCGCGGCGACGATAATTCCGACAATGACGACTGGGTGATCGACTACAAAAAGGGCAAGTATTACAATCCCGCCATTCCTGAAGTGCGCGAGCGTATCGTGAGCGGCGTGCGGGAAATCGTGGAAAAATACAATGTAGACGGCGTGCATTGGGATGATTATTTTTACCCCGCCTCCGACGGTTCCTTTGACGACAGCAAGACGTATGCGGCCTATCAGGCGGACGGCGGAAAGCTGTCGCTGCTCGATTGGCGCACGCAGAATATCAGCGCGCTGGTAAAAGCGGTTTACAGCGCCGTCAAGAAAGCGGACAAAACATGTGTGTTCGGCATCAGCCCTGCCGGAAATATCGACAATTGCCTGAGCGCGGGCGCGGATGTCAAGACATGGGGCAGCACCGAAGGGTATGTGGACTACCTCGCGCCGCAGATCTATTGGACGAGCGACAATAAGATTGCGCCCTTTGAGCCGATGTGCCGCAAGTGGCGGGCGCTGGTGAGCAGTGACAAAGTGAAGCTCTACATAGGGCTGGCGCTCTACAAGGCGGGTTCCGACAGCGACAGCGGCAAATGGCAGACGGCGGACGATATCATTATGAATCAGGTGTTGTTCACACGCAGCAGCGAAATACACGCGGACGGCTTCGCGCTGTATTCCTACGCCTATCTTGACAGCGAGCAGACTGCCGAGGAGATGAAGAACCTCCGTTCGGTGCTGGGGGAATGAGATAACGAGAATTTCCAAAAAACTTGACAAATAGGCGGGTTTGATGGTATCATGAATACAGGAAGTTCATCATTTAACGGAGAAAGGAGGAATGATCCGATGGGCGGTGTTCCTGTCACGCTGGAAATTGCGGCTGTGACTGATATCGGTCAGAAGCGGTCGAGCAATCAGGATAATTTTTATGTCAACGGCTGTTATATTGACCACTACAACGCGGTTGCCGAGCGGTTTGACGTGGTGGACAGTCTGAATGCCCATGTGCTGGCGGTGTGCGACGGCATGGGCGGGCAGGCGGACGGCGACGTGGCCGCCATGATCGGCGTATCGACGATATCGGATTATTCCGATTCGCTCCGGCAGTCCGAAAACAACCAGAACGCGTCCCGTACCGCGCGGCGTATGCTCCGCGAGGCCAACGGCAGGATATTGGAGAAATGCAAGGAGTCGGGCAAAAAGATGGGTTCTACGGTTTCCATGCTGGTGGTGGCCAATCAGTATGTCTATGCCTGCAATTTAGGGGACAGCGAAATCTATCATAAGACGCAGTACGGCATCGAGCGGCTGAGCAAGCCGCAGACCTTCGCGCAGGAACTGGTGGATATGGGAGCCATCTCCGAAGACCAGGCGAGTCGCTCTTACATCCGCAACCAGCTTTCTCAGTACCTTGGCATGGAAAATGTCCGTGGACTTAAGCCTAACGAGAACTGTACCACCATTCGCAATGGGGACATGCTGCTCATCTGCTCCGACGGCGTTTCGGATGTGTTGCCCAATCATTCCATCTACGCTACTCTCAGTTCGGGCAGACCCGTGCGGGACATTGCCGACGCGCTGATTGAAAAGGCGCTGCGCAAGGGCAGCGGGGACAACCTCACCGTGGTGATTGCCAGAGTGCTGGATGACGGACGTACCGCGATTCTGCGGCGGCGGCTGGCGCTGCTGTTGGGTGTGACGGCGGGTGTGGTGGCCTTTGTCGCTATGTTGCTGAGTCTGATCTGACGCAATCATATATTATACATATTATACAAATCCTATTGGCAACACAAAAGGATTTTTGAAGGATAAACGATTCTTGCGCTGTTATCAAAAAATAGGTTGACTTTTGGACTTTATACCGTTAAAATATAGGATGCTAAGGTTTGTTATTTTCGCGTTTCGATTTGAGAGGTTGTAGCATTTGAACGGTGTGATCATTGCCTGCCGTGACGCGGGCATGGGGGAAAAGCTGGCGCAGGTTGTCTCTTCGTCCGGTATCAGGGTGCTGGGAACAGTCACCAAGGGCGCGTCGGCGCTGCACTTTGCGTCCCGTTTCAGCGGAGAAGGCGGCGTGCTGTTGTGCACCTATGCCATGAGCGATATGACCGTTATGGAACTTTTTCAGATCAGACCGGAGCATTTTGAGATAGTGGTGCTGTTGTCCGCCAGACAGCGGGCGATGGTGCGGGGCGAGGGCATGATCTGTCTGGATATTCCCCTCAACCGCCGTGATCTGATCGAAACGCTGGCGCTGCTTCTTGAGCGGGGCTGGCACGATAACAAGCCTAAACAAAAGGAGCAAAGACCCGCACCGCGCAGCAAAGCCGACAGCGACCTGATTTTCAGAGCCAAGGCGCTGCTGATGGAGCGCAACAACATGACCGAACCCGAAGCGCACCGCTTCATGCAAAAGAAAAGCATGGACACGGGGGAGAGTCTGGTGGCGGTGGCGGAAAAAATATGGAACGGAGTTTTGTGAGAATGAGCGTTGTACTTTCGGTTTTGTCAAAATCGCATACGAGTGCCGGAATTGCGACGGTTCTTTTTTCCGTTATTCCAATGAGGGGATAGCAGTTCATCTGCTATTCCTTTTTTTATGCTTACAGGAGGGAGAAACCATATGAAATTTACCAAGATGCACGGCATCGGCAACGATTATATTTACGTCAACTGCATGAACGGCATGGATTTTGACCCGTCGGAAACTTCCATCCGACTCAGCGATCGTCATTTCGGCGTGGGTTCCGACGGCATGATTCTGATCTGTCCTTCGGAGGTTGCCGATTTCAAGATGCGCATGTTCAACGCGGACGGCTCGGAGGGGAAAATGTGCGGCAACGGTGTGCGCTGCTTTGCCAAATATGTTTACGCCAAGGGTCTGACCGACAAGACGGAAATCACCGTAGAAACGCTCGGCGGCGTCAAGACCGCGCAGCTCACCGTGGAGGACGGGGAAGTGACCTCCGTCCGCGTCAACATGGGCGGCCCGATTCTGGAGCCTGCGCTCATCCCCGTCAAGTGGAACGGCGACAGCCTGATCGGTGAGGCAGTGTCCGTGGCGGGCGGCGAGTGGAACATCACCTGCGTGTCGATGGGCAATCCTCACTGCGTGGTATTCGTGGACGATGTGGACGGCATGGATTTAGAGAAAATCGGCCCGAAATTCGAGAACGACCCGCTCTTCCCCGAACGCGTCAACACTGAGTTTGTCAAAAAAATCGACGACAGCACGGTACAAATGCGTGTGTGGGAACGCGGTTCGGGGGAGACATGGGCGTGCGGCACAGGCGCGTGCGCCGTGGCGGTCGCGTCGATTCTCTGCGGTTATGTGACGAGCAACACGGTGACCGTCAAGCTGCGCGGCGGCGATCTTCGCATCGAGTGGAACCGTGAGGAAAACACCATCTACATGACCGGCCCCGCGACCTTTGTCTTTGAAGGGGAAGTTTCTTTAATGTGAAGTGTGAAATGTGAAATGTGAAATGTGAAATTTCAAGCAGGAGGATAATAAAAATGTTTACCATCAACGAAAATTTTGTCAAGCTGCCGGGAAGCTATCTTTTCTCGGATATCGCCAAGAGAGTGGCGGCTTATACCGCCGCGCACCCCGACCAGTCGATCATCCGTCTGGGCATCGGAGACGTGACCCGTCCGCTCGCTCCCGCCGTGGTGGAAGCCATGAAGCAGGCCTGCGACGAGATGGGCGAGGCGGCCACTTTCCGCGGCTACGGTCCGGAACAGGGCTATGATTTCCTGCGGGAAGCCATCGCGGAAAACGACTACCGCGCCAGGGGCATTGCCATTTCTCCCGACGAGGTGTTTGTGAGCGACGGCGCGAAGTCCGACACCGGCAACATCGGGGATATCTTCGGCAAGGACAACATTGTGGCGGTGTGCGACCCGGTGTATCCCGTGTATGTCGATACCAATGCCATGGCGGGACGGGCAGGCGAGCCGCAGTCCGACGGCAGATGGAGCAGCCTTGTCTATATGCCCTGCACGGAGGAAAACGGATTTGCCCCCGCGCTGCCCGACAAAAAGGCGGACATGATTTATCTCTGTTTCCCCAACAATCCCACAGGCGCTTCCATCACCTATGAGGGGCTGCAAAAGTGGGTGGATTACGCGCTGTCAAGCGGTTCGGTTATCCTGTATGACTCGGCGTATGAAGCCTTTATCACAGAGGACATTCCTCACAGCATTTTCGAGATCGAGGGCGCGAAGAAGTGCGCCATCGAATTCCGCAGCTTCAGCAAGACGGCGGGCTTCACGGGTACCCGCTGCGGCTACACCGTTGTTCCCAAGGAGCTGACCTGCGGCGGCGTTTCGCTGGGCGCGCTCTGGAACCGCCGTCAGACCACCAAGTTCAACGGCGTGCCTTACATCGTGCAGCGCGGCGCGGAGGCGGTTTATTCCGCGGAGGGACAAAAGCAGATTCGCGAGACAATCGCTTATTATCTCCATAACGCCAAGGTGATACGAGAGGGACTTGCTCAGGCGGGCTTTACCGTGTACGGCGGCGTGAACGCGCCTTACATCTGGCTGAAAACGCCGGACGGCCTGACTTCATGGGAATTCTTTGACGAACTCATCAACCGCGCCGGTGTGGTCGGCACGCCCGGTTCGGGCTTCGGCCCGAGCGGCGAAGGCTATTTCCGCCTCACCTCGTTTGGTTCGCTGGAAAATTCCGTAGCGGCTATCGAGCGGATCAAGAAAGCGTTTTAATCTTTTACCATGCCGCTTTTCTACAATAAAAAGGCACAAAACCCCGCCGCATTTATCTAAAAATTCGATATTGAAATTGTCATAACACTATGCTATAATTATATGAAATGTGTGTATCGCGAAAAGGCGAAAACAATGAGAAAACGGAGGTCTTTCCTGACCGACGTTGTCTCAAAAATACGAGAAAAGGAATGAACAGCAAATGAAAGCATGGCTGATTCTCGAGGACGGACGCGTCTACCAGGGCGAATCTGTCGGAGCGGAAAAGAAAACCGTCTGTGAAATTGTGTTCAACACCTCCATGACGGGCTATCGTGAGCTTCTTACCGACCCGTCTTACGCGGGGCAGGGCGTTGTGATGACATATCCCATTATCGGCAGCTACGGCGTATGCGGAGAGGATACCGAATCCCGCCGCCCGTGGGTGGAGGCGTACATCGTGCGCGAGCTGAACAGAACCGCTTCCAACTTCCGCTCGGAGGGGTTTCTGCGGGATTATCTGATCAAAAATGATATTCCCGTTATACAGGGGATTGATACCCGTGCGCTGACCAAGCACCTTCGCGAGTCGGGAACCATGCGCGGCATGATTACCTTTGGCGAGAGCTTCGACATGGATGCCTGCATGAAAGAAATCAAGGCGTACACCCTGCCCGAAACCGTGCCGACTGTCACCTGCGCGGAAAAATACACCCTCGGTCAGGGCGGTCAGTATAAGGTGGCGCTGCTCGATCTGGGCGCCAAGCAGAATATTCCGCAGTCCCTCGTGAATCTCGGCTGCGAGGTCACAGTCTACCCCGCGCAGACCTCCGCGGAGGAGATTCTGGCGGCTCAGCCAGACGGCATCATGCTTTCCAACGGACCCGGCGACCCCAAGCAGTGCGGCAGTGTGATTGAGGAAATCAAGAAGCTCATCGCGGCAAAAATCCCGATTTTTGCCATCTGTCTGGGACATCAGCTCACGGCGCTGGCCAACGGCTTTGACACCTACAAGCTCAAGTACGGTCACAGAGGCGCCAATCACCCGGTCAAGGATTTGAAAACGGGTCATATCTACATCACCTCGCAGAATCACGGCTATGTGGTGGACGAGCAGTCTATCGACCCCGCTGTGGCCGAGATGAGCCATGTCAACGTCAACGACGGAAGCTGTGAGGGCGTGCGCTATAAAAACGGCTACGTCTTTACTGTGCAGTTCCACCCTGAGGCATGCCCCGGCCCGCTGGATTCCGCACCGCTCTTTGAAGAATTCATTGCTATGATGGGAGGCAACAACTAATGCCCAAGAATCCTGCTATTAAAAAGGTTGTCGTCATCGGCTCCGGTCCGATCATCATCGGTCAAGCCGCCGAATTTGACTACGCGGGCACACAGGCGTGCCGCTCGCTTAAGGAGGAAGGCGTTGAGGTCGTCCTCATCAACTCCAACCCCGCTACCATTATGACCGATAAGGACATCGCGGACAAGGTTTACATCGAGCCGCTTACCACCGACACGGTCAAGAAGGTCATTCTCGCGGAAAAACCCGATTCCGTTTTGCCCACCCTCGGCGGTCAGAACGCGCTCAACCTCGCGGTGGAGCTGGAAGAGGAAGGCTTCTTTGCCGCACATGGCGTGACCATGATCGGCACCACCGCCGAAACCATCCGCAAGGCGGAGGACAGACAGGAATTTAAAGATACCATGGAGAAAATCCACCAGCCCTGCGCCGAAAGTCTGGTGGTGCATACGGTGGAGGACGCCGTCGCGTTTGCCGAGAAGATCGGCTATCCCGTGGTGGTGCGTCCCGCCTTCACGCTGGGCGGCACAGGCGGCGGCATTGCCCATAATCATGACGAGCTGGTGGAAATCTGCGGTCACGGTCTCCAGGTCAGCCGCGTGACCGAAGCGCTGATTGAGCGCTACATCGGCGGCTGGAAGGAAATTGAATATGAAGTCATCCGCGACAGCGCGGGCAACTGCATCACCGTCTGTAACATGGAAAATCTCGACCCGGTGGGCGTTCACACGGGCGACTCCATCGTTGTCGCGCCGTCCCAGACGCTCAGCGACAAGGAACACCAGATGCTCCGCAGCGCGGCGCTCGCCATCATCGACGAACTGGATATCGCGGGCGGCTGCAACGTGCAGTTCGCGCTCAATCCGAACAGCTTTGAGTACGCGGTCATCGAGGTCAACCCCCGCGTGAGCCGTTCTTCCGCGCTGGCGTCCAAGGCGACGGGCTATCCCATCGCCAAGGTAGCGGCCAAAATCGCGCTGGGCTACCGCCTCGACGAGATCAAGAACGCCATCACCCACAAGACCTTTGCCTGCTTCGAGCCGACGCTGGATTACTGCGTTGTCAAGATTCCGCGCTGGCCGTTTGATAAATTTGTCTATGCCAAGAGAAAGCTCGGCACCCAGATGAAGGCGACCGGCGAAGTCATGGGCATCGGCATCAATTTCGAGAGCGCGCTGATGAAATCCATCCGCTGCCTCGAAACCAACATTTTCAGCCTGCGCATGAAGGAAGTCATGGAGATGGACGATGAAACGCTCGGACAGGCGCTTCATCTGGTGGACGACCGCCGCATCTTCGTCATTGCCGAAGCACTCCGCCGCGGCTATACGCAGCAAAGCATTCACGACATCACCACCATCGACCTGTGGTTTATCGACAAGCTCGCCTCTATCGTCGAAACCGAAAAGGCGATTGCAACGGAACTGAGCGTGGAAACGCTCCGCCGCGCCAAGCTGCTCGGCTTCACCGACAAGGTGATCGGTGAAATCTGCGGCAGGGACGAGGACGAAGTGCGCGCCATGCGTTACGACAACGGCATCAGGGCGGCCTACAAGATGGTCGATACCTGCGCCGCCGAATTCGACGCGGAAACCCCTTACTACTATTCCTGCTACGAGAGCGAAAACGAGGTTGACCCGACAACCGACAAGAAAAAGGTCATGGTCATCGGTTCCGGCCCGATTCGTATCGGTCAGGGCGTGGAGTTTGACTACTGCTCGGTGCATTCCGTGTGGGCGCTCAGAGCGGCGGGCTATGAGACGATCATCGTCAACAACAACCCCGAAACCGTTTCCACCGACTTTGACGTGTCAGACAAGCTGTACTTTGAACCGCTGACCCCCGAAGACGTGCGCAACATCGTGGAGCTGGAGCAGCCTTACGGCGCGGTCGTGCAGTTCGGCGGGCAGACAGCCATCAAGCTGTGCGAGGCGCTCGACAAGATGGGCGTGCGCATTCTCGGCACCTCTGCGGAGAATATGGACAGAGCCGAGGACAGAGAGCTGTTCGACCAGATTCTCACCAAGTGCGGCATTCCCAAGGCGCCCGGCAAGACGGTCTTTACCTGCGACGAAGCCATCGCCGCCGCCAATGAAATCGGCTATCCCGTCCTCGTGCGTCCTTCCTACGTGCTGGGCGGTCAGGGCATGCATATCGCCTTCTCGGATAAGGAGATCCGCGAGTATATCGGCATTATCAACCGCATTCAGCAGGATCATCCGATTCTCGTTGACAAATATATCATGGGCAAGGAAGTCGAGGTTGACGCGATCTGCGACGGCACCGACATCCTCATTCCCGGCATCATGGAGCATATCGAGCGCGCGGGCGTTCACTCCGGCGACTCCATTTCGGTCTATCCCTGCCAGTCCATCAGCAAGAAGGTGCAGGAGAAGATCGTGGAGGATACGCGCAATCTGGCGCTGTCGCTGGGCGTGCGCGGCATGATCAATATTCAGTTTATCGTCAAGGACGATGTGGTGTATATCATTGAAGCCAACCCCCGTTCTTCCAGAACCGTTCCCTATATCAGCAAGATCACGGGCATTCCGATCGTCAAGCTGGCGACACAGTGTCTCTTCGGGGACAAGAAGATTCCCGACCTCGGCTATGAATACGGCCTCCAGAAAGAGCAGCCCACCATCGCCATCAAAATGCCGGTCTTCTCGTTTGAAAAGCTCTACGGCGCGGACATCAGCCTCGGCCCCGAAATGAAGTCCACCGGCGAAGTGCTGGGTATCGCCTACACCTACGAGGAAGCCCTTATCAAGGCGTTTGTCGGCACCGGCATCCGCCTGCCCCGCAGCCACAAGATCGCCATTACCGTCAAGGATATGGACAAGGAAGAAGTCGTTCCCATCGCGCAGGATTTTGTCGATCTGGGGTATGAAATCTACTGCACCGCCGGCACCAGCCGTTATCTCTCCGACCGCGGCATCCCCAACCGTGTGGTAAAGCGCCTCGAGGACGGTTCCCCCAACTACATCGACATGATTGTCAACAATGAGCTTGACCTCATCATCAACACCCCCACACAGGGCATGGAAACCAACCGCGACGGCTATCTCATCAGAAGAAATGCCGTGGAGTGCGGCGTGCATTGCTTCACCTCGCTTGACACGGCGAGAGCGCTGGCCACCTGTCTCAAGAACGCTGACGGCGTTGATCTCTCGGTCATCGACATCGCGAAAATTTAGTGGTCAGTGGTTAGTGGTTAGCGCTGTCCAAAATGCAAGTACTCCCTTCGGTACGTCTGTGACGTGACGGAGGGAGTTTGTTTTGCCAAGTGGAGAACCAGTTGATACAACGAAAAACAGCGCAGATGCACAGGAAAGCACATCCGCGCTGTTTTTTGTTGTCTGTAAAAAATCATGAAAAAGCGGAGCTGCAACAGCATGAAGCCGTAAATAAACAACTTCACATTTCACTTTCCTTTCGGAGGAGGGAAGTTGTCATGCAGGAGATGCTTCGGAAATGACCGGGCGGGGATTACGCGTGATCGGACGGTTTCAGCTTGAATTTTAATACGACCGGGTTATGATCGCTGTAGAGAAACTGATTGTCGACCACATCCATAAAGGCGGATTCCACATTGTCGGAAACGATAAATCCGTCAACGATCAATGTAAAACAGTCCGATCCATAAGGTTTGTCACAGTTGCGGCAGGAGGGAATGGTGAGTCCGCTGTGGTAATCGGTCAGTTTATCAAAATGAGCCGGTATCATCTCATCGGGAAACTCTGCCGCCCAGCTGTATTGTTCGGGAACCTCGTCATTAAAGTGTTCCTTGGAATGTCCGGTAAAATCATGATTGAAGTCACCGGCGCAGATGACATAATTCCCTTTTTCGTATTCCTGCTGCATATCTCCGAACAGCTTTTGAAGCTGTTGTGCCTGCAAATCACTGTCCGTGCCGTATGCGGACAGATGGGCGTTGATGACGACCAATTCCTTCCCGTTTTCCGTTTGGATATGGTTGACGGAATAGCAGCGGTCGAGGTCAATGAACTTTGACAGGCTTTCCGAAATCGGCAAACTGCGCCGTGTGGCGGAGGCTATCCGCGCGGTGCTGAGCGTCAGAAGACCCGAGTGAGAAGCTCCGTGAGGCTGAAGAAAAGGGTAAAACAGAAACGCGGAATGATAATTGACAGCAAAGGTGGAGGAAAAACCGTCAAACGCATTCTGTATCCGTTCCGCCTCGTTTATATGATAGCTGCGGGTAGAGTCTGTATCCGCTTCCTGTATCATGGCGATGTCGGGGCGGTATTGTTTTAAAAGAGCGATATCTCCGTCAATGCACTGTATAACGCTTTCTTTCGACGCCGCCCAAGATTGCGTGCCGCCGTCCATAAAAAACGTATAGTCGGGTGTGTAAGCGCCGAAGCCGATATTGTAGGTAATGGCGGTATATTCCGTGTCTGTTTTGAGTGTGTCGGTTCCGGCGGTTCCGGCAGGTTCCAGCGTCTGATTGTCCCCGATGCGGTTATATGTCATCAGCACATAGGCGATATATCCCGCGATAATCAGAAGGAATGCCCCCGCCACGCACGAAAGGAGGATAGCACCCCGTTTCAGACGGTTCTTTTTTGCGTTGGGTTTGTTTTGTTTTTCCATTGCCGACTCTCCTTTTTATGGTTACTCCTGCGAGTCCATGTGATCAGGAGCGGTGACTTTGAGCATGTTGAGAATGTTGGCGATCACGCGGCGCACGCAGTCACAGAGCAGCAGACGCGCGGCAGTGAGGTTGTCGTCGTCGTTGCCCAGCACGCGGCAGTCGTGATAGAACTTGTGATATTTGGAAGCAAGCTCCATGACATAACGGGTCATGCGGGCAGGTTCGTATTCCTTCGCCGCCGCGATGATTTCGTTCGGCAGGGAGGAGAGGTAGCGGATGAGTTCGATCTCGGAGGGATGTGTGAGCAGGTCGAGCGCTTCGGGGGATACCTCGTCGAGTTTGATTTTTTTCGCTTCGTCGCGGCGGAAGATGGAGCAGATACGCGCGTGGGCATACTGCACATAGTAGACCGGGTTCTGCGAATCCTCGCGCACCGCGAGTCCGAGGTCAAAGTCCATCTGGGTGTTGGCCTCGCGCAGGTTGAAGAAGAAGCGCGCTGCGTCTACGGGAACTTCATCCAGCAGGTCGGCGAGCTGAATGGCCTTGCCGGTTCGTTTGCTCATTTTGACGGGTACGCCGTTGTCCATCAGACGCACGAGCTGCATGAGGACGATGTGCAATTGAGAGCCGTTCAGACCTACCGCGTCCATCGCGCCTTTCATACGCGCGACGTGACCGTGATGGTCAGCGCCCCACACGTCGATGCAGGTGTCAAAGCCGCGCTTTAAGAATTTGTTGCGGTGATAGGCGATATCCGCCGCGAAATAGGTGGGATTGCCGTTGGCGCGAACGAGCACTTCGTCCTTTTCGCCGCCGAATTCGGTCGCCTTGTACCAGATGGCGCCTTCCTTTTCGTAAGTCAGCCCTTTCTCGGTGAGGATGTCAATGATCTCCTGCACTTCACCGCTTTCGTGCAGCGAGCTTTCCAGGAACCATGTATCGTAGACAATGCGGTATTTGGCAATGTCGGATTTCATTTTGGCGATGTTCTTGGGCAGGGCATAGTCCACCAGCGTGGCGCGGCGTTCTTCTTCGCTTTTGTCCATATAGCTGTCGCCGTGAATGTCGGCAAATTCCTTAGCCAGCTCCACAATATCCCCGCCGTGGTAGGAATCCTCCGGCAGCGGTGCGGCGTCCTCGCCTTTGAAAAGCTGTTGGTAGCGGATATCCAGCGAGAGCGCAAATTTCTGAATCTGGTTGCCCGCGTCGTTGACGTAGAATTCACGCTCCACATCGTAGCCTGCCGTTTCCAGAACAGCCGCGAGGCAGTCGCCCAGCGCGCCGCCGCGCGCATTGCCCATATGCATGGGGCCGGTGGGATTGGCGGAGACGAATTCCACCATCACACGCTTGCCCTTGCCGTAGTCGGATTTGCCGTAATCCGCGCCGTCAGAGCGGATACCCGTCAGGACGTTGCTGAAATAGCGCCGACCCACAAAGAAATTGATGAAGCCGGGACCCGCGACCTCCACCCGCTCGACATAGGTGCCGGTGAAGTCCATTCGCTCGGTAAGAAGCTCCGCAATCTTGCGGGGCGGCAGACGGAACGCCTTGGCGGAGATCATCGCCGCGTTGGAGGCAAAATCGCCGTGGGAGGGGTCGGCAGGGGTTTCGATGGAAAAGGCGGGGGCGGGAACGGCGGGGATGACTTCATCCGCTACCGCGCGTCCCATGGCCGCCATGATGATTTCTCTGATTTGTCCGTGTATTTCATTGATGGCATTGGTCATTTGGTCAATCAATCCTTTCTGTGATTTCCGTCAGCTCCATGATGACGCGGTTAATCTGCGGTGCGCCGTCGATCTCCACCTGCGAGACGTATTCCACCCGTCCGCCGCGTTCAGTGAGCGAGCAGTCCGCGCTTTGCAGGGTGAACACCATCGGAACCGTGCCGTAGGGCGTCTGGGCGTCAACGCTGTGGGAATAGCCCGGACGAAGGAGAATCGAGAAGGAACGGCGGCGGGATATCTGAATCTCACCGTCGGAAGTGATTTTGATCACCGTGAATCCGTTTTCCTCGTCGTCATATTTGAGCCGATGCACCCCGTCCGCGAAAGAATAGCGGCAGGGGCAGATGACCTCCATATCGTCGTCGTAGTCGTCCGCGTGAATCGAGGTCGCAATTTTCAGGCGGTAGGATGTTTCCGCACGCATGGTTTACTTTTTCCTGTCCGCTCTTTCGAGGGCGAACGCGATGATTTTGTCGATCAGCTCGGTTTTGCCGACGCCGGACGCTTCAAACAGCTTGGGGTACATGCTGATTTCGGTGAAGCCGGGCAGGGTGTTGGGTTCGTTGAGCATCGGTTCGCCGTCGCTCTTGCGCACGAGAAAGTCGATGCGCGCCAGTCCCGAACAGCCGAGGATCTTGTAGGCTTGGAGCGCTCTCTTTTGAATCAGCTCCACCGTGGCGGGCTTGAGGTCGGCGGGAATGACCAGGCGGCTGGATTCGTCGTTGTATTTCGCGTCGTAGTCGTACCAGTCGGCGGCGGGGATGATTTCACCCGCTACGGAGACGATGGGTTCGTCGTTGCCGAGCACCGCCACTTCCACTTCGCGCCCGTTGATGGCTTCCTCCACCACGATCTTGTCGTCATGCTGGGCCGCCAGACGCACCGCGTCCATCAGTTCGCTGGGGCTGCTGCATTTGCTGATACCCACCGAGGAACCGGCGTTGGCGGGCTTGACAAAGCAGGGATAACCGAGCTGCTCTTCCACCTGTTCCAGACAGCGGTCAATGTGGCGCTCAAAATAGCGGTGGTAGAACCACAGAAACTTCGCCTGCGGAATGCCACCGTATTCGAGGACGGTGTTGGTGAGCGCCTTGTCCATGCAGATGGCGGAAGAAGCCACGCCGCAGCCGACGTAGGGAATCTGCGCCAGTTCAAACAAGCCCTGCATAGAGCCGTCTTCGCCGTTCTTGCCATGCATGACGGGATAAGCCACATCCAGACGGACAGTCTCCGTGCCGCTCTCCCGCAGCACAAGCATGCCGTGGACCGCCGCGTCGGGAACGATGAAAGCCTGTGTGGTCTTGCCGGAGGTTTCCCATTCGCCGGTCGGAATGAGGTTCACATCCCCCTCATAGAGGTACCATTTGCCCTCCTTGGTAATGCCGATCATATATACGTTGTATTTTTCTCTGTCGATGTTGTTGAGAACCATTGTAACTGAGACTCTCGACACCTCGTGCTCCGAGGATTTACCGCCGAAGATCACGGCGACGTTCCATTTGTTTGCACCAGTCATAATCTTCTTCCATCCTTTCAATCCTATTGTCTTATCGCAATAAGTGTATACATTACATTATACAACAAAAAAACGGCGGTTGCAATAGATTATATGCCTACCCCGCCGGATTTTTTTAGAATATTTTCAACTTTTTCGGTTTGTCAGATGACCTGCGGCACCAATGCGGGCAGGTCGGCAAAGGTTGGGACAGCATACGCCGCATCCGGCACATCACCGAAGCCGTAGGCGGCAAAGAGGAAGGGTATGCCCGCCTGCTCCGCCGACTGCGCGTCCAGCGCGGTGTCTCCCACATAGACGGCGCTTTGCAGCGAGTTGCGTTCCATCAGCAGCCGGATGTTTTCCGCCTTGGGCAGATGGGTGCCTCCGAAGGTTTCGCCGTCGTCGAAGTATTTCCGCAGTCCGTGGAAATCGAGGAAGTTGTCAAGATAGGCCGGGTGGCAATTGCTGACAATGCCGAGAAAATACGTCTCCCGCAGCACGGCGAGGGTTTCCTCCAGCGCGGGGTAGAGGATGCCGCCGTGACGGCGCAGAAAATCGTCTTCCGCCGTAAGGCAGTCGGCAAACACGGCCAGTCCCTCCTCACGCGGCAGATCGGGCAGCATCATAGATACGATGCCATCGGGCGTTTTGCCCATGTAGGAATTCATATCTTCGGTGGTGATCTGCCGCAGACCGCGTCTTGCCAGCACTTCATTCCATGCGGGCACAATGCGCTCGGAAGTGTTCCAGAGTGTGCCGTCCAGATCGAAGATCACGCCTTTTTTGCGTGGGATGTCGTTCATGTTGCCTGCCTCCTGCTTTTGTCAGAATACAATAATCAAAAATAGAAAAGCTCCTCAAATGTTTTGTTCAGCGCGATACAGAGCACCAGCGCCAGCTTGGCGGAGGGGCAGAACTGTCCGGTTTCGATGGAGCTGATGGTGTTGCGCGAAACACCCACGACCGCCGCGAGCTGCTGCTGAGAGAGTCCATATTCGGCGCGCGCCTTTTTCAGGCGGTTTTTCAGAATCAGATTGTCGTCCATTGGTTTGCTCCTGTTCTGATTGATTTTACGCGCCCAGCAATCCCATCAGATGCAGGACAAGGCTGTAGATGGCGAGCAGCAGATAAATCACGCCCATGACAATATCAAACGTCTTCTTTCTTTGGATAGCAAGCGGCAGGCGTTCCACTGCCAGCATGCAGAAGACCACCGCGCAAATGCCGTAGTTCGCACCCTGTCCACGGAAATATTGGAAGCAGTAGAGCGCCAGCAGCAGGATCAGCCCCGCGATGGTGCCGTTGTGCGCAGCCTTGGCTTGGTCACGCCATTCTTCGGGGGATGTGTCCGAAGATTGTTCTTCCTCCGCACTGCCGTCGGCAGCATATGCGGGAGCGTCTGAAATATCCCCCGTGTCTTCGGATTCTGCCGCATCCACCGCTTCTTCCACTTCTTCCAGCATTTTTTCAAGTTCTGCGGCTGTGTCGGGTTTGTCGGCCTTGGTGTGCTTGGCCGCCGTTTCGGGTTTGGTGATTTTTTGGGGATGATCGGTCAAACCGTTGAAACCGGAAGTTTCTTCCATTTCTTCCAGCAAGTTCTTGACATCCTCATTAATGTCCTGTCCGAAAGGATTGTTCATGATGGAATCCTCCTGAGGTAAATGATTTTGTTAAGATAGGCTATATGAATTGCAAAGTAAACTTGTCAATATCTGCTGTTATGATTATACCATTGCCCATCGGGCTTGTCAATACTTTTGGGTGAGGTTCACAGGATAATGGGTTACGATGGTTGATTTCTCATGTTATCAAATGAAAAAACAGAAAAAATCCCGATAATTCACGAATGGAGAATTGCAAATTTGTCAACTATGTGGTATATTAATGATAGTCAGGTTTTCCTTGACTTGCTTTTTATTTGCGTTAAAGGAGAATGACATTCATGCAAAATGGAAAAGACAACGCAATGATACAAAAAGTGATGGCATTTGTCAGGGGAGAGGTGTTTTCCTACCTCTTTTTCGGGGTGTGTACGACGATCATCAATATTCTGTCATTTCAACTGATGTATGCCGTTATGGGCATTCCGACGCTGCTTTCCAACGCGATTGCGTGGGTGTTTTCCGTGATGTTTGCCTATATTACCAACCGCATCTATGTATTTCACAGCGAGGTCCATACCAAAGAAGGCATTTTGCGGGAAGTGATCGCCTTTGTGGGCGCAAGAGTGGCGACGCTGGTTTTTGACGAACTGATCATGTGGCTGATGGTGGACGTGATGGGTTACACTGCCGTCGAACGTCTGACTGCCAACCTCCTGCACTGGCCGGTGCGGGACGCGAAGTCGCTGATTGCCAAAGTTTGCGCCAATGCGGTGGTCGTGATTCTCAATTTTGTTTTCAGTAAGCTGTTTATCTTTAAAAAAGAAAAATAAGAGTTTTAAAGGGGGTTACAAAACCATGAATGAACCGACCAAAAACAAAGGACAGTTTCTCGCTGAGACTTCTTCTTCGGCTTTTGCCGATGACAGCAGGCGCAGAACCATGAACACGGAGGGAATGCAGGTGCCGCCGCCCTATCAGACATTTCCGGTGCAACAGGCGCAGAATCTGCCTCCGATGTATTATGAGCAGCCCTATTCGCCTCCGCCTTCTTTTCCGGCAGGACAGGTATTGCCCGCATCCTATGCGCCGTCCCCGCAGCCGCCGCAGTATGCCGCGCCGCAAAATCCGCAGCTCCCGCCGCCGCAGGTTCCCCAGCTCCCGTCGGCTTCTGCGGGACAGTTTTCTGCCGAAGGACAGTCTGCGGCACCCATTCTCACAGGTGGTCAGGGCTTTTCCGCAGGGCAGCCGGTCGCGCCCTACCTGACGAGCGGTCAGGGATTTCCCGGGGGACCGTCTGTTGTGCCGAATCTGACAAGCGGACAGGGATTTTCTGTGGGATATCCGGTTGCGCCTCAACTCACCGGCGGTCGGGGAACACCTGCGGGACAGCCTGTCGCGCCGAACCTTACGGGCGGACCGTATATGCCCCCGTCTTATACCCATCCGGTCGCACCCCATTTGACGCAGACACAATACGCTTACGCACCGCCCGCGAATTATTACCGTCCGGCTGTGGTTCTCACGCCGGAGCAGGTCAACGAGAGAATGTTCAAAATCCACAGCAGCAAGGTGGGGCTTACGCTGATGGCGGATTACGGACTGATGCTGGTTGTTCTCATTGCAGTGATGGTGATCGGACTGGTGGGGTACGCTTTGATGAAAGACAGCTATTTCTCATGGCTCGATCAGGAATCGGTCATGACCAATCTGATGATGTTCGGAATGGGGCTGGCTGCGATTGTAGGCAACATGGTGCCGGCCGCCGCGCACGGTCACAAATGGAAGATCGGATTGACACAGCCGTTTCGCGGAGAGAAACTCAGCGCGGGTTTTGTGCTGGCGGCGCTGCTGACGGCACTGGGACTCAATACCGCGTGGGGGTATGTTTATTATTATTGCCGGGAAATATTCTACAATGATCTGTTTCACATCACGCCGCCTCCCGATGAGGTCTACACGCCCGAAAATCTGTCGCTGGTGGGCATGATTATGCTGCTGGTCTGGACGTGCATTGTCGCGCCCATTACGGAGGAATATCTCTTCCGCGGGGTGATTATGCGTACCCTTTCCAAGCATAGCGTGGGCTTTGGCATTGTGGCGTCGGCGTTTGTGTTCGGCATGATGCACGGCAACATGGCGCAGACCCCGATGGCGTTTCTCATCGGTCTGGTGCTGGGCTATGTCGCCGCCAAGTCGGGTAATATCCGTCAGACCATCTTCCTTCATTTCGTCAATAACTGTGTGGCCTCCATTCCGCAGGCGGTCAATTATTTCTGTCCCCAGTTTGATGAATTGCTTGAAACCGTCTATTTCTATTTTGATATCTTTGAAATGGTGTTTGCGGCCGGGGCGTTGCTGTATTTCTTCGTGACCAGACACAATGGAATTAAGGCGCGTACCGCGCGGCTCGCGTCGTCGGGCGTTGCCACCGTTGCCAAGGCGGAGGCGGCATGGAGCAAACTCGAAATACCCGAGGAAAAGCGCCGCTCCGAATTTCCCTATATCAAGCATAAGTTCGGCAAATTCATCACAGCCGGCGGCATGGTCTTTTTCCTCTGCGTCATGATTCTGAGCATTGTACTCAGCGCGCTTACTCCGTTTTTGAAAGAGTGGATGGAGAATATGAGTCAGCAGATCGGATGTATCATTATACCAAATGTCAATTGAAAAGAAATGGGAGAGGAATTGTGTAATGATGAAGAAGTTAGGCGCACTGATTTGTGGTTTGTTGCTGCTGACCTTGTTCGGATGCCAGGCAATGAAAAAAAGTCGCTACATCGCATCGGTCAATGAAAAGATGGCATTGTTCACAGATTGTGCCAACGCTTTCAGCGACAGTCTGGAGGAAATCGCCAAGACACAGGCGGCTCCCACCAAGTCGCAGATTGACGAGGCTGAGAATCGGCTGGACGCGCTGTCAGAGGTTTGCAAGGAAATAGAAACGCTGAAGGCGCCGGGCAGTTACGCCAAGGAGCAGAAGGCGCTGCGTGACGCGATGGCGCAATATGGTATCGCGCTGGAAAAGGGCAGGGCGTTGCTGGAATTTTACCGCCAATATGACGCGTTGTTCCGCTCCTATCCCAATCCCGACGAGGGCAGCGAGACGATGAAGCAAAAGACCTTGGAAATCTACGGCGAATTTGCCGAGGCCATGCGGCAGGCCACCGATTCTTTCCGCGAAGCAGAAAAGCTGCTGCAAGCCGCACAATAAAAATCTGATTCCCCTACCATAACGCAACAGGAGTGATCCGGATGTCGGACAACAACGAAACCAAGCTGCCGTTCGCCGATGAAAAGGCGGAACCCAAGACGGCGAAAGAAAGCAAGGATAACCAAAAGACCGAAAAAAACAAGAAAAAAAAGAACAAGCAAAAATACAACCTGCCGCGTCATCATTTCTGGTTTGCCATCGGAAGACCGCTGGTGCATTTGTATGTGAAAATCATGGCCAACTTCAAGCGCACCCCCAACGATTTGCAGAAAGGACGCGCCTATCTGCTGCTGTCCAACCACATCTGTGAGCTGGATCCGCTGATGGTGATTGCCTCCGCGCCGGGCGTGGTGCATGCGCTGGCGAGCGATCATCTGTTCAAGCACGCCGCGTTCGGCAAATTTGTCAAGCATATCGCGGAGCCGATTCCGATTGTCCGCGCGCAGATGGATTTGAAATCCATCCGGGAAGCTTTGCAGGCCAAGAAAGACGGCGGCAGCATTCTGATTTTCCCCGAAGCCAACTGCTGCTTCAGCGGCAAGACCAGCTATATCGCGCCCGCCACCGCCAAGCTGGTCAAGCAGTTCAAAATGCCCGTGGCGCTCTTTAACGTCAAAGGCGGCTATCTCACCCATCCGAAATGGTGCCATTCGTGGCGCAAGGGACGCACGACCTGCGAACTGGTACGCGTCATCGAGCCGGAAGAGCTGGCGCAGATGTCGGTGGACGAGGCGTATGAAGCCATTCTCGACGCGCTGACTTTCAATGACATCAAATACCAGCGTGAGCAGATGGTCTACTACAAGGGACATGATCTGCTTGAAGGCGCGGAGAGAATGCTCTTTCAATGTCCGAAGTGCGGCAGTCTCTTCACCACCAAGAGCGAGGGGGATTCCCTTGTCTGCACTGCCTGCGGCTATAAAGTGACGCTGAACCATTACGGCTTCTTTGAGGGCGAAGATGTGGTGTTCGATTCCTTTGACAAATGGGATGACTGGCAGCGCGAGCAGGCGGTCAAGCTGGTGACCGAGGGGCATTACGACGCAAGCGGCGAAACGCCTGTCTTTTCCAGCCCGACCAATGAACTCTATCGCGCGCACCGCGCCGAGGCAAATGTTCTGGTGGGCGAGGGGGGACTGTCCCTCTACTGCGACCGTCTGGAATTTGACACGGCGGAAGCCTTTGAAACCGATGAGGCGGGCAACACCGTCAGCGTCGGCCCCAAGAAAATCGTGTGGAGCTTCAATGACATTTCCAAGATGAGCTGCGTGAGCAAGAATAAAATCCAGTTTGCCGTCGGTGAGAAAGATTATTATGAAATCCACTCCAAACACACCTACCGTTCGGCGTATGCCTATATGATTTACTTCTACTGCTTCAAGCGCCACGCGCAGGGCAAGCCGCTCGATTTCTTCGGTATGTGATGAGTCAATTCGGCACGGCGGCATGACACACCGCCTTCTTTCAACACAACAGACAGGAGTGTACAACAAATGAGTATCTGGAAATTTTTCGGACATAAAAAGCCGCAGGACGAGGTCGCCGCCGCGTCGGAAAGCAAGGAAAAAGGCGGATTGTTCGCTGCTTCGGTGCTGCTGAGTGAGGCGAAATTCTCCTTTGAGCAGTTTGTCAGCGACCTGAAAGCCGACTGGGGCATCACCCTCGACAGCGAAGATACAGCACATGACAGCGACACCATGGTGGTCAATGTGGACGGTATGATGGCGGCGGTGAGTCTCTTTCCGGCACCCGTGCCGAACGGCGAGGCGGAGAGCAACGCCAAGACCAATTACCGCTGGCCCGGCGCGGTAAAGGCGGCGCAGAAGCACAAGGCGCACCTTTTCATCGCGATGCTGCCCCAAGGTCAGCCGCTTCCCGAAGCGGGCATTGCGCTGGTCAGGCTCTGCGCGTCGGCGCTCGGACAGGAAACCGCTGTCGCTGTCAATACGGCAGGCACGGTATTCGCGCCGGATTTTTACATCGACTACGCGCGGCTGTATCTCGACAACGACATGTATCCCGTGATGAATCTTGTCTTTTTCGGACTCTACAGCAACGACGACGGAAAGACCTTTTGCAGCTACACCTACGGCCTAAAAGATTCTTTCGGCAGGGAGGAAATCGAGGTCATCGACAGCGCCCATTCCCCACAGGAATTGCTCGGCTTTATGACCGACGTTGCCACATATGTGATCGAGAGTGACGCGGAACTGCGCGACGGCGAAACCATCGGCTTTTCCGAAGAACAAAAGCTGCCCATTACCCAATCGCCGAGCGCGGTTTTGGAGGGCGAAACCGTGAAGATCGGGTTTTAAAATATTCAAAATTCATTTTCTAAACATAATAACCGTCCGGTTTGACGCTGCCGGACGGTTATTCTTTTATGAGAGCGGCGGGGCGGTATTATTATGTTTTTGTGAGGAATCAAAATGACCGTGATATTTTGGGGTTGTATTTGATGTTACTATATGAAAGGCCTTTCAAGGGCGGCTTGCTCCGTCCTCAAAATTTGCATAGGAGGTGGCTGAATGTCAGACGAGGAATTTACAGAAGCGGTACAGCGCTACTCGGATATGCTGTTCCGAATCGCGCTGAGCTGCTGCAAAAACAGGAGCGACGCGGAGGATATTGTGCAGAATGTATTTTTAAAGCTGTTCAGACATGAAGGATTTTTCAACGATGAGGAACATATGAAAAGCTGGCTCATTCGCGTCGCCGTCAATGAAGGCAGACGCTACTTATCCTCGCCGTGGCACAGACGTGTGACCTGCCCGATGGATGACGAGAGTCTGGCAAAGGAGGGAATCCTCTTTGAAATTCCGGAACAAAGCGAGCTGTTTTTCGCGGTGCGGTCGCTGCCGCCGAAATATCGTATCGTGGTGCATTTGTATTACTACGAGGATTATCGCGTCGGAGAAATCGCGGATATACTCGGCGTTCGGGAGACGACCGTACAGACACAGCTTATGAGAGCAAGACAAAAACTCAAATCAAAACTTTCGGAGGCGGATTATGAATTTTAAACAACAATACCGGGCGACCTTTTCGGAAATTCACGCTTCCGAAGAGCTGAAGAAAAAATGTTTCAACGTAAAGAACAAGGAAGGCAAGGCGATTCAATTGACAAAGAACAAAAAGAAAGTAATGGCAATCCTCGCGGCGGCGGCTTTGGCGGCTGCCTCCGCTGTCGCCGTGAACGCGGCGGAGGCGGATTCGGGTGTGCTGGGCAGCGCGTGGAAGAATCTCAGAATGTATATCAACGGCACGGAGGTCAGCGCCAGCGATTATGTGGACGGAGATCAATTCAAGATCACCTCCGACAACGGCGACATTGTGATCTACAAAGCCGACGACTTGCCGGAACAGGGAGACGGAGAAGACGGCGGGGTAACGGTTTCCGTTGAGATCCATGACGACGAGACGCATTCGACAAGCGTATCTATCACGGAGGAAGCGCCCCCAACGGCAGCGCAGGAGGACGCGTCCGCTGCGAAATAGACCGCGAAGCATGTCTACTTTTAATTGACAATTCGTATAAGCAGCAAAAGACGCGGCGCCTTCCGAATCCAAAGGTAAGGTGCCGCGTCGATTTTTTGTTGAGGTTGTTTCTTTCCTGCGATGGCAGGTGTTTCCGTCATTTCCTTCCGTTCCTCCGTGAATTTTCATTGACAAGCTCTGTCCCGTTGTGCTATAATAGGCAGGCGATGATTGAAATCACAAAAATGTGAAAGGAACTGATTGTTATGACTATCACCTGTTTGGACTTGGAGGGCGTACTGGTGCCCGAAATCTGGATTGCGTTTGCCGAGGCGACCGGCATTCCCGAACTGAAAAAGACCACCCGCGACGAGCCGGATTATGACAAGCTTATGCAATACCGCATTGCCATTTTGAAAGAGCACGGTCTGGGACTCAAAGAGATTCAGGACGTGATCGCGACCATCGACCCCATGCCGGGCGCTAAGGAATTCCTTGACGAACTGCGCGCGATGGGACAGGTCATCATCCTCAGCGATACCTTTACCGAATTTGCCGCTCCGCTTATGAAGAAACTGGGCTGGCCGACCATCTTCTGCAATTCGCTGGTCGTTTCGGAAAGCGGTGAGGTTACGGGCTTCAAGATGCGCGTGGAAAATTCCAAATTCACCACCGTCAAGGCGCTCCAGTCCATCGGCTACGATACCATCGCCAGCGGCGACAGCTACAACGATCTCGGCATGATCAAGGCGAGCAAGGCGGGTTTCCTTTTCAAGAGCACCGATAAAATCAAGGCCGACAATCCCGATATTCCTGCTTTCGACACCTACGAGGAACTTCTTGACGCTATCCGGAAAGCCATCTCCGAATAAGAAAGTGGAAAGTGAGAAGTGGAGAGTGAAACAGTTCCATTCTTTCTATTTTTTTCAAGCGCGAATGCGCTTCCTTCATTTCACACTTCACACTTCACACTTCACATTTCACACTTAATAAAAAATGCCCGGCTTCGTTCGCAAACCAAGGAACGGAGCCGGGCGGTTTATGTTGCGGATTAGGAGATTTTTTTAAAGACCTCGGGTGTATCGGTGCGGCTTTTGACCATGATGTAACTGCCGCTTCGGGCGCGGAGCTGCCAGACCTTGCGTTCCGGCTCGTCCTTGACCTGTCCCAGCTTGCGGCCGAGCGACATACGCGAGCCGCCGACGCGGGAAGAAAATACGCCGATTTTACCGAAGCCGACAAAATCGTATTCTTCGCCGTTTTCCCAAACGGTTTCGCCGTCCTGACTCAGTTCGAACTCGCTGGAACCTACCGGCATTTTTTCTGCCGCTGCGGCTATTGCACGGGCAAGATGGCCTAATCCCGTCGCTGCCGCGTAAAATATGACTGACATATGATATTACCTCCCGTTTTCTGCGCATCTGACGACGCAGAAATCTGATCTTTATTCATGCAGATAAAAAGCGACCGTCTTTGACGGACGGCCTGTCCGGTTGAGTGAGCTTTGGGTTGTGCTGCATATTGGATAATCACATTGTTTGTTTTGGTACAAACTAATGATAGCACTGTCATGTGCGTTTGTCAAGTAAATCTTGTTGAAAAACAGCAAGTTAATTCTTTGACAATGTATGAAGAATTATCCTATTTTCTATAATTTTCATTTGTGTAACATTTTTTTGGGCAATCTATTGTAAAATTAATTTAAATATGCTATATTGGCATTAGTGTCTATACTGGAATTACAATCAAGAAAGATGGTTCATTTCACATGGGTATTTTAAAGAAAATATTCGGCAGCTATTCCGACCGCGAGATCAAGCGGGTGCAGCCCATCTGCGACCAGGTGCTTGCGCTGGAGGAAAAGTACGCGCCTATGTCTGACAGCGAGCTTCGCAGCCAGACCCAGATTCTCAAAGACAGACTGGCCGAGGGCGAAACCCTTGACGATATTCTCCCCGACGCGTATGCCGTCTGCCGTGAGGCGGGCTGGCGTGTGCTGGGTATGAAGCACTTTCCCGTGCAGGTCATCGGCGGCATTATCCTCCATCAGGGACGTATTGCCGAAATGAAGACCGGTGAAGGTAAAACGCTTGTGGCAACCCTGCCGTCTTACCTGAATGCGCTTACCGGCAAGGGCGTTCATGTCGTCACGGTCAACGACTACCTCGCCAAGCGCGACAGCGAGTGGATGGGCAAGATTCACCGCTTCCTTGGTCTGAGCGTCGGTCTGATTCTGCACGATATGAAAAACGACGAGCGCCGCGCGTCCTATGCCTGTGATATCACCTACGGCACCAACAACGAGCTGGGCTTTGACTATCTGCGTGACAACATGGTCATTTATAAGGAGCAGAAGGTGCAGCGCGGTCATAACTTTGCCGTCGTGGACGAGGTGGACTCTATCCTTATTGACGAAGCGAGAACCCCTCTGATCATTTCAGGACAGGGCGACAAATCCACCGCTCTCTACACCACCGTCAACGACTTCGCCAAAAAGCTCACTTTCGTCAAGATCGCGGAAGTGGACGAGAAAGAGGAACATGACGACAAATACGGCGACGCGGATTACATCGTGGATGAAAAGGCCAAGACCGCGACGCTGACCTCCAAGGGCGTGGCGCGTGCCGAAAAGACCTTCGGCATAGAAAACCTCATGGACAACAGCCCCGAAGCGATCACCATATTGCATCACATCAATCAGGCCATCAAGGCGCACGGCGTTATGACCCGCGACATCGACTACGTGGTGCAGGATGACAAGGTGCTGATCGTGGATGAATTCACGGGACGCATTATGTACGGCCGCCGCTACAACGAGGGTCTGCACCAGGCCATCGAAGCCAAGGAAGGCGTGAAGGTTGAGCGCGAGTCCAAGACGCTGGCCTCCATCACGTTCCAGAACTATTTCCGTCTCTACAGCAAGCTCTCCGGTATGACCGGTACCGCTCTGACCGAGGAAACCGAATTCAACGAAATCTACAAGCTGGACTGCGTGGAGATTCCCACCAACAAGCCCACCATCCGCAACGACCTGCCCGACAGAATTTATTCCACCGAAAGAGGCAAGTACCATGCCGTGATCGAGCGCATTATCGAGGCGCACGAGAAAGGGCAGCCGGTGCTGGTGGGTACCATTTCCATTGACAAATCCGAAATGCTGGGCGAAGCGCTCAAGCGCAGAGGCATCAAGCATTCTGTTCTGAACGCCAAGTATCATCAGAGAGAAGCAGAGATCGTCGCACAGGCGGGTAAATACGGCGCTGTCACCATCGCCACCAACATGGCGGGCCGCGGTACCGATATCCTGCTGGGCGGCAACCCCGAATTTATGGCCAAGAGCGAAATGCGCAAGCAGGGCTACACCGAAGATCTGATTGAGGAATCCACCGCCTACAGCGACACCGACGACGAGGAGATCATCGAGGCACGCGCGAAGTTTGCGGAGCTGAAAGATAAATTCAAGCAGGAAACCGACGCGGAGGGCGACAAGGTGCGCGAAGCGGGCGGTCTGGTCATCATCGGTACCGAGCGCCACGAATCCCGCCGTATCGACAACCAGCTGCGCGGCCGTGC
This sequence comes from uncultured Ruminococcus sp., assembly GCA_902802795.1. Lineage (GTDB taxonomy): Bacteria > Bacillota > Clostridia > Oscillospirales > Acutalibacteraceae > RUG762. The sequence goes on from CADCNI010000002.1 coordinate 76,376, forward strand.
CGGTCGTCAGGGTGACCCCGGCGAAAGCCAGTTCTACCTTTCGCTTGAGGATGATCTCATGCGCATCTTCGGCGGAGAGCGCCTCCAGGCGATGATGACGTCCATGAACATCGACGAGGATATGCCCATCGAGGCGAGAATGGTTTCCAAGAGCATCGAGAATGCGCAGGCGAAAGTGGAAGGCAGAAACTTCAGCATCCGCAAGAACGTGCTGCGTTACGACGACGTGATGAACCGTCAGCGCGAGATCATCTATTCCCAGCGTGACAAGGTGCTGGACGGCGAGAACATCCGCGACAGCATTCTCAAGATGATTGACGATTCCATCGAGAACAACGTCAATCTGTACCTCAATACCGATGAAAAGGATTACTGGAACTTTGAGGGTCTGCGCACCACCTATCTCAACCTGCTTACCACCGAGGACGATTTCAATTATTCCGTGGACGAACTCGATTCCCTCAATAAGCAGGAGATTGTGGATGAACTGGTCAGCCGCGCTCACGATCTTTACGAGAAGCGCGAACAGGAATTCGGAGACGAGATTGCCCGTGAACTCGACCGCGTCGTCATGCTGCGCGTGGTGGACTCCCTGTGGATGGATCACATCGACGCGATGGAAGAACTCAAACAGGGCATCGGTCTGCGTTCCTACGGTCAGAAGGACCCCGCCGTGGTTTACACCATCGAGGGCTTCGATATGTTTGATGAGATGATCGCCCAGATCAAAGAGGACACCGCCCGTCAGATTCTCACCGTGCAGGTGAGAAAGCAGGAGGAGCCCAAGCGCGAACAGATTCAGAAGCCGATGGAGCCGGATGCGGATTCCGAATCCATGCCCTCCCGTGCGGGCCGCAAAATCGGCAGAAACTCCCCCTGTCCCTGCGGCAGCGGCAAGAAATACAAGCAGTGCTGCGGCAAAGGAAAAGCGTGAGCGCTCGCATTCGCTCGCTTCTATGAGCAAAGCTCATGGGAGAATAGAGAATCATTCAGGAAGCGCGGCGCGCTTCAAAGAATAAAAAAGAACAGCCTGTCTTGCAAATATACAAGACGGGCTGTTCTTTTTTCGTGTTATGAAATGGCTTTGCGCATTACATACGGCCGACTTCGGTAGAGGTGTCCTCGGTGTCGCGGAACAGCAGCGAAATGCACCACAGTCCGGCGAGTCCGACCAGTGTGAAGATAATGCGGCTGAAAGTGGCAGCCTGTCCGCCGAAAAGCCAGCCCACAAAGTCAAATTTGAAGATGCCCACGGAACCCCAGTTGAGGGCGCCGATGATCACGAGTATGAGTGAGGTTTTATCCAGCATGTTGTCATCTCCTTGCGGTTAGTTTGCTTTGTCCCCGCAGAGTCGCCGGACGGGAGGAATGACCGCGCGGCGGCTCCGCCTGAAGGGCAAAAAAACAGTTGCGCAAACAAATCATACCGAGATGTTTGCACAACTATTTTGCGCAGTTATTGTTTTTTCATGCGGCGGTCGCGGGCGTAATTTTTGCCATTGTTTTAATTATATTTATTGTAAATCCAGCGCTCCATCACATTGCCGTCGCTTTCCCTTTCGGCATTTTTATCCTTAAAAAAGACCTCTACCGAAAGGGTCGTTCCATTGGGAAAGTGATAATTGCAATAGGCCAATTGATCGCCGGTTTCCAATTCACTCACTTCGTATTCGTAGTCATCACCGTACAGTTCTTTCATTTTGCTGAAACTGTCCCAATAATCTAAACCTTTTGACGTTATATCGAGTTCTACCTCATACAGGATTCCGTCACGGTCGAATCCGTAGTAATATACGTTATGATCCGTATTTGTCTCATCATAATCAACGAGAATAGAACTGTATTTGGAAATCTCAGGTGTGTAATCCAACTCATAATCAAGATGCCATTCTTCCAGCTGTCGGATTACCTCATCCCGGTGCATTCCCAATGAAATAATGCCTGTTCCATCCTCCAGCGTGATGTGTTCGGGTGCGACGGGTAGTCGGTTGGTTGATTCTTTTTCTTCCATCGCCATAGACGAGGAGGATATAATTCTTTCCCTCTTTTCGGTGTTGCGGTCACAGCCGACCGAAATCAACAAGCTTGCCAAGCAGACAATCCCTGTCGCTGCGAGTCCTATCTTCTTCCACATATTCCGTCGCCTCCGTTATTTGGATGCATTGTCCTTTGCGGGATTCCGGATGTCGATGTCGTCTATCAGACGCAGTCCCCAGCTTTTGGCAATGGCTTTGGCCTGATGTACTTCGTCATTGTCCAGCAAGTGAGGGGAATGGCAGTCGGCGCTGACCACCACTTTCGCGCCGGCCTCTGACGCTTTTTCCCAGAATTTGTAATGGGGATACATATAATGTTCTCCCAGACTGTCGGTGACAGTGCCGCGGCGGATGCCGTTGGCGTTGATCTCGAGCGGGATGTCATACCGGACGGCGCTTTCCACGATGATGTCGGTCATTTCCTCCATGTTTCTGTCCCACGGCAGTCGATTGACCCCCACGATATCGGGGTGCGCCAGCAGGGAATAATAGCCCGTGCCGAGTCCCTCGCGAACGCTCTTGGCATAGGTGACGCAATAGGCGGTGTCGGAGATGGCAAACGCGCTTCTGAACTGCCCGCCGTAGTCGAAGAAATGCTGCCCCAGTATGAGATATTCCACGCCGTACTCTGTGAGCAGTTCCTCGTAATAGGCACGCTGCGTGCAGAGGTATTCGCTCTCAAAGCCCAGCAGCACCTGAATGCGGTCTTTGTATTTCTCCTGTGCCTCACGCACTTCATAGATATAATCCCAGATTTCCGACATCGGCATGCGCAGACCGTAATCATAATGCGGATAAGGCACATGATCGCTCATGCCGAGTTTGTCAAATTGATGCATGATCGCTTCCATGACGTAATCCTCCACCGAACCCTCGGCATGCTGGCAGCGGAAACAATGGGTGTGATAATTGGTAAGCATTTTTGGGAACCCTCCCGCGTTTTTTATATTTTATATCCTGATTATTATATCACAGATGGGTGGGAGATTGCAACTTCTATGGCTGGGAAATGTCAATTAAATTGCCCTTAAATTGAGCAATTTTCACATTCGCGGAAATCGCGTATTTTCGGGCTTTTTCGAATATCTTATGGCCTGATTTTAGATTATTTTTTTTGAGGTAATATACACGTAATATACAAAACCGTCCTGCTTATCCGTCCATTTTTCCCTCATCCTCGCCCTTGATCTGCGCGAGCGCGCGGAGCAGCTTGTCGGGGATAGGGATGCCGCACTTGGCGCAGTTCTCCAGAATCGAAATCCCCTCGTTGGCA
>CADCNI010000003.1 GCA_902802795.1 uncultured Ruminococcus sp.
GGACTGGTTCCCTGCCGGGTCAAGGGCAGAGCCCTTGCGGGAGAGTGAGGGCAGGGTCCTCACAAGTGAGGCGTAGCCGAACGAGCGGAACGAGCCTCGATTGAGAAGGCAGTCGGGCGAATTCGTATAGGTAACCTCCCTGTATTCGCCCCAGCCCCGCTGCAAAGCCAAGCGCGTCTTGCTCGGTCGGCTAAAGCCTCCCTTGTGTGGCGCTGCCCCACTCCCCGCAAGGGCGCTGCCCTTGACCCGCCAGGAGGACCAGTCCCCCTGGACTCCCACGCTCGCATACGCTCGCTAATTATGCGCTGCGCTGTGCTTTTTTCTTTTTCTCTCCCCACTCCCCACTTCCCACTAAATTTTTCATTTATCACTTTTACACTCATCGCATAATACTTTTTGCACAGGAGAGATGTCTATGTGGCCGCTGTTCTGGCCGATCGCGTTGGTGGTACTCGCCAACATTTTCTACAATATCATCACAAAGAGCACACCGTCCGACAGCAATGCCATGCTGTCGCTAACCGTCACCTATCTGGTGGCAGCGCTCTGCACGTTCACACTCTACCTGACGGGAACGAATCAGGGATTTGCGGCGGACATCGCAAAACTCAACTGGACTTCCTTTGCGCTGGGGCTCGCAATCGTGGGGCTGGAATTCGGCTATATCCACGTCTACCGCGCCGGATGGAATGTCAACACCGCGCCGCTGGTAGCCAACATTGCTCTTGCGTGTGCGCTTCTCTTGGTGGGCTATCTGTTCTTCCATGAAACGCTCTCGCTCCGCCAGTTGATCGGCGCAGTGGTGTGCGTGGGGGGACTGATTCTCATCACCAATTGACAAATCTGTAACAATCTTTTCATACTTTCTCGGAAATTTGAAAGAAATTGTTATGATTTGTTAAAAAACTCTTGACATTTTTCTGTTTTTATACTATAATTTACTCAACAAAAGCACTTGGGTTGTGTTTTTTCTACAACAATCCCTTTTGTTTATATTATTTTGCTTATGTCTTTTTTATATCGTTCCCCATCCACAAATTGCAAAGCCGTCCTTCGTTTCACAAAGGGCGGTTTTGTAATTTTTTCCTTCATTCACCCTTTCATTAGTGAATTTTTTGACAATGAAAAATTATTTACTGTTATTTTTTGTTATTTCCTGTTGATTTTTCCTTACACTTCTTTTATAATAAAAATGATGTATTTCATGGTTAAAGGGGAAAATAAATGCAAACCAATATCAATGTCATGATGGTGGAGGACGATCCATCCGTTTGCCGTTCCTTTGCCGAATGCTTTCAAAAGCTGAACGGCATCACCCTGATCAAAACGACGGCCAGTGTGCCAGAGGCGCTCATCTATGTACGCGAACAACGGCCCGACGCAGTCATTCTCGATCTGGAACTTCACAACGGCGTGGGAAACGGCATCGGCTTTCTGACATCTTTACATAAGATGCCGGCATCACTGCGCCCTTATGTGCTTGTCAACACCAATAATTCCAGTCAGACCACTTACGATATTGTACGCGCGCTTGGTGCGGGATTTATCATGTACAAACATCAGGAGGGATATTCGCCTGAAGGCGTGGCAGAGGTATTGCTGGCGATGAGCGTGCTGCAACAGAACGGCTCTTCCGCGTCCTCTTCCCGGATTGCCGGATCTTTTTCCAACGGAACGCCTGCTCAAACGCAGGAAGAGGATAATAAAGAACTGACTCGCCGCATCTGCGCAGCACTTGACAGCGTTTGCATCAGTCCCAAGGCGGTAGGATACCGCTATCTGACCGAAGCTATCGAAATTTTTGTGAACGAACCCGTCTCCAATGTATCACTGATTATCGGACGCCGTCATGGCAAAACCGATGCAAGTGTGGAACGTGCCATGCAGAACGCCATCAGCCGGGCTTGGGTTAAAACGGATATTGATATGCTCCTTGCCAATTACACTGCGCACATCCATTCCAAGAAGGGAATCCCCACTGTAACCGAATTCATCTGTTATTTTGCCAACAAAATCAAAAACGAGCTTTAACAGAGAATGCCGGAAACAGGCGCTTTCTCAACAAAAGCAACGAAAACCAACAAAAAATGCATACCCGAAACCAATTTACAACGCTTTCATGAGGTGATATAATGCAAGGCAGAAATAATTATATTTGACTGCATTCCCATTTCATATCACCTTACAAAGCTCTCTGTGATGTTACGACGGAGGGCTTTGTTTTTTCTTTTTATACTGCCGTCAGAAGGTGATTGCCTATGCTTCCTGTTATCAAACCAATTGTGGAAGGAGCCGTCAAATATACCGTCCTTTGTCTTTGCACCTATTATGTCTTTCTTCAGACACTGCCCCATTCCCCCGAAAAAAGCCGCCGCCTGATCGGAATGCTGCCGCTGGTTCTGCTGGGGGTGAGCATGCAGTTTCTCAAGCCGTTGATCGGTGCGTGGAATGTCATCTTTATGGTGACAGTTCTCACCCTATATTATTCTCTGTTTTTCCGAAGCAGACTGAAACGAACCGTATCGCTGTCAATCACAGGCTTTTGTCTGTGCTACGGTGTCTTTCTCCTGGTGGGACTCGTGACGAGTTTTGCGGCATACTGGTACAATGAAATAGTAATCCCTTCCGAAATGTGGCGAGCGGATATGAAAACGAAAAACTGGGTCAACGTAGCGTTGTTTCTTTTTATGGAAAGCCTGATGGCTGTGGTGATTTATCTTTTGCTCCAAAACAAGCGCATCCAAAGAGGTCTGCTTCTTATCGGAGATTTCGGAGAAAAAGACGCGGGCATTTATCTGTCGCTGATGTTGATTTTAACCGCAAGCGCTTTTATTTATTACAGTCAGCAGGATGTTGATTCCATTTTCTCTACTGTCTCTGTACTGCTGACATTCTTCTTCTTTTTTTCGCTGGTTTTCTGGATACGCCACGAAGTCCATGTGGTATATCATAACCGACAGCGAGAAGCGAACTTCGCTAAAATGGAAAATGATCTGCGCATAGCGGAACAGGAGATTGCCGTACTCCGACAGGACAACGAACGCCTTTCCGCCGTCATCCACCGGGATAATAAGCTCATCCCGGCGATGGTCACTTCCGCACGCCAATATGTTTCTTCCGCCGGACTGTCGGAAATCGGAATCGGCTCCGATCCCTCCGTGGCAGAACTAGCTACAACCGTCCGGCAACTCGAAGCAATTTACACCGAACGGATGAGCGCTATCGTCCAGTATGAACATCACGACAATCCCCTTCCCAAAACCGGACTGGCTACGCTGGATGCCATTCTCTCCTACATGCAGCGCCGCGCCTCCGCCCAGAGCACCCGTTTCACGCTTACCACTCTTCCCGAACTGTCAACGGCACTGACACAGGCGTCCATTGACCGTCGCCATTTCGCCACCATGATGGCCGATCTCACTGAAAACGCGCTCATTGCCGTTCAGTGCGACGGGGTGGGCATCAAAGCGGTGGACGTCACCATAGGACGCGACAAACACGGGCATCTTTTTCTCGCCGTGAGCGACAGCGGCGCTCCGTTTGCTCCGGAAGTGCTGCGACAGATGGGGAAAAAGAAGATCACCACCCACGGTCAGGAAGGCGGCAGCGGCATCGGTCTAATGACACTTTTCTCGCTGCTCAAAGAATACCGCGCCAGTTTTCGTCTGGAAAGTTTCACCGGCAGAGCCGACAGTAGTTTTGTCGGCGGAGATTACTCCAAGCGCGTAATGATTACGTTTGACGGTGCGGGAGCAACGGTCATTGACACGTCTTCTTCGTGTGAATGAACCAGTAAATATTTTACTCTCACAGTATCGGTGATTGCTTATGAATCATTTTTTCCTTTCCCTTTTCAGCATTGGCGTTAAATATGGGACCATTTCGCTGTGCGCCTACTCCGTTTTTTGTGTAGCAGTCCCCCGGAAGCCCTCTCCCAGACGAAACGCCGCTGCAACCTGTTTTTTTCTCCTCTATGCCATCGGCATTTCCCTTGTCAGGGATTGGATTCACCCTTTTCAAGCGACGGTCACACTCGCCATATTTATGTTGATTGTCTGCGCTGTTCTGAAAATCAGGCTCAAAGAAGCCGCTGCGCTTTCGCTTCTCTCTCTCAGCATCAGCTTTGCCGCCTATTTTGTGGCCACCATGACGGGGGCGACGATTATGGGATGTGTCAATGAATGTTTTTTTCCCGAAATGAATCTGCACGAAAAGCTCATGCAGGGCAGCATTCTATTCCATGCACTGTCTTTCCTGCCCATCTCCCTGCTGCAAGTTCTGCTTCTCTTATACTTTCTGCATTCCACTCGCATCAGAAAAGGGCTCGCCGCCATTTTCAAATACGGCAACAGCGCCGGAGGTCTGTACCTCAGCATCATGCTGATGGCATTCATGATCGTTTTTACTTATCTATCGGTTCGTTATCCCACAGGACAATATACTGAAATCATGATACCGTTGGTTTTTCTCTGTATCTTTACCCTTATCTTCTGGATTCGCCATGAGATCAAGGCGGTGTACCTGCTGCGTCAACGTGAATCGGATCTGGAGCGTATGCAGCAGCGTCTGACAAATGCCAGGCTGCAAAAAAACGCATTAGAGAAGGACAACGAGCGCCTAGCTGCCATCATCGACAGAGACGGCCAGCTCCTTCCCGCTATGGTGCAGTCCGCACGGGAATGCGTTGCGCATATTGACGGTGCCACGGAGAACGAAACGGTGCTGCAGGAAACCGCCCTCCAACTGGAGGAAATCAACGATGAACGAATGGCAGCCCTCAGACAATATCAACAGCACAGGGGCACCTTATTCCTACTATAGCAATCAAAAGTAGATAATTATAATAAACACCATAATAGAAACAAAACAACCGCCCGGGAAACCATGACCAGCGTCATTGATTTCCGGGCGGTTGTTTTTTCATTCATTGATATTCAGCCATACCACGCGATTACACGGGATGCACCTTTGCCTTCAGATCGGCGTGGGCGCTGTCGATGCCGTACTTGGCGTCGCGGCGCGCCTTGAAAAATTTGGTGGCCACCTGTCCGAAGCAGGCATAGGAAAGAACGTCCTCTTCCTGTTCGAGATACTCGGTCATCTCAGCGCGCAGCTTGTCAAGCTCCGGCTCGAGAAGATCGGCGGGACGGCAGTCGATGGGCTCAAGATCACCGATAATCTTCTTGCGGAAGGCGGGATCAATCGGCATGGGGGTCTTGCCGTAGGTACCCTGCACCAGACCCTTGAATTCCTTGGTGGTCATCTTGTAGCGCTCGCCCATGATGACGTTGAAAACGGCCTGTGTACCCACAATCTGAGAGGTGGGCGTCACGAGCGGCGGATAGCCCGCATCCTCTCGCACACGCGGCACTTCATTGAGCACGTCGGTGAGCTTGTCGAGCTTGCCTGCTTCCTTAAGCTGGGAAACCAGATTGGAGAGCATGCCGCCGGGAACCTGATAAAGCAGTGTCTTGGAATCAACCTCCAGCACCTTGGTGCTCATCAGGCCGCTGTCGAGGTACTTCTGTCGCAGCGTTTCCACATAATCGCGAATCTGCGCCAGCAGATTGAGATCAAGTCCGGTGTCATATTCGGTGCCTTTGAGCGCCGCCACCATGGATTCGGTCGCGGGATGAGAGGTGCCGAGGGCCATCGGAGACATCGCGGTATCAATCACATCCACACCCGCTTCGATGCCTTTAAGCAGAGACATGGAAGCCAGACCCGACGTGTAGTGTGTGTGAAGCTGAATCGGAATCTTGACTGTCTCTTTCAGCGCCTTGACCAGTTCATAGGTGTAGTAAGGCGTGAGCAGACCCGCCATATCCTTGATGCAGATGGAATCCGCACCGGCGTTTTCCAGCTCTTTGGCATATTGGGTGAAATATTCGGTGGTAAAGACCGGGCCGGTGGTGTAGGAGATGCATCCCTGCACATGGCCGCCGTATTTCTTGGCGGCATTGATGGAGGTTTCCAGATTGCGGATATCATTGAGCGCATCAAAAATACGCATGATGTCTATGCCGTTGTCGATAGACTTGGCGACGAAATACTCCAGCACGTCGTCCGCGTAATGGCGATAGCCCAACATGTTCTGGCCGCGGAACAGCATTTGCAGTTTGGTGTTGGGGCAGGCCTTGCGGATGGTGCGCAGACGTTCCCACGGGTCTTCGTTCAGAAAGCGAAGGCAGGCGTCAAAGGTCGCGCCGCCCCAGCATTCGAGGGAGTGAAAGCCGACCTTGTCCAGATCGGACAGCATGGGAAGCATTTCTTCGGTCGTCATACGGGTGGCGATCAGAGACTGATGCGCGTCACGCAGCACAGTCTCCGTAACTTTTATCTGTGCCATGATCGTGTCTCCCCCTTATCAGCCCAGCGTGACAAGCACGGTGCCAGACTCGACGGTCTGACCCTTGGTCACCGGAACGGCTACTACCTTGGCGTCCTTGGGAGCCACAATGGCGTTTTCCATCTTCATGGCTTCGAGCACCAGCAGCGTATCCCCCGCCTTGACCGAATCGCCAGGCTTTACTTTCACGTCAAGCACAGTGCCGGGCATGGGAGATTCCACAGGCTCGCCTGCTGCCGGGGCAGCGGGAGCGGCAGGAGCGGGAGCCGCCTTGGGTGCGGCCGGGGCAGCGGCAGGAGCGGCTGCGGAGAAGGCAGCGTCGCCGCCGACTTCCTCCACCTGAACGTCATAAGCGACGCCGTTTACGGTAATCTTTAATTGTTTCATGGGAAATTCCTCCTGATCTATGTCAACAATTCATTATTATGAAGAGAAAAAGTTACAGTTGAATGTTGGAATGCTTCTTGGCCATACGAGTGACCTTTTTAGAGGCCAGCATATCCAGCGCCATCACGATGGAAGAGCGGGTTTCAGAGGGAGCGATCACATCGTCGATGTAGCCGTTGGCAGCCGCTTCCGCCGGAGAAGCAAGGGTGTCCTTATACTCGTTGACGATCTCGCCGCGCTTGGCAACGGGATCCGCCGCACCTTTGAGCTTGTCGGCGTACATAATCGCGGCAAACGTCTCAGGGGCAAGGGGGGCAATGACCGCGGTGGGCCATGCCAGCGTGAGGTCGGCGTTCGCCGCGCGACCCGCCATTGCGACAAAGGCCGGGCCGTAAGCCGCGCCTGTGACAATCGCCAGTTTCACGGTTGTGGCTTCCGCGTAGGCATGCGCCAGTTTGGCCGCGTCGCGCACGGAATTGAAGCCGTAGGTATCCACCAGCGTGACGATCGGGATGGAGAACGCGTCACAGAAACGCACGAAACGCGCCGCTTTGGCCGCGCCGTCCGCGTCGATCTTGCCCACGTTGTAGCGGCTGCGTGAGGAGACGATACCCACGGTGTTCCCGTTGACGGTAGCCAGCGCCGTCAGCACGCTTCTGCCGAATTTCGGCTGCAAATCCACCAGACTGCCCGCGTCCACAATGCCGGAAATGATATAAGAAATCACGCGCGCTTCCGTAAAGACGGAGGGTGCTACCGCGTCAAGCTCATCCCCCGAAACGACAGGGGGCGCAAAATCCACGCTCATCGCCATGCCGAGGTTGTTGGAGGGAAGCATCGTAATCATCTTTCTCGCCTGCGCAATCGCGCCGTCGGTATCCCGCGCGAGAATATGTACGCTCTCCGCCACGTCTTCGGCTTTCTTTTCGCTGCCGTTGGTTTCGATGCCGAAGTCGGTTTCCTTGGTAGCGATAACGATGTCGGCGCTCACCGCCAGCAGTGCGTTAGTGCCGACGCAGGTACCCGCGACAATGGAAATCTGGGGAACCACGCCAGACAGACTGCTGCTCCAGAGCAGCATATCACCGTAAGCCGCAAGAATCTCGTCGCCCTGCTTGAGGCGGGCGCCCTGGGAATCGTAAATGCCGACGACAGGCGCGCCGGTCTTGGCGGCGAAGTCATAGATTTTCTTGATTTTGACTGCCTGCGCCTTGGAAATCGCACCGCCCGACACATCGCCGTTCTGTGCAAAGGAATACACAGGCAGACCTTCCACCGTGCCGTAAGCCGTCACGACTTCCGCCAGACCACCCTCGGACTTGACCAGCGTGTCAAATTCGACCATAGAACCCTCGTCATAGAGCTTTGCGAGGCGTTCGTGGGCGGTGGTGCATCTGACGGCCGCCTTGGTATCCAGAACTACCTGCAATTTGCTTTCTAAACTCATTGCTGAACCTCCTACCATGTGAAAACAGCGGGACATGGGAAAGAAAGTCCCTACTTCCCCACTGTAATGGTTTTGTATATTATATACATTATATTACACCCGTGCCGTCAATACAAGCACTTCTTTAGCAATTGGTGCTAAATTCCCTACTTTTTACAGAAATGCACCACTTTATCTGTGGAAATTGATATATTTTGTGCATCGTCCTGAAATCCGACCTTGGCAAACAGAGGATTCGCAAGTGCCTTGGGGGCTTCCAGCTTGGGGACAGCACGGTTGAAGGCATACGATACCGCCGCGCGTATGAGCAGCTCGCCCGTGAAATCGTCGGCGCAGTCAAAAGCGTGAATTTTCAGCACTGCGTCCTGCGCGAGTCCCTCGACCGTCATCGCGATGTTGCCCGTTGTCTCATCGTTTTCATACGCCCGCAGCACCGCCGTATTCTCGGCGCTGAGGGGGAGATTTTGCTCGGTTATGTAGGCTTTGCGTTCGTTTTCGTCCTGAATCGGGTGAATTTCCAGCATGTTGTCAGTTCCTTTCTGGCTTGTTGTTCTTTTTGTTGTTTTTGTTATTTTTGTACGGCTTGTAAACCGCCTTTTCGGCCGCCTTGGCGGCACGCTTCTGCCGCGAAGCGGAAATCTGTGCCGACGCCATCAGCGAACGCAGCTCGTCGTCACTCAGGTCGCGCCATTCGCCCTGCTTGAGCATGCCCAGTTTGACGTTGCCCACAGCGGTGCGTTTGAGGCGGATCACGTCGAGTCCCAGTTCCTCGCACATCTTGCGAATCTGACGGTTGCGGCCTTCATAGAGGGTAATCTGCATCACGCAGCGGTTTTCCTCCTTGGTAACGAGGTTGACGTCGGCGGGAAGGGTCATCTGTCCGTCGATCATCAGTCCCTCCGAGAGCTTGGCGATCATATCCTCCGTCACCTGCTGACGGACGGTCACGCGGTAGGTCTTGGATACGTGGCTGCGCGGGTGGGAAATGCGGTTGGCAAAGTCGCCGTCGTTGGTCATGAGCAGCAGCCCCTCGCTGTCACGGTCCAGCCGTCCCACAGGAAAGACGCGTTCTTCCACATTGTCCACCAGCTCCGCGACGCATTTGCGCCCCAGTTCGTCGTCCATGGTGGTGACGAAGCCGCGCGGCTTGTGCAGCATGATGTAGACCTTGCGGCTGTTCTGCGGCACCAGCTTGCGGCTGCCCACCGTCACCTTGTCGGCGGCGGGGTCTACCTTGTCCCCGATCTGCGCCACGCGCCCGTTGACGCGCACCTTGCCCTCCTCGATCAACTGCTCCGCCTTGCGGCGCGAGGCAATGCCGCAGTCTGCTATCATCTTTTGCAGCCTGATTTTTTCTGCCATGTTTTACTTCTTCCTTTGCGTTTTTGTCATAATGTCATGATGTCACAAATACAGCAAAACAAGCACCGCTTGCGACGCAGTGTTTGTTTTGCCAATCATCATCTTATTTCTTATCGGCGTTGACGCTCTCGCGGTCACGAATCGCCTTGATATAATCCGAGAACCAGCCGTTGGTGTCGGCCTCGATAGTTTCGGTGGCGGTGATGGGAAATTCCTTGATGACCACGCCGTCCGCGACATATTGCAGCCGCCCCACCACATCGCCTTCCTCGATCGGCGCATAGAGGAACCGGTCAAAGACGACCTGTTTTTCCACAGTGTCCTTCTGGCTTTTGAGGATGTTGTACGTTTCATCGGGCGTGCATTCCACCGAAACGGTATTCTTTTTGCCGCCCACCACGGTGGCGTTGAAATCGGAAATATCGGTATCGACCGACACCTGTTCGTAAAGGCTCTTGGCATAATTGTAAAGCACGCGATGATCGTGCCAGCGGTTGTAATTGTTAAGCGAAGCGCAGACAAAATGCTGTCCCTGATCGGTGGTGACGTGGGAAATCAGGCACTGTCCGGCGAGATTGGTCACGCCCGTTTTAATGCCGTCGCAGCCCTCATAGCCGTACCGCAGTCCTTCCATCAGATAGTTATGGGAAAAAAGTTCATATCCGTGTTTGCTGTACTCTCCGAAATAGATTTTACGCGATTTCGCGCCGACAATGGTGCGGAAATCGGAATTCTGCATGGCGTATTTGCCCAGCAGCGCCATATCGTAGGCAGTGGAATAATGCGCGCCGTCCGAAAACTGATCGAGTCCCGACGGGGTGTCGAAGTGCGTATTGAGCATGCCCAGTTCCGCCGCCTTTTCGTTCATCATGGAAACGAAATTGCCGATACTGCCGCCCACCGCCACGGCCGCCGTATTAGCCGCGTCGTTGCCGGAATACATCATCATTCCCACGCAAAGATCATAGACCGTGATGGTGTCGCCCACTTTCAGACCGATGCGGGTGCCGTCGAGCAAATCCATGCAGTCCTCGGTGACGGTGATGTAGCGTCCCACGTCCCCGCTTTCCAATGTCAGAATGCAGGTCATGATCTTGGTGGTACTGGCCATAGGCATTTGTTTGTTTTCGTTGACGGCATACAGTACCATGCCGGTGTCACAGTCCATGATAATCGCGGATTCGGCGCTGATGTTGGGCGAACCGTCCTCCTTGAGTTCGGCTGCTGCCTGCTCCGCCGCGGTAGGTTCGTCTTTTCGGATGTCGTTTTCATTTTCTTCCGATAACGCTTGCATGGTAGTGGTAGTCTGGGCAGCCGAAGTCGTAGAATCAGACTCCTTTTGGGTAGGAGAAGTAGCTATCGTTGTCGTCGCTGTCCTCGCGCGGTAAGCATTGTTCATTGGATCGTAGGCCGTTGTCGAGGTAGTAGTAGCTTTGGTGGTAGCTTTGGCAGTGGCCTTGGTCGTACTCTTCACCCCCGAACGCGCCATAGCGGAGCCGACGGACGAAGCCGGCTGCGACGCAGCGGAAGCCCCCTTGGCGCCTGCCGTGACGGCGCAAGAAACCGCGACGACAGCCGCGATCACGAGGGCAGCGGCACGCCTGCCCGCTGCGGCCGCCTTGTGGAATGGATGAGAAAAAATTCGGTTCATGGTATCCCCCTGCCTTTTTTTTCGTTCGTTTTAATCGTGTGTAGTGTATGCCGAAGGGAACAACATATGCATCACACGTCGCAAGGAAATTTCCCCAAAAAATCAGCCTTCTATGGTTTCGTCAAGCATCAGCACTTCGGCTTTTTCGGCTTTCTCGGAGGTCACCAGCGGTTCTTCCTCCTTGTCCTTCTTGTCCTTGGAATTACCCGCCAGCAGATCGCTGACCTGATCGACCAGATTAGGAATCAGACCCACCGCCTTGTCAAGAGAATTCATATTGTTGTCGATCTGAAGCAAACGCACATTGTTGCCGTGGATGACCAGAAAGGCCACCGGCTGCACCGTCACGCCCGCGCCGCCGCCGCCGCCGAAACAGCGGTGACCCGACTTGCCGTCAAAGTCCGAGCCGCCCGAAGCGAAGCCGTAGGACATTTTGGAGATGGGAATGATGGTCGTTTCTCCCGCGATCACCGGGTCGCCGATAATGGTGGAAACGTCCACCATATCCTTGATTTTGGAAAGCGTCGTATCCATCAGGCCCTTGATGGGATGTGCCGCTGCCTTGGCCTTTTCGGAAGCTGATTTTTCTTCGGCGTCCACCGTCTTTTTTTCTTCTGCACTCATAAATGTCTCAGACCTTTCTGTGTTTATATCATTTTTATATATTAAGATTGGGATTTGTTTTTGAATGTAATAACAATCTGTGAAACGGCAAATTTAATGACAGCCCACAGCAGATGCCCCACCACGAAAATCGGGTAAACCGTGAACGCGCCAATGAAGGTGACGCGGATGCCTTCACCCCCGAAATCAGGGGTGATCTCGATGTCGTGTATTTGGGGCGCGTAATGCCGCGTATGTCCCAGCAGGAACGAAAGCGCCGGGAACGCGCCGGAGCAGATTTCGCCGTATTTGATGGCGGTGTCCGCCGCATCATCTCCCGTAATGCGCACACGCAGGATAAATTCATCCACCGCCACACCGCGGTAGATCCGCACGAGCGAACCGCCCAGTGCCTTGCCGAGATCGACAAAGAATTTCAGCGCGCCAAAGAAACCCCGCTGCTCCCGCAGCGCCCCGAAAAAGCTGGGTTCGGGCGGCTTAGGTTCTTCCACTTTCGGCGCGGGTCGCTTTTTCTTTTTTGGTTTTGGCTTGAAAACCTTCCGCCACTGGCGTTTCACAAACGTGAAGAATTGCCTGACAGCCGCCACCGCTTGGGAAATCAGCCAGATGATGCCTGCCAGAACAAGTTTTATCAGCTCCCACACGCGTAAAAGCAAACGCCGGAACCTTCCCGGAGGTTTAGGCGCAGCGTTCTCTCCGCCGATAAAATCATAACGTATGAAAAGCCAGCGAATGCCAAAAGTGACCTCCGGCTCGTATTTCACCCGCAGTCCCACCGGAACGCACAGCACTGCCAGCAATAGTATGAGCAGCACCAGCAAAAGGATTCCGATGAATTTGAGAAGAGAGCCGATAATTTTTAAAACAATCATGCTTCTCTCCCCTTTCGTTCTTTCTTATCGCTTATGATTCATTGGCTTCCGCGTTTTCTTCCCCCTGCCGGATGGCTTCCTCGATGCTGATCTGCGCCTCTCCCTGTGGGATTTCGGGCAGCTCGCCCATAGATTCCAGTCCGAAGCACCGCATGAAGTTGGGGCTGGTCGCGTATTGCATGGGTTTCCCCGGCAGGTCCAGCCGTCCGCGTTCCTCAATCAATCCGCGCGCGAGCAGCGTATTGACTACCCCGGAACAGTCCACCCCGCGCACCCTTTCCACAAAATTTTTGGTCACAGGCTCATTATAGGCAATCACCGCCAAGACCTCCATGGCGGCATTGGACAGCGGCGTATCTTTTTTGAGGTCGAGCAGTGTGCGGATGATCGGCGCGTACTCGTCCCGGGTGGAAAGCTGGTACTGCTTTCCCATCCTGACCACCCGCAAAGCACTGCCGTTCTGCTCATAAAATTCGTTCAGCTCGGCACACACGCTGTCAATGGTGTTGAGACTCACGCCCAGCACACCCGCCATTCTCTCGCAGTTCACGGGATCTCCCCCCGCGAACAGCATGGACTCTACGGTTGCTCTGAGTCCGCTTTCGCTTGCATCCAATTGCGTTCCCCACTCTCGTTTATCGTCATAATGTCGTTATCGTCCATATTCACCCTGCGGTTGCGGATCAGATCCAGCACCGCCAGAAAGGTGGCGATCAGCTCGCTTCTTGACTCGGCTTTTTCAAACAGGCTGGAAAATGGCAGTCGTTTGGATTTATAAATGCTTTTGAGCACAAATCCGATGCGCTCCGTGACCGAGACAATCTTCTTTCCCACAATCGCGCGGAAATTCTCCTTGGAGGGCGGCTTGCGGCGCATGCCGCGTCCCACAGCGTTGATATACGCCTTGATCAACTCATTTGGCGAATGTTTCCGGCTGTAAGTCGTATCATGATTGATTTTCATTTCCCTGCGGGTGAAGCCGTCAAAACTTACCTGCTCCGCCAGCTTGCCCGCCATCTGCTTGCAAAGCCGGTACTCGATGAGTTCGCCGCTGAGTTCCTTTTTGAGTTCCTCGGCTTCCTCCTTGCGAGGCATCAGCATGGCGGTCTTGATATAGACCAGACGCGACGCCATAGTGAGAAATTCGCTGGAAACATCCATATTTTCCAGCCGCATCATGTCGATGTGCGCCATGTACTGCTCCAGCAATTCCGCCACAGGGATATCATAGATATTGAGTTTGTTTTTGGAGATCAGAAAGAGCAGCAGATCGAGCGGTCCCTCAAAGACCTCCAGCTTATAGGAGATTTTTTCTCTTTCCATGCAATACGTCCCTGCTTTATTTTATCAATACGTCGTCAGAATCGACACGACTGAGTCGGAAATATGCAAACCCAGTGCGTCAAACAGCGAGTGAACGCCGTCAAACAGACCGTAGAACAGGCTGTATTGCAACATACCCAGCGGTCGGCTGATGAGATTTACCAGTACATAAAAAATGACAATATAAACGATAGGATTGATGCGGCTGATAAAGTGCTCGATGTTGTACATCAGCTTGTCCGGCATAATCCAGTTGAGAATGCGCGAACCGTCAAGCGGCATGATGGGCAGCATATTGAACACCGCCAACCCGATATTGAGAATGACAATACGGAACATTACAAAGGTAAAACTGGTGTAAAAAGCCTCGTTCATTTCAAGGCAGAGCACGCCGCGATAAATCAGCATGGCCAGCACCGCCATCACCAGATTGGAAAGCGGCCCCGCAAAGGCCACCAGCGCCATATATCCCTGACGGCGCTTCTGTTTTTTGAAGCGGACGGGATTGACAGGAACAGGTTCCGCCCAGCCGAATCCGATCAGAAACATGAGCAGCGCGCCGTAGATATTGAGGTGCGCCATCGGATTGAGCGTCAACCGTCCCGCGCGTTCGGCGGTATCATCGCCCAGCGCCTTGGCCATCAGACCGTGGGCACACTCATGCACCGGCATGATAAAAAAAATCATCAGAAACATTGTCAGCAGATAGAGCAGCATTTCCTGCACGTCACCGAGGGTTGAAAAAAATCCCATTTCATTACCTTCCTTACACAAATTCAAATGAGGGCAAACTTCCCATTAAACTATGATCTGTATTATTATAGCCGATAGCAATGAAAAATGCAAGCCATATATTGTGAATAAGATGAATTGAAATCTGCAAAATGCATAAAAAACAGGCGGTAAGAAACGATACGTTCCCCGCCGCCCGATACACGCATGTATTCAATTCACCGTAAAAAAGTCCAGTCCCAAAAAACCATTGCCCACGGTCACATCAATTGTGTCTCCCACCGAAAGATCCCGGGCATATGATTCATCCAGCATCAGATCAAATTTCCGTTCGTCTCCATAGAACGATTCTATTGTAACCGACGCCTTATCGCCCCACATGAAATCCATATCAGTAATACGGCAGGAATGAACCACCTTTTGGGATGTATCAAACAGCGCATTGGCCAGCGTGATGGAACTGGTCGCGGTCAGAAACATCATCCCAAAAATAACCAGTGTAATCAATCCCCGCGAAATCCTGACTTCCTTCCAGAAACGCGTCACAAAAAAAATCAATATCGTCAGTGACGCTATAATTCCCGTATAAATCACAAGACGGCTTCTCACCACATAATACATCTCCGCATTATACCAAAGCACGCAGGGCAGCAGAAAATGCGGAATGCTGAAAACGCCGAATTTGACGGAGATCAAATCCATTTTTAACGCCAGAATCAGCAGCACCGCCAACGCGTACACTGCCACATCCAGCAAAAAAACAATTCCGTTAAACACAAACAAGCTGACAATCACCATGATGGCTGACAGAGCACTGTAGCCGATTAACGCCCACGTCTGTCCCTGATCTGGTTTTTTCATTGCAAACATCTCCCGAAGAACCATTTCTATAACAATATCATTATACATATTTTTATTACAATGTCAAATTTTTTATGAGGTTTTTCTACACATTTGTTCAAATTTTTCAAATTTTTCAAATTTTGTAAATTCTAAAAAATCAGTGAAACGAAGCATAAAGCAGGCATTCGTTTCACTGATTGAGGTTATTGTCATTAAATGGCAATAGCAAGGGCTACTTTTCTTTTTTCGGATAAATTAACCGCGACGAATTAGCCACGCAGAGCAGGCACACACCCACATCCGCAAAGACCGCTGCCCACATCGGCGCATATCCGAACGCCGCTGCAAGAAGTACCGCCGCTTTGACCGCCAGCGCGAAGATGATGTTGCTCCTGATAATGCCCATCGTCCGGCGGAAATGCCGGATGGCGCGCGGCAGAGTCGCCAAGTTGTTGGAGGACAGCACCATATCTGCCGCCTCGATGGCCGCGCCGGAACCGAGTCCCATCGCAATGCCGACGTCTGCCGTTGCCAACACAGGCGCGTCGTTGATGCCGTCTCCCACAAAGGCCGTCACCGCGCCGCTTCGCTTCATTTCCTCGATGGCTTCCACTTTGTTTTCGGGCAGCAGTTCGGCGCGGAAATCCGCGATGCCCACACTGTCCGCCACCTGTTTGGCCGCGTCGTATCCATCGCCCGTCAGCATGGCCACCGTGTCAATGCCCAGCGATTTCAGATCGCTCACCGCCGCTGCCGCACCCCGTGCCGCCTGATCGCTGATGAAAAGGGAACCCGCAAATTGTCCGTCACAGGCGACATACGCCTGCGCCTTGGCGCCGTCCGGCACGGCAATGCCGTTGCTCCGCATCAGCTTCAGGCCGCCACAGAGAACCGTTTGTCCTTCGGCGTTTTCACAGCTCACGCCGTGACCCGAAATTTCACTGTAATTCTGATAGCCGCTGTTATCTGCCTCGCCGCCGACATAGTCCCGTATCGCCTGCGCGTAGGGGTGAACCGAGTGAATTTCCGCCGCCGCCGCCATCCGGGCGACTTCTTCGGGGGTGAAACCCCCGGCACTTGTCGCGTCGTTGACACGGGGCTTGCCCTCGGTCACAGTCCCGGTCTTGTCAAAGGCAACCGCGCGCGCCTTGGCCAGCATCTCGGCAAAGTTGCCACCCTTGACCAGCACGCCGAATTTCGACGCGCCGCCGATGGACGAGAAGAACGCCAGCGGCACCGAAATCACGATCGCACAAGGGCAGGAAGCGACCAGAAACGTCAGTGCGCGAATCACAAAATCATGGAAGCTGCCCATATGCAGCAGCGGAGGAATCACCGCAATCAGCACCGCCAACGCCACCACAACGGGCGTGTAGACCAGCGCAAAACGGGTGACAAATCGTTCGGCCGCGCCCTTGTTTTCGGTCGATTCGGTGACAAGGCTGATAATGCGGGCCGCCGCCGAATCCTCATAGGTATTGGTGACACGCGCTGTCAACGCGCCGTCGCCGTTCATCATGCCGCTGAGCAATTCGCTTCCGGCTTCCACGGAAACAGGCAGCGATTCGCCCGTGAGCGCGGAACTGTCCACCGATGAGCTGCCCTCGGTCACGACGCAGTCAAGCGGCACTCTTTCATGCGGACGGATGACGATCACATCGTCCACATCCACCTCCTCGGCACGCACCGTTTTCACGTCGCCGTCATGCTTTACATTGGCGGTGTCGGGGCGAATCTCGGCAAGCGCCTCGATGCTCTCGCGGGAATTGTCCACCGCCTTGTCCTCCAGCCATTCCCCGATGCGGTAGAGGATGGCGACCATCGCGCCTTCAAAGAATTCTCCTAAAATCACGGCGGCCACCATGGCAATCGCCATGAGGGCGCTCTCATCAAGACGCAGCCGGCAAATCGACTTCACGCCGCTGATGATGACATCGTAGCCCGCCAGAAGAATCGCGGCGATATAGCCCACCGCAGACACGATTTCATGCGCCGGAAACGACACCAGCGAGGCCGCCACGCCGATGCCGCCCGCCACCAGCGCCAGCACGGTGGTGATCACCATAGCCTTGGTAGTTTTCTCTCCGCCATGCTCATGTCCGTGAGTATGCTCATGTGTATGTTCGTGATGATGTTCATGTGTATGAGAATCGCTCTCCGGTTGGTACAGAGAAACCGTCACACCGCCCAACACGCCGTCGATCAGCTTTTGAATCTCTTCCAGCGCGTGAGGATTATCTTCCTTGGAATGAACGGACAACCGTTTATTCACAAAATCGACTGACGCGCTCTCTACCCAATCCGCCTTGTTGACCGCCGCCTCGGCCTTTGCCGCGCAGCCCGCACAGTCCAGACCGTCAAGGGTAAATTTCATCTTTGCGGTATGATCGTGGTCGTGATGATGTTCGTGGTCATGGTCATGATCTTCGCAGCCGCAGGAACAGCTTTCCCCGTGGTCGTGGTCGTGATGATGTTCGTGATCGTGGTCATGGCGGTGAGACTGTCCTGTTTTAGAAGAATACTCTACCACCGTTACGCCGCCTGTCACGCTGTCAACCAGCTTTTGAATGCGTTCTTTCGCGTCGGCAGGGGGATTTGGGGCATTGACCACCAGCCGCCTGCTCACAAAATCCACCGTAGCGCTCTCGACCCAATCAGCTTTGCCCACTGCCGCTTCCGCCTTCGCCGCACAGCCCGCGCAGTCCAGACCCTCCAATGTATATCTCATTTTTTCCATGTCGTTCACCTCTCCGCCGTCAGTCTTTCTCTGTGATATGCTCGAAACCAAGCTCGATAATCTTCTTCACATGGTCGTCGTCGAGCGAGTAAAACGCCGACTTGCCGCAGCGCCGCACCTTAATCAGCCCTGCCGTTCGCAGTACACGGAGCTGGTGGGAGATCGCGGACTGGTTCATTTCCAGCGCGTCGGAAATATCGCAGACGCACAGTTCATGGTGCAGCAGCGCCGACATAATCCGCAGACGGGTGGAGTCCCCGAAGATTTTGAACAGCTCTGCGAGGTCGTAGATCGTGTCGACGTCGTACATATCCTCCCGCACCAGACCGACATAATCCTCATGCGACTCCCGCACTTCGCACACATCCGGCAATTCGTCACCGGACACCGGCTTCCCGTGCTTTTCGACAATGGTAATCTTTTTTGGTTGTTCCATCTCTATCAGCTCCAATTAGCAATTGAACATTTATTCATATGTTTATTATAGCACGTTATTTTCTAATGTCAAGAGCTTATTCAGGAAACAACACAAAAAAGACAGTGCCTCACGCGCTGCGCAAAGCACTGCCTTTCATTGGCATTATGGGAAGTCGCTCACAGGAGCGCAAACTGCTTCGCTCTCCCGATCCCGGCTCCGTCTGTATTCATCCGAATTCCGAATTTTATTCCACTGTAACGGATTTAGCGAGGTTTCTCGGCTTATCCACATCGCAGCCGCGGGCGCAGGCGGTGTAGTAGGCGAAAATCTGAAGCGGAACAATCGCGGCGATGGGAC
The DNA here is from genome assembly GCA_902802795.1 of uncultured Ruminococcus sp. Taxonomy (GTDB): domain Bacteria; phylum Bacillota; class Clostridia; order Oscillospirales; family Acutalibacteraceae; genus RUG762. The sequence goes on from CADCNI010000003.1 coordinate 19,103, forward strand.
GGATGAATTCATCCACATCGGGGACTTCAATGAGATGGTCGTAGATGGTGCTGTCCACCTTGGAACCCTTTTTGCAGACCAAAATGACTTTTGCGCCGCGCGCCTTGACTTCCTTGACGTTGCTGACCGTCTTTTCAAAGAGCTGATCGCCCGACGCGATCGCGATAACAGGCATACCGGGTTCAATCAGCGAAATCGTGCCGTGTTTGAGTTCGCCGGCCGCATAGGCTTCGGAGTGGATGTAAGAGATTTCCTTGAGCTTGATGGAAGCCTCCCAGCAGAGCGCACAGTCATAACCTCTGCCGATAAAGAAGAGGTCTTCGCAGTCTTTGTAACTCTCGCTCATTTCCTTATAGAGATCGGATTTCTGGATTTCTTCCGCGACCATATCGGGAATCTGCCGCAGCAGTCCGGCGTAACGCTCCAGTTCATCATCTGAGATTGTCCTGCGTTCGCTCGCAAAGCGAAGCGCCATCATAAGCATAACCGCCACCTGGCAGGTATATGCCTTCGTCGTAGCCACCGCAATTTCGGGACCTGCCCATGTATAAAGCACGATGTCCGCCTCACGGGCAATGCTGGATCCCACGACGTTGACAATGGCAATGGTAGGAATGCCTCTCTCCTTGGCAATGCGCAGCGCCGCCAGCGTGTCGGCCGTTTCGCCGCTCTGGGAGATGACCACCACTGCGTCGCCTTCTTCAAAAAGCAGGCTGGAATAACGGAATTCCGACGCAACCTCGGTAAAAACAGGCACCTTGGCAATGCGCTCAATCATATGTCTGCCGACCATGCCCGCGTGAAGCGCGCTGCCGCAGGCCACAACATGCAGCCGCCTAATTTTGGAAATGTCGGGCATTTCCTCCGCGAAGATGGCCTTTGCGCCGTTCTTCAGACGGGGCAGAATGGTATCTGCCAGCACCTTGGGCTGCTCGTTGATTTCTTTGAGCATGAAATGATCATAACCGCCTTTTTCAGCCGCGGAAACATCCCATGTCGCGGTAAAGACTTCCTTCTGAATCGGCGCTCTGTCCTTGCCGAGAATCGAGATGGCATCCGACGTGATTACGGCCAGCTCATTTTCTTCCAACAGATAATAATTGTTAGTTCTGCTGAGAATCGCCGGAATATCGGATGCGATGAAGTTCTCACCTTCCCCGATGCCCACGATCAAAGGGCTGTCCTTGCGGATAGCATAGAGCTTGTCGGGAAAATCGTCAAACAGCACGCCAAACGCGTAGGAGCCGCGAATACGGGAAATCGCGGTGTAGATCGCGTCGATGGGGTCGCCGTCGTAATATTTGTCGATGAGCTGCGCCGCCACCTCGGTGTCGGTTTCGGAGAGGAACACCCTGCCCTCACCGCGAAGCTGCTCGCGAAGTTCGGAGTAGTTCTCGATGATGCCGTTGTGAACCAGCGTGACCTTGCCGCTCCTGTGGGGATGGCTGTTGACGTCGGACGGCTCGCCGTGGGTTGCCCAACGGGTATGACCAATACCGCAAACACCCTGAGGCACCTCATTGCCGATTTTATCCTCCAGATTCTTGATGCGGCCCTTGGCCTTGATGACATTTACACCACCATGCTCAAAAACCGCCACACCAGCAGAATCATAACCTCTGTATTCCAATTTTTTCAGACCGTCAATCAAAATCTCGGTCGAGTTTTTATCACCTATATACCCTACGATACCACACATTTTTCATTAACCTCCTAATCAAGACAGAGTGACGATGCTTCTGTCACACGGTCGCCCGTGTTTTTGTACACCGTCCGGCGGCTTCTCTGTAAAGCCGGGAAGCATCCGCCGAAATTCGATCATCTTCCATCCTCGTCATCCTTTTTGCTCCGCAACAAGCACCGATTCAATTTACTAACCAGGCAAAAAGGCTCAGGCGCTTTTCCCTTCTCCATTTGTAAAGTATTACAAAAAAACGCTTTCATGACACCTCCTCCGATGCTATAACAAATATTAAAGCATAAAATACACAATTTGTCAACCTTTATTTTTACAGTTCTGACAAACATTGTCATAAAACCGTGCAGAATTGTAAAAACTGTGGTATACTGCTTTTACCATATGAAACAGATTTCTAAAAAAGAACAGCGGAACGCATGTAGAACATACATCCCGCTGAACGAAAAGACATGTAAAGTGGTGCGTTTACACATATTTTCATTAGGAATAATATCACAGAAATTCCGATGTGTCAAGAATTCATGGAATAAATATACAAACTATTCACAAATTAACAGGTTAATTCCATTTGATTTCGTTTTTGATACTTTTTACCATATAAAACAGAAATTTTAACTCATTAAAAATATTGAATAAAAATATCATTTTGAAACAAAGGAGTCGCACTATGATTTCAAACCGCACCATTTACCTGTCTGAATATGCCCCCTATGCCCTTGTCAACACGCTGACCGCGTGTGGCCACACAGTACATCGGGTACGTTCCCAAGGCGTTACTTATACACCCGTGGATTCACATCCGGATATCTTCTTCTGCAAAATGGGCATAACTTGCCATTCCCATCTTTTCGTGGGAGACACGCACCAATTGGGCTACGCTTATCCCCATAACTGTCGCTTCAACGCGGTCTGTCTCGATAACTATTTCATCCACAATCTAAAAATCACCTCCCCGGCGCTGCTCAGGGAGGCGAATAAACTCGGTCTGGAATGTATTCATGTCAAACAGGGCTACACCAAATGCAACACGGTAGTAGTGGACGGGCGTTCCGTCATCACTGCCGATCAGGGAATCTGGCACACGCTGCGGCAGTATCCCGCCATCGACGTACTCCCCGTCCGTCAGGGCTTCGTCAGGCTGGAGGGGTTTCCCTACGGATTTCTCGGCGGCGCAAGCGGACGGGTGGACGACACGCTGTTTTTTAACGGCGACCTCTCCGCCCATCCCGATTTCGCCGCCATCCGTCAATTTGTGGAAAACCGCGGCGTAGCGCTGCAATTCTTTCCCGAATATGAACTGACCGACATCGGCAGCATTCTGTTGGATTAGCCAAATAATCAAGATGATTCCAATAGCAGGCGAATGGCTTCGCGGTATTTTTCCGCTCGCTTTACGTCCCATTCGTTCGGTTCCTCCAACCGCGTCATGTCGCTGTTGTGCCGCAGGTCGGCGAGTTTCACCTTGACCGCCACCGGATTGGTCTTGATGCGCTGCACATATTCCATATACGGCATACCCTCGCGATGGGTCATCAGATCAATCGCTTCGCAGACTTCCTCCGAAAAGCCCATGCGTCGCAAATCTTCCAGTGTGCAGTCGCTATCCTCCACCACGTCGTGCAGCAGCGCCACCACGGTGGTTGTCTCGTCCTCCATCTGCTCCGCAACGTGAAAGGGATGAAAGACATAGGGCAGCCCGCTCTTGTCGCGCTGTTCCTTGTGGACTTCAAACATCAGATTGATGGCCTTTTTGGTCTGTGGTGTGTAGATCAATGCTTCCGCTTCCCTTCGGCTTGTTTTATTCGACCCAAAACACGCGGCCTTCCTTGCGCGGCGCGGCTTGGGGAGCCTGACCGTCGATGTAACCCACCGCGCAGTGACCGATACCTTCCCACTCGCCCTCCACACCGAGTTCGGCAAGGAGCTGCTTGTATTCGTCGGTTTCAAATTCCTCCTTGGCGCGGTGAATCCAGATGCTTCCGAGTCCCAGCGAATGCGCCGCCAGCATAAGATTGCCCATGACCAGACTGCCGTCATACACGGCGGTCGGCCAGTTTTTGTCCGCCAACACGATGAGTATCACGGGCGCGCCGTAAAAGGGATCGAAACCCTCCTGCCAGCCGCCGATTTTGCGGTTGTCCTCCGCGATCTTATCTCTGAGCGCCTTGTCGGTGACGGCAATCACCGTGGCCGCCTGTTTGCCTTTGCCGCTGGCGGCATAAAGTCCCGCCTCGATGATCTGTTCGAGATCAGCCTTGGCAGGCATCTCCGGTTTGAATTTGCGAACGCTCCGGCGTTCTTTCATGGATTGAATGATTTCGTTCATAGTGTGATATCTCCTTCTTCGTCTTTTACCGCAGCTCAAATCCATTGCCGACATGAAATTCCAGCTTTTTCAGTCGTAACTGGCTGAGGGATTGCTTCTGCGCCTCCACCTGTTCCATGACGCTACAGATGGAACTGTACGCCACCAACTGGGTATAAAGATCTTTTGTTTTGTCGCCAAATGCTTTTTCATTGAGAATTTCCACGATCAGCTCGCGCAGCAGACCAAAATCCGCGAGCTGCGACTGCCGGGCGGGAATCACCGTGCCGTCCGGCAGGCATATTTCCACGTCGTCACAGACGGTCAGTTTGTCCGCGAATGCCTGCGCGGCGCAGATTTCCGGCAGAAAGCTGTCACACGCCATGGCAAGCGTCCTGTCCCCTAACTGCTGTACCGCCTTCCCCACCAGCCGATCATAATCCTGCTGCGATTTCACCGCAAGGAACAATCGCAGATAGGTCTTCACGAGGTTCTTCATTTCCTCTCGTCCCGCCTTGCCCCTGTAGGGATAGGGCAGCAGGGTTTCGGGAGACTGTTCGATGAAGAAAAACTGCTTGTCGGACACAAAATACCGCTCGGCGTCACCGCCATCCCATGTTTCCGCCATTTTAGCAATTTTGTCGCCTAACTCCGGAATGGGAACATCGTCAATCCGGCATTCACCGATGACTTCATCCGGCAGCTTGGCGGCGTAAATCTTGACATACACAAAGGTCTGGTTTCCGAGGCGCCTGATGATATCTTCTTTCAGCAGCTCCCAGTAAACTTCCGTCGGATGGGCGGCTTCGCTTTCTTTTTTGGAGCCGACCGTCACCAAATCGCTCAGATACACCTGCCAGCGATGCGTATGCCCCGCAAATTCGCTTGTAATCTCACGCGGGTGGATGCCCTTCGCCGCCGCCTTTAATCCCGACATAAAGCTGAAAGCAAACGACCCCAATGCCTGCCCCACAGCAGTGCGGGCATCCGCCGCCATACCGGCGCAGCATTCATACATCGGCTTTTCCCATTTTTCACTGTACATATGGAAGCCGAGCGTGACCGCGTTTTGCCTGCACTCCTGCACCTCGGTATGAACCGTCATTTGCAGCGCAGGAAGATAGAGGCAGTCCTCCCGCTGCTGCGTTGCAAAGGAAAGCACCTCCGCCAGACCTTGATGCAGGATGTATCGCTCAACCGCGTCCTTATCGGTAAAATCCGTGTCATCCGCCGCTTGCCGGGCGGTTTTTCCTTTTTTAAACGGGTTCAACCTGTTAAATAAATCACGCATGGGGCTATTCCTCCTATTTGTCAAAGACCGCCGCCACGTCGGTGAGCAGCTTGCGAATCGGCAAATGCTGCGGGCAAACTTTCTCGCACTTGCCGCATTTGATGCAGTCGGAGGCTTTGCCGTGCTGCTCGTCGGTCAGCACGCTGTTGTAATAATAACCGGTGTTCCAGTTGTGAAACGCCTCGTGCGCGTTGAGCGACGCGAACATATCGGGAATGCGTATGCCTTTCGGACAATGATTTTCATCCACGCAATAGCGGCAGGAGGTGCAGGGAATGAGATTGAGACTCTTGAAAATATCGCTGACCTGCCGCACCGCCTCCATTTCGGTTGCATCCAGCGGCTTGAAATCCCGCATGGAAGCGATATTGTCCTCCATCTGCTCCATATTACTCATGCCAGACAGCACCATCGCCATCTGCGGGAAGCTGGCGGCAAAGCGGACAGCGTAGCTTGCGTTGCTGCCGCCGCCAAGACCGCGCAGAATTTTATCCGCGTCGGCTGGCAGATTCACCAGACTGCCGCCCTTGACCGGCTCCATGACGATCACCGGCTTGCTGTGTTTTTCGCATACCTCGTAGACCTTGCGGCTCTCGACCGACGCGTCCTCATAATCGACATAGTTGAACTGAATCTGCACGATTTCAATTTCGGGGTGCTGCGTGAGAATCATATCCAGCACCTCCGCCTTGTCGTGGAAGGAAATGCCGAAGTGACGGATCAGCCTTTCTTCTTTGAAGCCGTAGGCGGTTTCATACGCCTTGCAGCGGGTGAATTTCTGATAATTGTTCCTGTCCTGCGCGTGCATCAGATAGAAATCAAAATAATCCACGCCGCAGAGCGACAACTGCTGTTCGATAAAGGGGCGGATATCCTCCTGCTTGTGAAAATAGGGGTCCGTCAGCTTGTTGGTCAGCAGGAAACGGGAGCGGTCATACCGTCCCGCCACACAATCGCGGATCGCCGTTTCGGACTGTCCGCCGATATAGCCGTGCGCCGTGTCAAAATAATTGAAGCCCGCCGCCACAAACGCATCCGCCATGCGGATGAACTCGTCGTAATCCACCTTGCCGTCCTTCATGGGCAGGCGCATGCAGCCGAAGCCGAAATTCCCGTGGATTTCGGGAAAGAATTGACTTTGCTTCATTGTGTAACCTCCGATTTCATGGTCTGGATCAGCCGTCCACACACACGCCTGCTTCCGTCATCTCTTGCCGCTGTCATTTCCGGCATGGTGTGTTCCGTTCTTTCCGTCGATGTTTCTGATTCTGACACTGTGTCATCATTTATAGCATACACCTATTCTGACGGGATGTCAATCCTTTTTTGCAGTTTGTTTGTAATATTTGTATATTTGAATTAATACTCCTCTTCCCTGTCGCGCAGGAATTGAGACAGATCAACGCAGACCGCTTGGGGTCCGTCTTCTTCCAGATCGTGATCCCATGCGGTCAGCCACATTCCGTCCTCGTCGGGAGCAAAGCGGCACAGCCAGAAAGAGCCGTAATCGTCGCACCCGAATTCCAGCCATTCGTCCCCGAACGCCTGTTTTGCTACGGGGTCATTGAGCGCGACCTCCACCGAATAGATATGACCAAAGGGAAAATCCGCCGCACCATGCAGGCGATAATAGTCCCGCAGCGGCGGGGGAAGCTGTTCGATCACATCATCGCCGCAGCTGCGCGGCTGCATTTCGATGTCGGGATAGGCTTCCTTTAATTCCGACAAGCATTTTTCCAAATCGCTCATATGTCAATCATGCTCCTTTGTCAATGAAATGAAAACACGGCAGGCTGCCGCCATTTGTCGGGACATCCTGCCGTTTGTTTTTTTTAGATAGGCGGAAGGAACAGCTCTCACCTGCGCTTTTCGATAATCACAGTGCATCTTGCCGCTTGACAGGACGTATCATTCTCAGACCGCCCTGTCCGTATCCATTCCGAATTCCGCATTCCGAATTATTTATTGTACGCTCGTCCTATGTCGGTGCGATAGTGCGCGCCCTTAAAGCTGATCTTGTCAACCGCCTCGTAAGCATTGGCGAGCGCCTCGTCAAGATTGGCGCCTTTCGCCGTCACGCCTAACACGCGTCCGCCGTTGGTCAGAAACGGACCGCCCGCAAATTCCGAACAGACCGTACCCGCGTGGTAAACGGTCGCGCCCTCGACCTGTCCCTTGCGGTCAAGTCCCTCAATAGGCAGACCCTTCTCATACTTGCCGGGATAGCCGCCCGAAGCCATAATGACACAGGCACACGCGCCGTCGTCCCATTCGATGTCAAGGTCGGAGAGCTTTTCGTCGATAATCGCGTTGATAATCTGCGAAAAATCGGTCTTCAAGCGGGGCAGCACCACCTGCGCTTCGGGATCTCCGAAACGGCAGTTGTACTCGATCACCTTCGGACCGTTCGGCGTGAGCATGAGTCCGAAATAGAGACAGCCCTTGAAGGTTCTGCCCTCGGCGTTCATGGCATTTATAGTCGGCAGGAAGATTTTGTCCATGCACTCCTGCGCCACCTCGTCGGTGTAGTAGGGGTTGGGACTGATGGTTCCCATGCCGCCCGTGTTGGGACCGAGGTTGCCGTTGAACACCCGCTTATGATCCATGGAAGACACCATCGGCTTGACGCATTTGCCGTCGGTAAAGGCGAGAACGGACACTTCGGGACCGGTCAGAAATTCCTCGATGACAATGTTGTTGCCGGAATTGCCGAAAATCTTGTCCTCCATGATGGAGTGAATGGCGTTCTTCGCCTGCTCCAGATTCTCCGCAATGACAACGCCCTTGCCGAGCGCCAGACCGTCGGCTTTGATGACGGCGGGATAGCTGTCGCGGCTCCTGATGTAATCCAGCGCCGCGTGCGGGTCGTCAAACACTTCGTAAGCCGCGCTGGGAATGCCGTATTTCTTCATCAGTTCCTTGGAGAACACCTTGCTGCCCTCGATGATGGCGGCTTTTTTGTCGGGTCCGAACGCGCGGATACCCTTTTCGCGCAGCGCGTCCACCATGCCGAGTACCAGCGGATCATCGGGCGCGACGAATACGCAGTCCACTTTCAATTGTTCCGCCAGCGCGACCACGCCTTCGATGTCAGTCGCGGCGACATGAAACACTTCCGCGTCCTTGGAAATACCGCCGTTGCCGGGGGTGCAGTAAATTTTGTCAACGTCGGGGCTTTCCTTCAGCTTGCGGATAATGGTGTGTTCCCGTCCGCCGCCGCCGACTACCAGATATGTCATTGTTTGTCCTTCTTTCCAGTCAGTTCATTCCATCAAAAGCGCCGCGCTCCCCGAATCATCTATTCAGCGCGCAGCGCTCCTCAACTATTCTTTATTCTTTATTCTTTATTCCCTATTCTTTTAGCGAGCGAACGCCAGCGCTTTAGTGATGGAAGAGACGAATTCCCGTAAAGACCATCGTCATGCCGTACTTGTTGCAGGTTTCGATCACGTTGTCGTCGCGGATGGAGCCGCCGGGTTCCGCGATGTACTGCACGCCGCTTCTCTTGGCGCGCTCGATGTTGTCGCCGAAGGGGAAGAACGCGTCGCTGCCGAGGGACACGCCGCTCATGGTGGCGAGCCATGCCTTTTTCTCCTCCTTGGTGAAGGGTTCGGGCTTCTCGGTGAAGAAGAGTTCCCATGTGCCGTCGCGGAGTACATCGTCGTAATCGTCGCTGATGTAGACATCAATGGTGTTGTCGCGGTCGGGGCGGCGGATGTCAGGCTTGAAGGGGAGATTCAGCACCTTTTCATTCTGTCTGAGGTACCAGTTGTCCGCCTTGTTGCCGGCGAGACGGGTGCAATGCACGCGGGACTGCTGACCCGCGCCAACGCCGATCGCCTGACCGTCCTTGACATAGCAGACGGAATTGGACTGGGTGTATTTCAGGGTAATGAGCGAGATGATGAGGTCGTGTTTCGCCGTTTCGGGGAGGTCTTTGCATTCGGTGACAATGTTGCTCATCATGGCGTCGTCGATGACCAGCTCGTTGCGTCCCTGCTCGAACGTCACGCCGTAGACCTGCTTGCGCTCGATTTCGGCGGGCTTGTAATTCTCGTCCATTTGAATAATGCAGTAGGTACCCTTGCGCTTGGATTTGAGGATTTCAAGGGCTTCGGGTTCATAGCCGGGCGCGATCACGCCGTCGGACACTTCGCGCTGAATCATCTTGGCGGTGGGAACGTCGCACACATCGGAAAGGGCGATGAAGTCGCCGTAACTGGACATTCTGTCCGCACCGCGTGCCTTGGCATAGGCGCAGGCCAAGGGCGAAAGTTCGAGATCATCCACAAAGTAAATCTTTTTCAGCACATCGGAAAGAGGCGTGCCGATGGCGGCGCCCGCGGGGCTGACGTGCTTGAAGGAAGCCGCCGCGCAGTAGCCGGTCGCCTTTTTCAGTTCGCTGACGAGCTGCCAACTGTTGAAAGCGTCAAGAAGGTTGATGTAACCCGGCTTGCCGTTGAGCACCTCAATGGGCAGGTCGCTGCCGTCCTCCATGAAAATGCGGGAAGGCTTCTGATTCGGGTTGCAGCCGTATTTCAGCATCATTTCGTTCATTGTATTCAAGCGTCCTTTCGTTTGGTTGCATCATGTTAGGAATCTGAAAGAAATAAGATGATGGTTTCTATCAAACTATCCTGAAATACACGAGCTTTCAGAAGATAGTGCTATCAAGTTAAATCTTTCAGATTCCTTAAAATTTAAAAAAATTCCGGTTGGACAAACGCAAACTTCTTTTGCATGACCAGTTTTAAAAATTCGTCGAAGCTGTCGGCAATCACGTCGAGGCTGTCGGGGTCGTGCAGGAAACGAAGTATCTGCCCCTTTTTGCCGCCCTGCGCGGGGGTGAAGTCGATGAAAAGGCTGGACGAGCCGCCGTTGTTCATGCAGTCGGAGAAGCAGAGCCAGTCGCAGGGCGAGCCGTCCTGACGGATGCGCTCGTCCACAAACAGTCCGTAGGGGTCGTCGCCGCCCTCCGCCTTTTCCTCCCTGTACCAGTAAAACAGGTCGGCAAAATTATCGCCGTAGTTCTGCGCCCTGTCCTCGATCAACTGCTGCGCCGAGTAGAGATAATAGGGATATCGCCCGTCTTCCACATCCGAACCGAAGAAATAAAAGGTCAGTTCTTCGCCCCTGTATTCCCGAAAGTAGGTGCCGTCCGCAAAATCGAGCAGCTCCACCAGCGAGGCAGGTATGTCGGGGTACAGTGTGAGCAGTTTTGCTTTATCCGCCGCGCTCACGCCGTGAACGAGATCGGCAAAATGCTGCCATTCCTTGACGCCGTTTTCGCCCGCGTTCAGATAAGCGTTTTTGAGTCCGTCTACATATTGCTGTGCCACGGTCATGTGCGTTCACAACCTTTCACAATAGCGGGGAGAATCAGACATTCTTGTTGACAATCTTCGTCGCAACCTCGCCGGTTTTGAGATCAATAAAGCGGGTGAAGAGCGAAACCTTGTTGTCCCCGTTGAGCGCGTTCCAGACGGTATCGGTGAATTCGTCAAGGCTGTCGGTGTCAATGGTCACCCACGTCGGCTCGCCCTCGTAACTGGGAATGGGGTTGCCGTCGCACTGATAGGTGTGAATGAAGTGACCCTGACCGGCGGGGGTGTTGTTGTAGTCAAAGAAGAACCGCTGCGCGGAATCGGGATTGCCGTTCGCGCTCTTTAAAATAGAAAGCTGATAGTCGCCGTTCTTGTGAACAATGCCGCTGATGCGGGGGGTGAAGTTCGGCGGGTCAGGCTCAAAGGTGCGGGTTCTCAGCGCGTCCTCAAAGGTCTTGCCCTGTGCCATATAATCATAGATGGTGTCGGTCTGGTCGCCGTTGGTCACGATGGTGTCGTCGCCCAGCACGCGCACAGGCGCATAGATGATGAGCGAGGGGTCAACCAGCTTGGAGGGGTCAAACGCTTCGGTGCGGATGCCGCCGTCCTGCTCGACAAACACGCGGTTGCGGCTGTTCTCGCTTCTGCCCATGATGAAATAGGCGATGGCGGCGTACTGACCGCTCTTGCTCTTGCCCAGCAAGATGCCGCGTCCGGGATAGGTCGTCGCGCCGATTTCCTTGGCGTAATGGACGATTTTCATTTTACAACAACTCCTGTAAAGAATCAAAATGCATTCTATTTATCGATTTTCACATAGTGATATTTGGTTTTCTCACCGGGTAATTCCACGGACTGCAAATACGGAAAGCCCCGTAAAACGAACTCACAGAGGGGGTAAACGGAAGATTGTTCAAATAGTTCTCCCGTATGCAGCGGTATAGAAAATATTTCAAAAATATCTCTGTCGGTCACAATGCTGAGTGTGGCGCATCTGGCAAAGAAAAACCGGGTATCGCCGCCGATCAGCTCCTTGACCGAGGCAATCCGATATTCGCGCTCGCCGCATTGTATCACAACGGTATCTCCGTCACGCCAGCAGTACCCCACAGCGCAGAACAGTTTCGTGTTATGCAGGAGGCTGAATCCTGCCAGAAACGCCGCGGAAGCGACCGTCAGGCAAATGACGCATAGCCGCAGGTCAAGAGAATACTGCGCCCGCAAAAGCCACGTGAAGACGCCCGCCAGCACAATACAAAGCATATTGCCCCATTGAATCCTGTCGTGAAGCTGATAATGGAACGCGTTTTTCAAAAAACCGTTGTCCGTTGTTTCATCCTCGCCGACGGCTAAGGCATTATAAATCGCTTCCATTATATCAACTCCCGCATAGATAGCAAGTCACTAATCACTAACGGCTAACAGCTAACAGCTAACGGCTAATCATCCGTGCAGACCTTCGGACTGCAACTGCATATTTTCCACAATGATGTCGTGAATCTCGCCCAGCGACGCGCCGTATTCCAGCACCAGCCACGGCTCATTGGTGTGGAAGTGAATCTTGATGAGGTCTTCATCTCCCACCGCCAGCAGGCAGTCGCCCTTGAAATGCTCGGTGATATAATCGTAAATTTCGTCCTCGTCAAGGTCGTGTCCCTCGATCAGAAGCTGTGTGTCAAACTTGAATTCCACCACTTCATTTTCTTCCATGGTACTACACTCCGTTTCATTAGTATCTTTAAAGCGCGCAGCGCTTCCGACATTATTCTTTATTCTTTATTCTTTATTATTTATTCTTTATTTTCCGATCGCCCCAGAATCACCGTGTGATTTCCGTCTATCCGGATTCTTCCCTCACAGAAAAGGCTGACCGCGCGGGGCAGTATCTCCCATTCCGCCTGCCGCATGACGCGGTATTGCAGAATGTCCTCGTTGTCGCCCTGCTCGATGGGAACCGCCTTTTGCAGGATAATCGCGCCGCCGTCGGTGATTTCGTTGACGAAATGCGCCGTGGCGCCCGTCACCTTCATACCGCTCGCCAGAACGGCGGTGTGAACCTTCTTGCCGTAAAAACCGTCGCCGCAAAAGAGCGGAATCAGCGAGGGATGAATGTTGATGATCTTATTGCGGTATTTTTCGATCACCGAGGGGCCGAGGATGGAGAGGAATCCCGCCAGCACGATCAGGTCAATGCTGCGATGCTCCAGCGCCGCCAGTATCGCCGCGTCGTATGCCTCGCTTGCGGCGTAGGCTTTGCGCGAAACGACCTCGCACTCGATGCCCGCTTTTTTGGCGCGCTCGATAGCATAGGCTTTTTCGTTGCTGGCAAGTACATAGGTAATGCGTCCGTTCCTGATCTCGCCGCGTTCCTGCGCGTCGATCAGGGCTTGCAGATTGGTGCCGCCGCCCGACACAAACACCGCTATATTTTTTTCAGGTTTTTCACTCAGCATATCTCCACACCTTCTGTGCCGCTGACCACTTCACCGATGACATACGCGTCCTCGCCGTTTGCCTTGAGGGTTTCGATGGCCTTGTCCGCCTCGGAGGGATCCACCGCGACCACCAGTCCAACGCCCATGTTGAAGGTGTTGAACATATCGTGATCGTCGATTCTGCCGTCGCTGACCTTCTGGATGTAGTGGAACACAGGCAGCACCTTGACAGCTGCGCGCTCGACCTTTGCCATCATGCCGTCGGGCAGCATACGCGGGATGTTCTCATAGAAACCGCCGCCGGTGATGTTGGAAATGCCGTGAACCTTGACCGCTTTTTGCAGCGCCAGCACCGACTTGACATAAATGCGGGTGGGGGTCAGCAATTCCTCGCCCAGCGTCTTGCCGAATTCGTCGATGTGCTTGCCGATGTTCTGTCCGCTCACGCGCAGGGTGGTGCGCACCAGCGAGAAGCCGTTGGAGTGCAGACCTGTCGAAGCCACACCGATGAGGGTGTCCCCCACCTTGACGTTGGCGCAGTCCACGATCTTTTCCTTGTCCGCCAGACCGACGCAGAAGCCCGCGAGGTCGTATTCCTCGGGAGGATAGAAGCCGGGCATTTCGGCGGTTTCGCCACCGATCAGAGCGCAGCCCGCCTGCACGCAGCCTTCCGCCACGCCGCTGACGATCTGTGCCACCTTTTCGGGGATGTTCTTGCCTACCGCGAGATAATCGAGGAAGAAAAGGGGCTGTGCGCCGCTGCACGCCACGTCATTGGCACACATCGCCACACAGTCAATGCCCACCGTGTCATGCTTGTCCATGAGGAAGGCGATTTTCAGCTTGGTGCCGACGCCATCGGTGCCGGAAACGAGCGTGGGGGTCTTCATGCCGCTGAAATCCGGCTCGAACAGACCGCCGAAGCCGCCGATGCCTGAAACCACGCCGGGGATATTGGTGCGCGCGACGTGCTGCTTGATGAGTTCCACCGATTTGTAACCGGCGGTCACGTCAACGCCCGCCTCCTTGTAGCTGTTGCTGTAGCTCTTGGGATTGCTCATGTAAAAAATACCTCCTGGATATTATCCTTTCGGCTCATCGCCGATTTTAAAATCATACTTGTTGACAAATTCCTGCTCGATGACCGGCATGGGATAATTTCCCGTAAAGCAGGCGTCGCAAATGCCGATATTCTCCATGCCGCCGACCGCATGAATGCCGTCCACCGAGGCAAAGCCCAGCGAATCCGCGCCCACCGCCTGACAGATCTGCTCCACCTGCATGGTGCTGGTGATGAGCGAGCCGCGGTCGTTGATGGTGGTGCCGAAATAGCAGTTGTTAAAGACGGGCGGTGAGGAAATGCGCAGATGCACCTCCGTCGCGCCGGCCTTGCGCAGCAGACCGATGATGTGCTTGGCGGTCATGCCCTTGATGATAGAGTCGTCGATCAGGATGACGCGCTTGCCCCGGATAATGGCTTCCAGCACATTGAGCTTCACTTTCAGCGCCCTTTCAAAGGATTCGTCATCTTTACTGATGTGCGCCTGTGAAATATATTTGTTTTTGATCAGCGCCGTGCCGTAGGGAATGCCGCTGGCGAGGGAATAGCCAATGGCGGCGGATATGCCCGAATCCGGCACGCCGCACACGATGTCCGCCTCTACGGGATGCTCTTTGGCAAGCAGCTTGCCGATCTCCATGCGCACTTCATGCACGCTCTTGCCGTGGATGACCGAGTCGGGACGGGCAAAATAGACATATTCGTAAATGCACAGCGCGGGCTTTTCCTTGCCGCAGTGCGTTCTGTCGGAATGCAGACCGTACTCGTCCACCATAATGACTTCGCCCGGCTCGACTTCCCGCACGAACTGCGCGCCGATGCCGTCAAAGACGCAGGTTTCGCTCGCGACCACCCAGCAGTCGTCACCGATCCTGCCGAGCGACAGCGGACGCATACCGCGCGGGTCGCGCACGGCAATCAGCTTGTGCCGCCCGAGCAGCACCATGGAATAGGCGCCCTGGATTTCGTCCATTGCCTCAACAATGGCTTTTTCGAGAGAACCGGACTTCACGCGCTTTCTGGCGACCAGATAGGCGATCACCTCCGCGTCGCTGGAGGTCTGGAACATCGCGCCGTCGTGTTCGAGAGCGCTGCGAAGTTCGTGGCCGTTGACCAGCGCGCCGTTGTTGGCGAGTCCCATTACGCCCTTCATATAGCGCATCACCAGCGGCTGGGCGGCAAAGCGCTCCACCACCGCCCTGCGCGAATTGCGCACATGACCGATGGCAATATGCCCCGTCTTCATGCTTTTAAGCACCTTGGCGGTGAATACATCCGCCACCAGTCCCAGATCCTTATAGCTGTAAATGGTTTCGCTGTCTGTCACGGCAATGCCCGCGCCGTCGCGTCCTCTGTGCTGCATGGCATACAGCGCCAGATGCGACAGTTCGACCACCTGTTTTTCATCCGGTCCGTAAATGCCGAACACGCCGCATTCCTCATTCAATTCATGAAACAACTGTCTCACCCCTTGTCAATGTGAAGTCGGAAGTGTGAAATGTGAAGTGACTCACCACTGTTCACTGACCACTGTTCACTCAAATTCACATTTCCAAAAGTTTTTCCTGCAAGGCGGCGTCCTTTTTGGCGACGCCTTCCGCCATGCTCTTTTTGTAGGCGGCGAGCTTTTCGGAAAGCGATTCGTCCGAAAGCGCAAGCATTTGAATCGCCAGCAGCGCCGCGTTGGCGGAACCGTCAATGGCCACTGTCGCCACAGGAATGCCGCTCGGCATCTGCACAGTGGCGAGAAGCGCGTCCAGACCGTCAAGAGTGGAGGACTTCACCGGAATGCCGATGACCGGCAGCACCGTATGCGCCGCCAGCACGCCGCCGAGATGTGCCGCTTTGCCTGCCGCCGCGATAATCACGCCGAAGCCGTTCTCCTTGGCATTTTTGGAGAAATCCGCCGCCGCGTCGGGGGTTCTGTGCGCCGACATAACGCGCACCTCATACGGCACGCCGAAATCGCGAAGTGTGGTAACGGCGGACTTCACAACAGGCAGGTCACTGTCGCTGCCCATGATGATGGCTACTTTCTTTGACATTTGCTATCTTCTCCTTAATAAAAACCGATAAAAGGCAAGTTTCCCATATTACCACAGAAAAGCTTGCCTTTATCAGTCAATCATTCATTTTAAAAATCAGATGGACACAACGTCCGCAATCTTGAAAAGTTCTTCTTCAAAAGGCTTTGTCATTTCGAGGGCTTCGTCGATGTCGAAGTCAACCACCTTGTCCGCCTTAATGCCGACAACGCGGTTGCCGATGCCCTGCTCGAGCAGTTCGACAGCGTGATAGCCCATCTGGGTGGCAAGAACACGATCGCGCACAGTGGGAGAACCGCCGCGCTGCACATGACCAAGTATGGTAGCTCTGGTGTCAATGCCGGTCAACTCCTGAATGTGTCGGGCAATGTTCTCGGTGCCACCTACGCCCTCGGCCACGACAACGATGAAATTCTTCTTGCCGGTGCTCTGGGTTCTGGTGATCTTAGGAATAACGTCCTTTTCGAGATCGAAGGGAACTTCGGGAACGAGAATCGCGGTCGCGCCGCAGGCAATGCCTGTGTGAAGCGCCAGATAGCCCGCGTTTCTGCCCATGACCTCGACCACGCTGCAGCGGTCGTGGGATTGGGATGTGTCGCGGATGTTATCCACCATATGCATGGCGGTATTCATCGCGGTATCAAAACCGATGGTGTGATCGGTGGAGCTGATGTCGTTGTCAATGGTGCCGGGCAGACCGACGCAGGGAATACCCGCGTGAGTCAGGTCACGCGCGCCTCTGTAGGAGCCGTCGCCGCCGATGACCACAACGCCCTCGATGCCGAGCTGACGGCAGTAATCCGCCGCTTGGTTTACGCCCTCCTGGGTGCGGAACTTGGGGCTTCTGGCGGTGTAAAGCACGGTGCCGCCTCTGTGAATGATATCCGAAACGCTTCTCAGATCCATCTTTTCGACTTCGCCGATAATGAGACCGTTGTAGCCTCTCTGCACGCCGTAAACGTCCATGCCCTTGTAGATCGCCGTTCTGACGACTGCGCGGACAGCCGCGTTCATGCCCGGCGCGTCGCCGCCGCTGGTGAGAACCGCAATAGATTTTGCCTTGCTCATTATAAAATCCTCCTTGATGTGATCAACTGTCATTGCTCAAGCCCGAAACCCGTATGTCTGGACTTGCACTCATGCTAATTATAGCATAAACTCAAAAATTAGCAACCTCTTTTTGCCAAAAAACAGGGATTTTTCAAATTTTTTTACGATTTTTCTTTTATTCTCCGCTTTTCCTGCGGTTTATCATTCTCGCCTGTCCGCGGGCAGACTGACCGACGCCCATACATCGTCATCATCCGTGTTAAGTTCAGCAAGTTCCTCGCCGTGCGAAACGATGTTCAGGTATTCGATGCCGGTGTCAATATGAAAGCACATATTTTCCACACTATCGCACACCCGCGGGTCGGCGGGGAATTCATAGGCATAAAAACCGTCCTCCATGACGCGTGCCGCAACGGGCGTGCCTTCCGGCAGCAACCCGCAAAATTTGTCGTATCCCATCGTTGCAAACACGACAAAGTGATCGGCATGCGCGCGCGCCAGCGCCATCAGCCATTTCCATGCGTCCCCGGTGAACCTGCCGTCGCGGTCGTACCTGCCAATGTTGAGCATCTCGCTCATCACAAAAGCCTCCTTTCCCCCTTACAGATCGCATTTGCCCAGATTGAACCGACGGATAAACCGCCCGATCTCGGCTTCTATCTCGGAACGCGCCGCCGATCTGGCAATGGCGAAGCCCGCCCGTTCGTCCTTGACGGCGGGCTTCGTGGGGAAGTTCCAATAGTTCATTTCCTCCGCAAATTCGCATATGCGAAGGTCAATGGCGATATTTTCCCCGTTCTTTTCAAACATCACAAACCAGTTGTCCCCGTCGTAATCCTCAAAGGTCACCCTGACCACATTGTCCTCTTTCACGGGTCTGACCACCGGCTTTCTTCTCTCTCTGTCTTCTCTGTCTCGCAATGATACACACCTCCTTTTTTAACAGCTAACTGCTAACAGCTATTTTTCGTACCGCACCGCCACGTTGCCTTCGCCTAAAATGCGGCTCAGCTCGCGGAGCATGACGTTGTTCATCATCACGCGGTACTGCGGCGGCGCTTCCATCATCTGCCCGCTGTCGATGCAGCGGATGAAGACCCGCGACACGCCGTCAAATACCTTGATCACTTTCAGCGCCCGCTTCCACTGCTCCGACTCCATCGACGGCACCCGCAGATAAAGTATCGGATTGCCTCGCCGCGTTTTTTCCGCGTTTTTCACATTTTCCGCGTTTTCGTGTCCCTGACGGGACGGAGCGGCGTTCCTTTCTCCTTTGTAAAAATTCCCGCGCGGCGGCTCCGGCGGCGGCAGGCGGTCGGCCTCGCTGACCGAAAAGAGTCTCTCACAGATGATCTTCGGTTCTTCCTCCTCGCGCAGACTGACCCGTCCGTCCACAATCAGCGGCAGGTTTTCCCGCACCAGTGCGGCGTACACCGCCAGCGTCTTGGGGAAAATAATCATTTCGAGCGACGCGCCCGCGTCCTCGATCACGGCAAACGCCATCTTTTCGTTGTTTTTGGCGAGTTTCAGCTTCATCGACTCGATCATCACGAGCAGACGCACCCGCCGTCCGTCTCCGAATTCGTCCGACGTTTCATCCTGCGCGCCGCTGATAATGCGGAGCAGCGGCACCGCGCCGATCTGCGCGGCGACATCGGCGTAAGCGTCCATCGGGTGAGAACTGAGATACAGCTCCGTGACCTCCTTTTCCATCGCGAGAAGGTCGGTCAGCGGCAATTCCTCGGTTGTCGGCAGTTCGATCGCGCCGCCGAGTCCCTCTTCCCCGCCGAAGAGATTCATCTGTCCCTCGATATTGCGCCGCCTGTCATTTTCGAGATAATCCATCACCCGGTCGAGCGAAATCAGCATTTGCCGGCGGTTGTCCGCCAGTCCGTCCAGCGCGCCGCTCTTGATAAGGCTTTCCACAGCGCGGCGGTTGATCTCTCCCCCGCAGGCGCGGCTGCAAAAATCGAAGAATGAGGTGAATTTTCCGCCGTTCTCCCGTTCGCGCAGCATATGCAAAATGGCGCCCCTGCCTAAATTTTTAATGGCAAGCAGTCCGAAGCGGATGCCGTGGAGGGTGTAGGTGAAATCCAGACCGCTCTCGTTGACGTGGGGCGGCAGCACCGGGATATGCAAACGCCGGCACTCCGCGATATATTCCCCTAATTTTCCCCTCCAGTCGAAAATGCTGGTGAGAAGGGCGGACATATATTCGCCGGGAAATTTGCATTTGAGATAGGCGGTCTGATAGGCGACGGTAGCGTAGCAGACCGCGTGGCTTTTGTTGAAGGCATAGGAGGCGAAGGATTCCATCTGCGCGAAGATTTTCTCCGCCACCGCCCGATCTACGCCCCGATGCATCGCGCCTTCCACGATGACACGGCCGTCCTCGTCTTTGAGTCCCTCGATAAACACCTGGCGCTCACTCTGCATCACGTCATGCTTTTTCTTGCTCATGGCGCGGCGCACCACATCGGCGCGCCCGAAAGAATAGCCCGCCAGCGCGCGGAAAATCTGCATAACCTGTTCCTGATAGATAATGCAGCCATAGGTCACGTCCAGAATGTCCCGCAGGCGTTCGTCATCGTATTGAATGAGCGAGGGATTCCGACTGTTTTCGATGTATTTCGGAATGGACGCCATCGGACCGGGGCGGTAGAGCGACAGCACGGCGGTCAGATCCTCCACACTTTTCGGCTCCATGCGCTGCAAGACGCTGCGCATCCCCGCCGATTCAAACTGAAACACGCCCTCCGTCTCCCCCGCTCCCATCATGGCGAACACCTCCGGGTCGTCATAAGGGATATCTTTCACACGAAAATCGGGATGGGTACGGCGTATCATATTTTCCGCGTCCTGAATCACCGTCAGGTTGCGGATGCCTAAAAAGTCCATTTTGAGCAGACCCAGTTCTTCCAGCACCGTCATGGTGTACTGGGTCACAATCACATCGTCATTCACGGCGAGCGGCACATATTCGCTCACCGGCAGCTCCGTGATGACTACTCCCGCCGCGTGGGTGGAGGCATGGCGGGGCATTCCCTCGAGGCGCATGGAAAGGTCGAGAATTTCCCGCACCTGCGGGTCGCTGTCATAGAGCTGCTTTAAATCGGATGATTCCCCGAGCGCCTCTTGCAGCGTGATGTGCAGCGCGCGGGGAATCATCTTGGCGATGCGGTCGGTCACGCTGTAGGGCGTACCCAGCACGCGCCCCACATCCCGCACCGCCGCCTTGGCCGCCATCGTGCCGAAAGTGACGATCTGCGCGACGTTGTCCGCGCCGTATTTTTTGATGACGTAGTCAATGACCTCCTGCCGCCGTTCGTTGCAGAAGTCGATGTCAAAGTCGGGCATACTCACGCGTTCGGGATTGAGGAACCGCTCAAACAGCAGGTTGTACCGGATGGGGTCTACATCGGTGATGCCCACGCAATAGGCAGCCAGACTGCCCGCGCCGGAGCCTCGTCCGGGACCGACGGGAATGCCGCGGGATTTGGCGTATTGCACGAAGTCGTTGACAATCAGGTAATAATCCACATACCCCATAGTTTCGATGACCGACAGCTCATATTCCAGCCGCCCCGTCAATGTTTCGTCGTCGGGATTGGCATATTTCGCCCGCAGTCCGCCATAGCACAGCCCCCGCAGATAGTCGGCGTGTGCCATGCCGTCCGGCACATCGAAATGCGGCAGCTTGGTGTGTCCGAACTCAAATTCCACGTTGCAGCGTTCGGCAATTTTCACGGTATTGTCCGCCGCTTCGGGAAGATCGGGAAAGAGCGCCCGCATTTTCTCCTCGCTTTTGAGATAAAACTCTTGGGTCGGGAAACGGAAGGCGTTCGGCTCGTCGATGGTGGATTTGGTCTGGATGCACAGCAGAATTTCATGAATCCGCGCGTCGGATTTCCGGATATAATGGCAGTCGTTGGTGACAACCAGCGGGATGCCGGTTTCCTTATGCAGCCGCAGCAGCCCCGCATTGACGACGCGCTGTTCCTCGATGCCGTGATTCTGCAATTCGAGGAAGAAGTTATCCTCTCCGAACAGGTCGCGCAGCGCCAACGCGCGGGCATGGGCGGCGGCATAATCGCCCCGCCCCAGCTGGCGGGGAATCTCCCCCGCCAGACACGCCGACAGCGCGATCAGCCCTTCATGATGCGCGGTCAGCAGTTCCCAATCCACGCGCGGCTTGTTGTAAAAACCGTCCGTCCACGAGCGCGACACCAGCTTGATTAAATTCTGATACCCGGTCATATTCTCGCACAGCAGCACGAGATGGGAGTATTCCGAGTCGACGCCGTGGGTCTTGTCGGTCATCCTGCGAGGTGCGACATATACCTCACAGCCGATGATCGGCTTGACTCCCTGCTTTTTGGCCTCTTTGTAAAACTCCACCGCGCCGTACATCACACCGTGGTCGGTGATCGCGACAGCCTCCTGTCCCAGTTCCTTCACGGCGGCGATCAGTTCTCTGATGCGGCACGCCCCGTCCAGCAGGCTGTATTCGGTGTGCAAATGCAGATGAGTGAATATGGCTCATTCACCCCTTTCATGGGTCAGATGCGTAATTATTATACATTGCTCTCATTATAGCATGCCTTGCCGAGAATGACAACCACTTCTTTTCTTACGCGTTTCAAAAAACAAAAAAATCACGGCAGGGCGCATTCCATCAATGCACCCTGCCGCGGAAAAAAATTATTCCTCGTCAATCGCAATTTCGCCTGTCAACACCTTGTAAAGGTGGCAATTTCTCGCGCGCTCCACCGCCGCGCTGACCGCTTCGGGATCCGCGTCGGACACCACTTTCACCGAACGGGTAATGGTGGTTTTGCCGTCAACCCTCTGCATACGCACATCGACCAGAATCTCGTCATAGGGGATTCCGCGCTTGTTCAGCACGCCGCGCACCGTCATATTGGTGCAGCTTGCCAGCGCCGCCTCCAGAATCTCCGACGGTGTCATATCCTCCGCGTCGGTTTGCAGGCCGCTGTCCGCGTGAATCGGCAGATAGCCGTTTTTCCCGTTGGACATCTCGGTTCTGTAGGGTTTATCCTCGTTTTTCATGTTATAGGAATGTATCATACGTTTCTCCTTTCACACTAAGGAACTATGCAGAATTTAATCAGTCATTTTCTGCTTAAAAATACAGTATGCTTGCGTGTTTCAGAAAGTGAAATGTATCAATTATTTCTGCATAGCTAGCCGCTAAAATCAGTCTTCCACCGTGTCCGCCAGTTCCGCAAAGAACGCGTCAGACAGATGCGGCGCAATAGATGTGTTGTTGAATGTGGGGCCGTGGTAGTGGACATAATAGGTGCCGATGCCGAACAGCCTTTTAATCAAATCCGTGTTGACCTGCACCTCCTGCACCGCGTCGGTGCGAATGCGGTAGACGCGTTTTATCAGACCGCCGCACTGCACGCTCACCACACGCTCGTTCCAGTCAAGGGCCGTGTTGCGATAGGCCAGCACGCCGCTGAGCAGCCGCACCGCTACGGCGACGACGGACAGCGCCACAGGCAACGCCTTGGGTATTTCCAGCCATGCGCATACCGCGCAGATGCCGGCGCACACCGCCGCCCAGATCACCACGGGAAGAACTGCGTGAAACAGCAGACCCGCCCGTTTGCGGGGTCGGATGTTCATTTCGGTGACATATTCCGGCAGTATCACGCCCAGCAATGCATTGAGCTTGCTTTGTTTGATGATGGGCAGCAGCAGCGCGGTTTCGTCTTTTTCGTCACCGAAGCCCATGCAGACCGCCTCCACCGAACAGCGCCCCAGCATCTGCTGAAAGAGATTCTGTCTGACGATCAGCGCGTGAATGTTGCGCACCTGCAACGTGTAATTCTTTTCGGTAATGAGTCCGTAGCGCACGATGACGCTACGTCCTTCCCGCGCCACGCGGAAGCCGTAAAACCGTATGGAAGCCCACACCATCGTGTAAACGTCCGAGACAATCGCCGTACCCAGATAGACCGCCGCCAACAGCAGCACGAGGGTAAAGAGATTGTGCTGCGTCACCGTTTCGATCGCATCCTCCGCAAAGGGAAGTACCGCTTCGGCGGTCTGCGCCAGAAGTCCCTCCGCCAGTTCCGCTACGCACATCACGCCCAGAACGATCATCCAGAAGAGCTTCCACACGCTCGACGAGGTGAGTCCGTAGAGAATAAAATCCCCCGCGCCCGCGCGAATCACCCAATCCGGTTCCTTGCTGACAATGGGATTTTTTTCCGAACCCAAAGCCGCCTCCGCGTCCGCATCCGCCTCTGCCCGCCGCAGAATATAGCCGCGTATCTCGTCGGCTTCGGCGAGGGTAAAGACCAGATTCATCTCCGACTGGTTCTTCTCCTGCGAAGTGGAATAGGCGCCTGTGTCGATCTTTAACCGGCAGGTTCCCACCAGTCTTTCAAAGAGATTGCGCCCCATGTCGATGGTGTTGATTTTTTCAAACGGTATCGCCACCCGCTTTTTGAGGAATTTGCCCGTTTCATAAATCAACGTGTTTTCCTCCGCCGATACGAAGGTATAGCGCCAGCGGAACGCGCAGTAAAGCAGCATGAGCGCGCTCACCGCCAGCAGAATACCCGCCGCTACCAGAATCATCACGCCCTCAGCGGACACCTCTCCGCCCAAAAAACGCTTGACACGCGAAACAAATTCCTCATCCCGAAGGATAGCGTCCGCCAGATTCAGGCAAACGGTAATCACCGTGACGACGATGACATAGATGTACCGGGCGAATAATTCAAAAATATGAGTGAAATGACATCTTCTTTTTTCAAACATGTCCGTCACTCCTCCCGGCCGTCCGCAGCCGCCGCGTCCAGCGCCTGCCCCGCTTTGACATTCACGCGCTTTTGCAGCCGCGAACAGATTTCCTCCGCCACTGCCGTGTTTAACTCCTGTATCTCCATCACGTCGCCCGCCGTGTGAATCTGCACGGTGGAAAGCCGGAAGGGTCGCTGCAGCACGCCCTGCGTCACCGCGACATGCTGGATGCGGGAAATGGGAATGACGGTGTGCGTCTTGTAAAAGATACCCTTTTTGATTTCAATACGGTCGGGCGCAATGAGATATTGCCACTGGATATACTCGATGGGCGGATAGAGAAAAATCTGCAGCACCTGCTGCACCACCAGCACGCCCGCCACGATCCAGCCGACGACCGTTCCGGCGCCGTCCTCCGCTATCGACGCGCCGAAGAACACCGCCAGCGCCGCCAAAGGCAGCACCACAAAGATCAGCGCCATGATGCGGGAAAACCGCCATTTGGTTTTCGCCTTTTTGTCTACTCTCTGAAATTCCATGAAAATTCCCCTTTCTTTCGATCAATCAGAATTTATTCCTTTGGCCATTCCCATTGGTAATGCCATTGTGCTTTGATGAGTCCGACATTAAAACCCGTATCGGCCCATTCGATTTTTTCCCGGTCTTCTTCATCCCCCTCATAAAAAACGTCTTTTGGGGATGTGAAGACAAACGCCTTGAATCCGATAGATTGCAAACTTCTGGGCAAATAGATCGTTTTCAGATTTTTGGCGCATGACACCCCGTATTCACGGATGGTTTGGCATTGATGTGACAGAATCAGCGTTTCGATAAACGGATTGCAGAGAGCGGAATCCATAATACACTCTACCGAATCCGGCACACGGAAAACCTTTTGCCGATATTGAAGAGGCATACGGATGAGTTGCTTTCCGTCCTTGGAATACAGGCCGCCCTGCCACAGACGGAAAGACGGATGATCGTCCTCCACGACGAAAGAAGACAGGTGAACCATTCTGTCAAACAGATCCGCGTCCAATCCCAATACGGGTTTGCCGTTGATGGTGTTGGATATGTACAATTCCGTCGCGTCACAACCGTTATATCCTTGATACACTTGCGTCCATAACCCGCCGCACAGGGTATATCCGTCGTCTTCCTCATC
The DNA here is from genome assembly GCA_902802795.1 of uncultured Ruminococcus sp. Taxonomy (GTDB): domain Bacteria; phylum Bacillota; class Clostridia; order Oscillospirales; family Acutalibacteraceae; genus RUG762. Next base: position 44,254 of record CADCNI010000003.1, read on the forward strand.
ATAATAAAAATGAACCTTGCCGCCGTCTGTCACATAAAACGGATCGTTGGTAGCGATATCTTTCATGTCCGTTCCACCCTTTTTCATTATGCAATGATAAAAAGAAAATGTCAATCCTTTTTCCGTGTTTGACAAAAAAACAATAAAATACCGATAAAGGGTTCCCGAAACAAAGGTAAAGTGGTATAATCAAAGCATAAATATGCCAAAGGAACATCACGCCTATGCCACAACTCACCTTTACTGTCCCCGCCGAGAATGACGGGATATCGGTTTACAATTTCCTCCGCGCCAAATGCGGCGTGTCCTACCGTCTGATTAAAAAACTCAAGCGCGTACCGATGGGACTCACCGCTAACGGCGCACATATCCGCACCATCGACCCGCTCCACGGCGGAGACATTGTCGCGCTCAACATTCCAGAGGATGACAACCCCACGCTGCCCAACGCCTTGCCCATCGACATCGTGTATGAGGATGAACACATCGCCGTCATCAACAAATCCTTCGGCATGCCGGTGCATCCCGCGCGGGAACACGTCACCGACACGCTCGCCAACGCTTTCTCCGCGCATCTCATTGCCAACGGTGAACCGAACGCCGCCTTCCGCGTTATCAACCGCCTTGACCGCGACACCAGCGGACTGGTGCTGACCGCCAAAAACAGCCACGCCGCTTCGCTCCTGCACGGCCACACCGACAAAATCTACTACGCCGTCTGTGAGGGAACGCTTCACGGCAGCGGCACCGTCGACGCGCCCATCCGCATTATGGAGGGACACGGCATTCAGCGTGAAGTGGGAGAAGGCGGCATTCGCGCCGTCACCCATTGGACAGCGTTGCGCAACATGACGGTTCTCGCTCCGAGCGGCAGGACATACGACCTAACGCTGCTGGAAATCCATCTCGAAACCGGACGCACTCACCAGATCCGCGTGCATTTTTCCTCCCTCGGCATGCCCCTCGCGGGCGACGATATGTATGGCGGCTCCCGCGAACTCATCACCCGTCAGGCGCTCCACTGCGGACAGCTCAACTTCCGCCACCCCGCCACAGGTCAGCCGATGGAATTCCAAATTACCCTCCCGGAAGACATGGCGCGCCTGACGGCACTAAAAGAATAGAGAATAAAGAATAGTGAATAATGAGGATAAAATTGAAGCGCACTGGGCTAATTTCTCATTCCGCATTTGTTCACCATGTGATGCGGGTTTCGGGGGCGCGCGGGTCGATCAGACAGATATCGTTTGCCTGCACCAGATAATATCCGTTGACGACGCTGCCGCTGTCGGTGACGCACGCGCCGTCTATTTTCCATTCGTATGCCGCCGCGCCGCCCAGCAATCTGGTGATTGTAATGCAGTAAATTTCGTCGTTCAGTTCAAAATCGTCCGATGATTTTTTGATTTCCGCCACGCCCTCGAAGCGGATGATACCGTTGGGGATATCTTTTTCATGCAGACGTTCCCAGATGTTTTCCAGCTTGTGAGGGTTCTTCGAGATGCCGCAGGCAGTGCGTGAAAGCAAATTGATATGCAGCGTGAGGGACAGGTTTTCGCGGCTGGGTTCGATAGCCGTGATATATCTGTCCTCATAATCCAGCAGGTTGATCAGCCGCGTGACGTTCATGAGATGCTCGACCTGCGCCGCCGTGACCAAGCCGGAGCGAATGGCGCTGTTGGTGACGGCAATGACCTCGCTTTCATCGAAATCCGCAAGACAGGCGGGGCGTTCCTTGGCGCTTTCCCTGTCATAGGCACTCCATACGGTGAAGAATATCGCGCCGATGATCGCCTCCCACGCGTATTTCACGGAGGAATGTGTTGTCAACCCCCGCGGCAGCGAGGCGGACAGATCGGGAAGGTCCGTGCCGATGGCATGATACAGATCGTCTCCCGACAGCGGCTCGCCATCCACCCATCTGTGGCACTGGCGAAGCGCCGCGCGGACAAGGTCATACTTTTCGTCGTGCGGACCGATTCCCGCGAGCAGACCTTCCGCGATTGCCAGCAGAAACTCCGCTTTGACCCGGTTTGTCCATTCAAGGATATTCTGCGCCGAGTCGGGGCAGTCAATTTCCTGAAGCTGTTTCCGTGCGGTTTGTCCGATTGTCGAATGCGCGCGAGCTTCCGCCGTCTGCTGTAAAACGGTTCTTTTGAGCAATATATGATCGCGGAATAACGACACCAAATCCAGCGCAAATGCGTTGTTGCTTTCCAATGCGCGTGGATTCATGAGATCGGCGCGGTAGACTTCCCAGCCCGCCAAAACCGCATCGCGACAGGCGTTGGACAGCGGCAGCAAAGTCCCGCCTTTTTTCGGAATGTAATAGACAAATGGTTGCGTCACGATGTCGCATTCCACCATCGCGCCGCAGCCGTGAAAGCTGCCCTCCACGATTTGGTAGAGCAGATCATAGATGGCCTCGCAGGGCAGATTGGCGGCAGCGCGCCGCCGCAGCAGCTCGATGAGAAACGGCGTTATATAAAACGCGCTCTCATACAGAATCCCTTGTATCACAATGCGGTTGTCAAACCACGCATACGCCTGCTCCCTCTCATCGGGATCGTCGGCAGCAAACTTCGCAAAGTCCCGGGTGACGTTTGTGTAATCTATGCCCGGCGGAATGTCTGCCCAGTTGATCTTGCTCATTTCCCGGAGAATATCGTTGCTATCATTATTCATAGAATACCCCCACTTTTGATGCGCTTTTCAGAACGTAAACAAAAGTCCCATCCCTTGCTTTTGCGCCTCCTCATAAAGACCGCACAGGTCGTCATACGCGTCGGTCAGTTCATCCCAATCGCATTCATAAAGCGAATCTTCCGAAAGATCGTCCTCTGTAATACCGTCCAGCCGTTCGGGATGATTCGTGAGCAGCGTCAGCCTTTCGGCGATTTGATCCGCCTCCACCACGCCAAGCCCCATTGCGCCGGGGTCGATGGTCACGCCTTCACAGACAAGCGCCTGTCCCAATACGAAACTGTCCGGTGCATCGCTGACGCCCAGCACGCAGATGATGTCGATAACGCTTTCCCACGCGTACGAAAGCCCCTCGTCGGCGCTGCTGTCATAGCACGCGGTCAGCAGGAAATCCGCGTATTCCTGCAAACCGCCGTCTTCCCGTTCGTCGTGCCAATCTTCGTCAAGCGGCTCCCCCGTGTAAGGCGAGGTCAATTCCGACAAATGCGCCGTGATGTACGTTTCCGCCGCGTCGCTGCTCTGCGTGCGGATACATTCCCGCAGGACCGGCTCGATATCACGGTGATACTTTTTCGTGTCAAACAAAAACGCTTTGTGTTCCATACTCATAATGAAACCATCCTCCTGTTTAATATTATCCTATTTCAGCATAAATTCAATCTCGTCCCGCGTGAGAAAGTCGCTCTCGATGGCTTCGTCCATTACGGTGAAGAACAACTGTCCGTCAATTCCGCGCAGCATAGGCGGCAAAGCGGCGGCATTTTCCATGCGGTACGCCGTCCACGCGATATAGGCAACCGCGTCGGCCAGCAGTCGCCACAACTGCCTTGCTTCGGGACTTTCCCCGCTGCGGGCGAATGCTTCAAAATTGCTGCCGTCCTCGCTGTCGATCAGGCGGTAGAGCGTGTCGGCGCTCACGGTTTTCAAAAAGCCCATATGCCATGTGCGGCATTGGTTCATCGCGTTCAGGGCGAATTCATAGGACGCGCCCCGCTGTCCGCTGCGTACCAGCGCCTTCTCCGCCACGGCGAGAAGAAGACCCGCCTTGGTTTTGTCGTCGCACCCCGTCAGCGACTTCCGGTTTGCGTTTTTTTCGCGGCTGACATATTCCGACAGGCATTCCCGGGCGAACTGACCTGCTTCGCTGTCCGGCTCCTTGTCGGCAATCTCCCACATGACGGTCTGTGCCGCCACACTGCCCCCGCTTGCCATATCCATGACCGTCAGCGCGTCACAGCGGAGAAAACCCGGAGCGGCGGGATTCAGCGCGTCGGCGCGGTAGAGTTCCCACCCCGCCGTCACGGCTTCCCGGCAGACTTGATTGAGGGAGCGCAGCCTGCCGCCGCGCTTCGGCAGGTAATACACAAACGGACGCGTGACCACCTCAAATTCCACCGTATCCAAAGGGCTGCCGTACCCGCCCGCGATTTCGATGAGAAGGTCGTACAGCTCCTCCCGCTCCGTCTGCCGCGCGTCGGTTTGCCGCAGCCATTCGAGTACAAAAGGAATCACATAAAACGCGCCTTCATAGAGCGTGCGCTGCACCACCACATGATTGTCAAGACACCAATAGGCCTCCTGCCGCACCCGCGGGTCGGGGTCGGTGATATGCGCCAGTCCGCGGAGCACATCGTCACAGCCGCCCCAGCCGGAGCAAAGCCTCGACCAGTCGATTTTACTCGCTTCTTCCAAAACAACACGGTCACTCATGAGGGAACCCCCTTTCTTTTATCAGTTACTATTATAAGCCATCTTTGCCGATTTTTTCTCAACAGATTGTGAATTTGACAAAAAAATATCGAAATCCATTGCTATTTTTGATTTTTGCGGTATAATAGTAACAAATACATCTGGTAAGGAGTTTTTTGATTTATGAGCGAATGTACACATGATTGCAGTTCCTGTTCCGTGGACTGCTCCAGCCGTCAGCCCTCGAAGGAGGATTTTCTGGAAAAGCTCAACGATATGAGCAGCGTCAAGAAGGTCATCGGCGTGGTCAGCGGCAAAGGCGGCGTCGGCAAATCCCTTGTCACCTCGCTTCTCGCGGTCACTTTCAACCGTCGCGGCTTTCAGACCGCCATTCTTGACGCGGACGTAACGGGTCCCTCCATTCCCAAGGCGTTCGGCGTGAAGGAAAAGGCAAAGGGCATGGAGGATTATCTCATTCCCGCCGTGACCAAGACGGGCATCCAGATGATGTCGGTCAACCTGCTGCTCGACAACGAAACCGATCCGGTCGTCTGGAGAGGTCCTGTCATCGCGGGCGCGGTCAAGCAGTTCTGGACGGACGTGATCTGGAAGGACGTGGACTATATGTTTGTGGATATGCCTCCCGGAACGGGCGACGTGCCGCTGACGGTGTTCCAGTCCATTCCGCTCGACGGCATTGTGATCGTCACCTCTCCGCAGGAACTGGTTTCCATGATCGTGGCGAAGGCGGTCAATATGGCCAAGCTGATGGACATTCCGATTCTCGGCATTGTGGAGAACATGAGCTATGTGGCATGTCCCGACTGCGGCAGAAAGATCAGCGTATTCGGTGAGAGCAAGACCGAAGCGGTCGCCGCCGAATTCGGTCTGAAGGTGCTGACCAAGCTGCCCATCGACCCGGTGCTTGCGAACAACTGCGACAACGGTCTGATCGAACTCTTTGAGGGCGACTATATGGAAGAAGCCGCGGACGAAATCGAAAAAGCGGTCAACTGATAAACCTGAACCATCGTCACAGCCTGTTTTCCATAACTATAAATGAGCATGATTGGTAAAACGTACCAAATGTAGGGGACGGCCTCCCTGGAGAAAAAACGTCCCGGCAGAACGCACTTGAAGATTAGGTGCATTGAGGCGAATACGAATAACGTACCGCATATAAATGTCCTATTTTGCGATAGAATTCAGCCGTATTGCATCGGGACGTCGAGGACGCCGTCCCCAACATGGCGCGATTGTCCATTGCCCTTTGTACAATATAACGAATATGCTCATTTATAATTCCATAAAACAAAATCCGACGATAAAGTGACATTACCACAAAAAATCCCGACTTGCAGGTGGGTCACAACTGAGTGGGAAGTGACGTGTTTGCGTTATGAGAGTTGCTTGAAACCAGCTTTTTGGGAAATCAAAAACGACGATTATTGCCCCGTAAACGCGATGTTTTTATGACCCGTGTGTAAGTCGGGATTTTTGCCACAAAAAACGACGGTCAGCCTGCTTTGCGCATTGGAAGCAGCACGCTGAACCGTCGTTTTTATTACTCCGGCAATAAAATATAGATAAAAAGATTAGTCCTCAAAATCGTCATATTCTTTAAGTTTAGGATGCTTAAAATAGGATTTAACATGGTCGGAATCATCAGATAATTGCTCCATAAAATCATCGGCACGGGATTGAAGTTCTTCTTTGTCCCTCACCATTTGTCTTGTCCCAATGGACTGTTTTAAATCATGATTTAAATACTCGTCTGGGTTGTATTCCGGAGAATAGGGAGGAAGAAAGAACAGTTGAATTTGCTCCTTATGCTTCGCCACCCATTCGGAGGTTGCGTTGCTATGATGCGCACGAAGGTTATCAAGAATTAGATAGATTTTGCGACCAACGTCTTTGATCAGACGCTCCAAAAACTCAATCAGCCTTTCAGAATTGAAAGATTGATCGCTGAACATAAAGTGTATTTTGCCTTGATTGCTAATAGCACTGATCATATTGATATGCAGTTTCTTTGATTGCACTTTTAAAACGGGGGTCTGTCCCTTTGGCGCATACCCTCTTGCGTAATTGCTCTTGTTTTGTACCGCTGTTTCATCACCCCAAAATATCTCTGCGCCCTCTTTTCTGGCGGCTTCATGAATGCTGGGGTATTCTTTTTTCAGCCATTCCTGAACCTGTTCAGGCTTTTGATTCATTGCTTGCTTCATGGGTCTCTGTACCGTAAATCCCCATCGCTTGAGATAGTCTCCCACCGTGCGTATAGGCATAGTTATCCCATGGCGTTGCTTGATCAGTTGTTGTACTGCATCACGAGTCCACAAACAGCATTTCAATTTTAACTGATCAGGATTCTTCTCAGTAATACACTTTATAATGTCTTGTTCTTGTTCAGGGGTAAGTGTTCGTTTCTCTCCCGATTTCCGTCCGCGCTTCTGGGGTTTCAATGCACTGATTCCACCGGCTTTATACTTGCGTATCATAATGTAGATTGTATTCGTGGCAAAACCTGTAATTTCTGCGATCTCCTCTATCGGTTTATCTTTTTTCCACATCTTTATTACGGTTTTTCTCGCTTCGTATAATACCTCGGGTGTACATGTTTTATAGTCTGTTTTTTCTTCCTTTTCCATGCTTCTATTTTAGCATACTTTGCCCTATTTGTAAAGGTGAATATTATCTGTATTTAATCGCCGAGTTAATAGCCTTTCAGGTTTTCTCGCTGTTTCATAAAAATGAAAAAAATTCATACAGTGTTTATGATTTGTTGCCGCATACTGGTAAAATCGTGTTATAATTAAAATATAGCTTGTCACTATCGTATCACAACGAATGGTTTTGGAGGCAAAGGATATGGCAAAGGAAGCGAGTATAGAGATCAACTGCCGGAGGTATTCCGACAGGATTTCGGAAGTCATCGAACTGCTGGATATCGTCGGATGGAGCTTTTTTGACGAGGATGAAAACGTAGAATACCTGCCGCTGGGTGACCGCGGAGATTACAACTGGCAGATGGGTGAAACGCTGACCGAGGGCGAGGTCTACAGTCTGATCGGGCGCAAGCAGGAGCACGGCGAAATGGTGGGCGTTGTCATGTATTACCTCGACACCGACATTGGCATTACCCTGCTGGCGGAAAGCACCGCGAGCATCATGATTATGCTCAACATCAACCGCAAGACGGTGGGAGAAGATTTTTACGAAATCACCGACATCGGCTGGTACACCGAACACATCGTTCACAAACTCATCCGCAACGGCTGCCCGGTGGATTTCTTCCAGTACGAAGAAATCGAAGGATAATACAAAGTAAACTGCCATAATAAAAATCAGACCGTCCAGACACATACCGTGCCGTGCGGTCTGATTGATTTTGTCAGGATAGAAAAAACCTCACTTGTCTTCCGATTCCGTGCCGATGGTCTCCACATAAGCGAGAATCATGTCAATACCGGAGAGGAAGTTGTGATATTCGCGGGTGATCTTTTCCAGATATTCCCGTCCCATATCGGTGATGCGGTAGTGAATGCGGCGGCGGTCGTCGGAAACGGCCTTGCCCGCAATCTCTATGTACCCCCTGTCGGACATTCTGTAAATCACGCCGTAGGGATATTGAATCTTGCAGATGGAATTGCTCTGCTTATCGAGAATGGTGAGAATCTCATAAATGGTCATGTCTTTCTTGGAGAGAAACGAGAGAATCAGCATTTCGGTTAACGCTTTTTTGAGGTTTTCCGCCATTTTCTCACTGTAATCCTTGTTGCTGTTGGCTTTTGGCATTGGTAATGACCTCCTAAACGGTTCTTTTGGTATTACTTATTATAATACATTCTTTTTTGATTTGGATAATAAATTGTAAATAAACTTTCATTTTTACCCTGTTTTTTTCAATTTTTGAAATTTTGGCGTTTTTATTGTTAAAACAAAAGTGTACTAATACTTTGTCATACAAAATAGGCGCATGCCGTCGTTCTCTCACGGAGAAACCGGACAGCATGCGCTGTTTTTTTGCTTTTCTTTTTCCACTCTTTACCCGGATTCGTGAAAAAATCAATTCTTCACAATGCCGCGCAGCAGTTCCCGCAGTGCAGCGCCGAAGGTGACCTTTTGGGAAGCGCGGTCGGAGCACACGTCGTAAATTCCCACTGTTTCACTGCCCAGCATCAGCCGCACCGTGCCGATGGGCTGCTGAAGTTCAATCGGCGCTTCGAGGGTTTCGGGCAGATCGACCACCGCCTTGATTTCCTTGGATTTGCCCTTTTCGGTGAGTATCTTGCCGGAAATATCCGCATAAGCGCCTACCGTTTTTTCCATGCCGCCCGTCACGGGAATCTCCGGCAGTTCCACGGCAATGTCGGACACATCTTTGATTTCCCAGTTGGCAAAACCGTAATCGAGCAGCTTTTTCGCGTCGCCAAAGCGGCTCTTGCTGTCCGGCGCACCGAGAATCACGGCGATCATCGTCATGCCGTCCCGCTGCGCCGCCGCCGAAATGCAGCATCCCGCCTTGCTGGTCGTGCCGGTTTTCAGTCCGATCGCGCCGCTGTACTGCTTGATGAGCTTGTTGGTATTGGTAAGCTGCAACGCTCCGCCGCGCAGGGTGTCCATCCAGATTTTCGTATAATTGAGCACCGCCTCATGCTTGAGCAGTTCCGCCGACGCAATGGCGATATCCTCCGCCGATGTCACATGTCCGTCCGCGTCCAGCCCCGTGCAGTTGACATAGAAGGTGTTGGTCATGCCGAGTTCCTCCGCGCGGTCGTTCATCATCGAGACAAACGCCTCGTTGGAACCCGCGATATGCTCGCCCAATGCCACGCACGCATCATTCGCGGAACCCACCAGCGCCGCCTTGATCAGTTCATGCACCGTCATCTGCTCGTTCGGCTCCAGCCAGATCTGCGAACCGCCCATCGACGCGGCATATTCGCTGCATGTCACGTTTTCCTCCATTGTCAGCCTGCCCGCGTCATACGCTTCAAACACCAGCAGCATGGTCATGATCTTGGTGATCGACGCTTCGGGAAGCTGCTGCTGCGCATTGAGCGCGTAGACAATCTGCCCCGTTTCCGCGTTCATCAATACGGCGGCCTTGGCGGTCAGTCCGAGCGGATCGCTTACCCCTGCGGGGTTTTCTTTTTGCTCCGTTTTTTGGTCAGCGGCACTATTGTTTTGAGTGTCTGTTTTTTGTGTCTGCACCTTGGCGGCCTGCTGGGATTGCTGTTCTGCAGCCGCCCAGACATCCCCCGAAAACACAGCGAACAGCATCAGCAAAGCCGTGAATGCGGCGGTGATTTTATTTGGAAGTTTCATTCTGTTTTTCCGTTCTTTGCTATTTTTCATCTTACGGATTCCGATCCTTTCCCATAAATATCATGCAACCCTATTTTATGCAGCCAAAGATATTTTTAGACAAGTCCACAGAATTTTCTGTTATTCCAATATTTGTCAATCACTATCCACAACTTAAGCACTCCCTCAGTCAGCTTCGCTGACAGCTCCCTCAGGGAGGGAGCCGGATATTGCCTCCCTCTTTGAGGGAGGTGGCACGCCGCAGGCGTGACGGAGGGAGTTAATTTCCCTAAGTTGTAAATCTGCCAATTGTTTTCCACTTTTTCGGTTTCTCAAATCTGATTATTTAACCGCAAATTCACAAAAATGTAATTGCGTTTTTGCGAAATATGTGATATAATGTTTTTTACCATAGGATTGTATCTGCCGCAGCTTTGTGGTATAATACTATTTTACATGAGGCAATTGTGTTGATGGCAACCAAACGGAGGGATTGCGATGGACCATTTCAAACTAGTTTCGGATTATCAGCCCACAGGCGATCAGCCGGAGGCGATTGAAAAATTAGTAGAGGGACTGAAAAAGGGATATCATGAACAGTCGCTTCTCGGCGTAACGGGCAGCGGCAAAACTTTCACAATGGCCAACGTCATCGCCCGCATGAACAAGCCCACGCTTGTGCTGGCGCACAACAAGGTGCTGGCGGCACAGCTTTGCAACGAGTTCCGCGAATTCTTCCCGGAAAATGCGGTGGAATTCTTCGTCAGCTACTACGATTACTACCAGCCGGAATCCTACATTCCCACCACCGACACCTACATCGAAAAGGATTCCTCCGTCAACGACGAAATCGACCGTCTGCGCCACTCCGCCACCTCGGCACTGTCGGAACGGCGGGATATCATCATCGTGGCCTCGGTTTCCTGCATCTACAGTATGGGCGACCCGATCGACTACCGCAACATGGTGCTTTCCCTGCGCCCCGGCATGGAGAAAAGCCGCGACGACGTGCTAAAAAAGCTGACCGAGATCCAGTACAGCCGCAACGACATCGAATTTGCCCGCAACACCTTCCGCGTGCGGGGGGATGTGGTGGAGGTCTTTACCTCCTATTCCAAGGAAACCGTCATCCGCATCGAATTCTTCGGGGATGAAATCGACCGCATTTCCGAGATCAATTATGTCACGGGCGAACTCAAGGCGGTTCTGAACCACATCGCCATCTATCCCGCGTCGCATTACATCGTTCCCGAAGTCAAAATGGGCAAGGCGCTCGACGACATCCAGGATGAACTGCGGGAACGTATTCAGTATTTCCAGCAGAACAACAAGCTCATCGAGGCGCAGCGCATCGAGCAGCGCGTCAACTACGACATGGAAATGCTCATGGAATGCGGCTTCTGCCCCGGCATCGAAAACTATTCCCGCGTGCTGTCGGGCAGAGAACCCGGCACGCCTCCCTTTACTCTTATCAATTATTTTCCCGACGACTTTCTTCTCTTTGTGGACGAGTCGCACGTCAGCCTGCCGCAGGTGCGCGCCATGTACGCCGGCGACCACGCCCGCAAGAAAAACCTCATCGACTACGGCTTCCGTCTGCCCTCGGCTTACGACAACCGCCCGCTGCAATTCGACGAATTCTACTCCCTGATCCATCAGGCAATCTATATCAGCGCTACGCCGGGTCCCTTTGAAAAGGAGCACAGCGCGCAGATTGTGGAGCAGGTCATCCGTCCCACGGGACTGGTGGATCCCAAGATTTCCGTCCGTCCCACCGAGGGACAGATCGACGATCTGATCTCCGAAATCAACACGCGCGCCGCCAACGGTTTCCGCACGCTGGTGACAACGCTCACCAAAAAGATGGCGGAAGACCTCACCGAATACATGGAGTCGCTGGGCATGCGGGTGCGCTATCTGCACCATGACATCGACACGGTGGAACGCATGGAGATCATCCGCGATCTGCGTCTGGGCGAATTTGACACCCTGATCGGCATCAACCTGCTGCGTGAAGGACTGGATATCCCCGAAGTGTCGCTGGTGGCGATACTCGACGCGGACAAAGAGGGATTCCTGCGCAGCGAAACCTCTCTCATACAGACCATCGGCAGAGCCGCCCGCAACGCCGAGGGAACGGTCATCATGTACGCCGACAGCGTCACCCCCTCCATGGAACGCGCCATCACCGAAACCGCCCGCCGCCGCGCCATTCAGATGAAGTACAACGAGGAACACGACATCACCCCCAAAACCATCATCAAAAAGGTCGCGGACGTGATCGAAATCACCCAGCACGACGAAAACGGCAGCGTCAAAAGGAACGGCAAGAAACTGACCAAATCCGAGCGGGAACACCTCATCAACGAACTGACCAAACAGATGAAACAGGCGGCGAAGCTTCTCGACTTTGAGCAGGCGGCGTATCTGAGAGATCGGATTAAGGAATTGGAGAAGAAATAACGACGGTGTGGAAGTAGGATATCCAGCGCAGGCGCAGAACTTTCCGTTTATCCTCTTTTCTATGCATTTTCTCACAAAAAGGAGTCCTCATCATGCCCCATTACATCCAATCGGTCTATCTCAAATCCGCGCCGCCGCCGTCATCGTATCTGTCGGAATTACCTGTGGTGCGCCATCTCCGCCAGATCGTGGAACTGCGCCTCACCTCTGACGTGACATTCTTTGTGGGAGAAAACGGCACAGGCAAATCCACTTTGCTCGAAGCGGTTGCCGTTGCCATGGGCTTTAATCCCGAAGGCGGCACGCGCAATTTCAACTTTGCCACCGCCGAAACGCATTCCCCTCTCAACGAGTTTATCACCGTTGTCAAGGGTGTTCGCCCGCGCGACGGCTTCTTCCTGCGCGCCGAGAGTTTTTACAATGTCGCGTCCTACATCGACCTCCTTGACAGCGAACCGTCTTTCGGCGCTCCCGTGATCGAAAGCTACGGCGGCGTATCGCTGCACGAGCAATCCCACGGCGAAAGCTTTCTGGCGCTTTTCAAAAACCGCTTCGGCGGCAACGGTCTTTATCTGCTGGACGAGCCGGAGGCGGCGCTGTCCCCGTCGCGTCAGATGACGCTGATGGTGCTGATGAACGAATTGCTGCAAAAGCATTCGCAGTTCATAATCGCCACCCACTCCCCTATCCTCATGGCTTTTCCCCACGCGCAGGTGGTAGAGCTGACCGAGGACAGCATCCGGACGGTGCCGTATCAGCAAACCGAGCATTTTCAATTGACCAGACGTTTCTTAAACAACCCGGAGAAAATGATGGAAATGCTGTTTTAACGTGAAATGTGAAGTGTGAAATGTGAAATGAAACGAGGTACGTAACAGAATGCCACTGGAAAAACTTGATAAACTGGAAAAACTTGAAAAAATATACACCCATGCTGAACATACGAACTGCTGCACCTATTTCTGCATCAAAGGGGATTTTGACCCGGATGTGATATCGGAGCGATTGGGACTTGCGCCGGAAGCATCCCACAAAATCGGAGACAAACGAAGCAACGGCACCGCCTATGACTTCGCCGCATGGCAATTCGGCACCTGCAAGGAGTACGACATACTCGTGGAGCATCAGATGATGAAAACCATCGCGCCGCTTCTGCCAAAAGTGGAGATCTTGAGAGAAATCAAACGGGAGTTCGACGTGGCCTTCACGCTGGAGATTGTCCCCACCGTTCGCTTTGATGAGGACGTGCCTTGTCTGGCACCTTCTCTGGAGGTAATGCAGTTCTGCTGTGACACAGGAACGGAACTCGATATTGATTTGTATGTCAGTTGTCCTGATGATTTTGAAGATGAAATCATATTGGAAAACGGATAGAGAAAACGAGATGATTTCAGTTGAACCAAATCGAAGCAAAAGCAGTCATGACGCCCTGGGGGTATGAGCAGGAATATCCGACGGTGGACGGAAAAACGATTGCCGCACATCTCAGCGAATGGATGGCAAGCGAGAACGAAACCGATTGCAAATGGCTTTACCCCGCGTGGGGCAATGCGCTGCTTGTGACCGCCGAGAAAAATCTGATATGGCACCTGATCGACTGCGAGGACACCGTCAATGTCCCCATTCTGGTCTGCGAGGACGATCTCGACCTGAGCTGCATTGTCGTGCTGGCGAAAATCCGCAAGACGCAAAACCGCGTGTATTGGGACGCAATCGGCTTTTGGCGCAAAGAGCATTGCACCGACGACATCCGGCTCTATGGCATCCTGCACCATGAAAGCTACAGCGACGAAGATTGGGTCAGATACGGCGGCAATATCGCCTGCGCCGGGATTGACAGCGAACAATGGCGGCAGTGGATTGGCGATCACTGGGAGGAGGAAAACCGCCGCCGCATGATGAATTATATCAAACCGCATTTGCAGGACGACAGCGACGTTTTGTGGGTGGCATATCCGCATTGGTCATTCGACCGCGAACAATATGAAAAATGCGTGGATGATTTCAGAAAACGCCTGAAAGAACAGGAAACCGATTTTATTTTGGGAGAGGTAAATGACGGCAAGAATGACTTGTAAATGCGGGCAGGCTTTAAGTAATTCACAGGCGCCCAATGAGGTAAATCTGATCGTTTTTACGGATACGGAGTGGGAAAACATCTGCAATCGCGAGCATATTCAGCAATGGATGATTCCTTTGCCGAAATATGATGTCTGGCGGTGTCCCACATGCGAAAGAATTTACGTATTTGAAAGAGGAAGCAATGACGCGAAAATCGTTTATGTTAAGGAAACGCCGGATCAGTAGCAGAGTAAATGGAGTGGGAAGCCTTGGGAAAAACGGCGGACTTCGCGGCTTTGCACATAGATAATTACAACTTTTTAGGAGGAGAATATAAACAATATGGCAATGGAAAAAATTGTGGTGAGGGGCGCACAGGAAAACAACCTCAAAAATATCAATGTGGAATTTCCGCGCGACAAGATGGTGGTCTTTACGGGACTGTCGGGTTCGGGCAAGAGCTCGCTCGCCTTTGACACCATCTTTGCCGAGGGACAGCGACGTTATATGGAATCGCTGTCGTCCTATGCGCGTATGTTTATGGGACAGATGAGCAAGCCGGAGGTGGATTCCATCGAGGGTCTCTCCCCCGCCATCTCCATCGACCAGAAAACCACATCCAAAAATCCCCGCTCCACCGTCGGCACGGTGACGGAAATCTACGACTATCTGCGACTGCTCTACGCGCACATCGGCATTCCGCACTGTCCGATCTGCGGCCGCGAAATCCAGCAGCAGACCGTCGATCAGATTGTAGACCGCGTGCTGGCAATGGAGCAGGGCACCAAAATTCAGATTATGGCGCCCATCATCAAGGCGAAAAAAGGCACACACGCTAAAGAACTCGACAGCATACGCAAATCCGGCTTCGTGCGCGTGCGCATCGACGGCAATATTTACGATCTCTCGGAGGAAATCAAGCTGGAAAAAAACATCCGCCACAACATCGAAGTGGTGGTAGACCGTCTGGTCATCAAACCCGACATCCGCAGCCGTCTGGCCGACTCCATCGAAACCGCCTCCCATCTGACGGACGGCGTTTCCATCGTGAATGTGGTAGGCGGCGAGGATATCCTGTTCTCCCAGAACTACGCCTGCCCGGAACACGGCATCAGCATGGAGGAACTCACCCCCCGTATGTTTTCCTTCAACAGTCCGCAGGGCGCTTGCGAACACTGCACCGGTCTGGGCATCTTCATGAAGGTCAACCCCGATCTGGTCATTCCCGACCGTTCGCTCTCCCTGCGCAAAGGCGCGGTGCGCGCGTCGGGCTGGTACTCTACCGACGAAAACTCCTTTGCTATGATGTATTTCAAGGGGTTAGGCAAAGAATACGGCTTTACCATTGACACGCCCATCAATAAGATGAGTGAAGAAGCGCGCAACGTCCTGCTTTACGGATCGGGCGACCAACAAATGGAATTTACCCGCATGAGCACAATGGGAAGAAGCAAATTCTCCGCGAAATTTGAGGGCATTATCCCCAATCTGGAACGCCGCTACGCCGAAACGCAAAGCTCCTGGTCCAAGCACGACATCGAACCGCTGATGACCGAAGTCCCCTGCGACTTCTGCAAGGGCGACCGCTTGAAGCCGGAGATTCTCTCCGTAACGGTGGGCGGTCTGAATATCGCGGATTTCTGCAAGCTGTCGGTCACGGAGGCGCTCGATTTTCTCGATAAACTCGAACTGACGGAGCATGAACACTTCATCGCCGACCGCATTCTGAAAGAAGTGCGGCTGCGCCTCGGCTTCCTCCACAACGTCGGCCTGGAATACCTGACGCTCTCCCGTTCATCGGGGACGCTGTCGGGCGGCGAAAGCCAGCGCATCCGCCTCGCCACGCAGATCGGCTCCTATCTGACCGGCGTGCTGTATATTCTCGACGAACCGAGCATCGGACTGCACCAGCGGGACAATGACAAACTCCTCGCCACCTTGCAGCGGCTGCGCGACCTCGGCAACACCCTCATTGTGGTGGAGCATGACGAGGACACCATCCGCACGGCGGATTATGTGGTGGATATCGGACCCGGCGCGGGCGTTCACGGCGGCGAGGTGGTCTTTGCCGGAACGGTAGAAGACCTGATCAAATGTGAGAATTCCGTCACCGGGCAATATCTGAGCGGCACACGGAAAATCCCCGTCCCCGACAAACGCCGTCCCGGCAGCGGGCATTGGCTCAAAATCGTAGGCGCTGCCGAGAACAACCTCCGGCACATCGACGTTTCCATTCCCCTCGGCACCTTCACCTGCGTTACAGGCGTGTCGGGTTCCGGCAAAAGCTCGCTGGTCAACGAGATTCTCTACAAGCGCCTCGCCTGCGATCTCAACCGCGCGCGCATCATCTGGGGCAAGCACGACCGCGTCGAAGGGCTGGAACATCTGGACAAGGTGGTGGACATCAGCCAGTCTCCCATCGGCAGAACGCCGCGTTCCAACCCGGCGACCTATACGGGGGTTTTCACCGACATCCGTGATTTATTCGCCAATTTGCAGGAATCCAAGCTGCGGGGCTTCGACGCGGGGCGCTTTTCCTTCAACAAAAAAGGCGGACGCTGCGAGGCGTGCGAGGGCGACGGCATCATCCAAATTGAAATGCACTTTCTGCCCGACGTTTACGTTCCCTGCGAGGTCTGCAAGGGCAAACGCTACAACCGAGAGACGTTGGAAGTCAAATACAAGGGCAAGAGCATTGCCGACGTGCTTGACATGACGGTGGAGGACGGCGTAGCTTTCTTTGAGAATCATCCCAAGATCGTGCGCAAGCTCAAGACGCTCTATGATGTGGGACTTGGGTACATCAAGATCGGACAGTCCGCCACCACCCTTTCCGGCGGTGAGGCACAGCGCGTCAAGCTCGCTACCGAGCTTTCCAAGCGCGCAACCGGCAAGACTATCTTTGTGCTGGACGAACCGACGACGGGTCTGCATACCGCCGACGTTCACCGCCTCATCGAGGTGCTGCAAACGCTGGTGGACGGCGGCAACACCGTTCTGGTCATCGAACACAATCTGGACGTCATCAAGACAGCGGATTATATCATTGATCTTGGCCCCGAAGGCGGAAACCGCGGCGGCACCGTAGTGGCCTGCGGCACGCCCGAAGAAGTTGCGCAGGTACCGGCCTCCTACACCGGACACTATCTCAAAACGGTACTGCAATAAGGCAGGAACACAACGACAGTCATGGTGATGAATTACTGTCACGTACAAGTGGCGGTAATTCATCACATCCGCTGCCGCTGACAATCAACTGCCTGTTCGTTTCAGATATTCTCTCGCGAAAAAACGCAAAAAAAATGACGCAAATAAAAAAATATTGAAAAAAACTATTGACACGCGGCTTGGTTTATGGTATAATCACTTTCGGTTCGGATGACCGGAATCAATTTTGCTGATGTGGCTCAGTTGGTAGAGCAGCTGATTCGTAATCAGCAGGTCAGGGGTTCAAGTCCCCTCATCAGCTCCACGGTATGGACGCATAGCTCAGCTGGTTAGAGCGCCTGCTTCACACGCAGGAGGTCGGCGGTTCGAGTCCGTTTGCGTCCACCAAGTCGGTGAACAAAAAAGATGCACCTCCCGAAAAGCCCCTATTTTAGGGGTTTTTCGTGGTTTTAGGGGGCAAAAAACGGCAAGGTTTTTCCGTAGATGCATTTGGCTGATTTTGCGCTTTGTACGGACTCGAACCCCTGTTGCATCTTTTTTGAGCCTTGCTTCCCCCTTTTTTCAAGAAAATTCAATACTCAGTCAATCAAGCGTGCGGGTAGAAAATCTGTGCGCTTTTTTGTATAAGCCATCGGAAAAAGGATAAGCAGGGAAATACAAAGCCAAACCTATATTGACAAATCAAAAACACTCTGCTATAATAAAACAAGCGTTGCAATACAATTGTTTTAGAAAGGGGTCTGTTATGCCGCCAAAAGCCAAGTTTACAAGAGCGGAAATCATTGACGCGGGATTGGCTATCTTGCGTAAGCGGAATATGGCAGCTGTGACAGCGCGGGAAATCGGCCATTTCCTCGGAAGCTCTCCAAGACCGATTTTTACCGTTTTTGAGAGTATGGCCGAAGTGATCGAAGGAATAGAGCAAAAGGC
Source organism: uncultured Ruminococcus sp. (assembly GCA_902802795.1). Classification (GTDB taxonomy): domain Bacteria; phylum Bacillota; class Clostridia; order Oscillospirales; family Acutalibacteraceae; genus RUG762. The sequence goes on from CADCNI010000003.1 coordinate 62,578, forward strand.
GCGTGAGATCTACTCCGATTATATCCGGCAGGGCTTGGAGCAGGATATCGCCTTCAAGGGCGTCGGCAAGGCGTATATCCGGTTTTCAATGGAGGAACCGAAGCTGTTTCAGCTCCTGTTTATGCAAAAACGATCGGATGAAATCGATATTCACAAAATTCTTCCCGAAATTGACGGCAACTATTCCGCCATCTTACAATCCATTACAGACCAATACCCCGTATCGACTGAGGACGCGGTGATTCTGTACCGGCACCTGTGGATTTACTCGCACGGCATTGCCACGCTGTGCGCTACCTCCATGTGCCGCTTCAACGATGAGCAAACAGAAGAAATGCTGACAGATGTATTCCGGGCATTGCTCTTAGAAAAATTGAAAGAAAGAGGTAAAGCAATATGATAGACATAAAAGGTCTCACTAAGTATTACGGAAAAGGAGAAAGCCGCTTCAAGGCGTTGGACGACGTTTTTGTCCGTATCCGGGACGGTGAATTCATTGTGATTCTCGGCGCGTCAGGTTCGGGAAAATCCACGCTTTTGAATATCATCTCCGGCTTGGAACCTTCGGACGGCGGTTTCGTTTCCTATGACGGTCAGCGGCTCGATCAGATGAGCGAAAAGGAGCTGACAAAATTCCGGCGTGACAATACCGCTTATATTTTTCAGCAGTATTACCTGCTCCCCCATCTGACGGTTGAAAAAAACGTAAGGTTGGGCGCAGACCTCGACCATAATAAGGAGTATCTCAAGTATATTGAAGCGGTTGGGCTGTCTGACAAGCGCAAGAAATTCCCCTCCGAGCTGAGCGGCGGAGAACAGCAGAGAGTCGCTATCGCCAGAGCGCTTGCGAAGCATCCTAGGGTGCTCTTCCTCGACGAGCCGACAGGGGCACTAGATGAAAAAACAGGCAGGCTGGTGCTGGATTACATCATCCGGCTGCAAAAGGAACAGGACTTTACAATGATTATGGTAACGCATAACGGCAATATAGCCGAAACTGCCGACAGAATCATTCATATGAACAGCGGTAAAATCGTCAGCGTCGCTGAGAACGCCGACAAAAAAACCGCCTATGAGATCGGGTGGTGACGGTATGATTGTCAGTATCAAAGACAGTGTCAAGCTGTTCGGCATTTCCATCATGGCGTGCTGCGCGGTGACTGTATGCAATTTGTTTCTGAACTATTATCTTGACCTGAAGGCGATGGCGGATCAGATCAATCCGATGGCACAGGTCTTTTACGACGCGCAGTTGATGACCTCCAAGGTCGTTTGCTCAGTCAGCGGCGGCTGTCTGGCGGCCACCACCGTCGTCATGCTGTTCTTTTATATCAAGCATTATATCGACAGCCATTCCAAGGAAATCGGTATCTTAAAAGCGCTTGGCTACTCCGATTTCAGAATAGCAAGGGGCTTCTCCGTTTTCGGACTGAGCGTCTTTACAGGTTGTCTGACGGGCTGGCTGTTATCCTTCCTGCTGATGCCCGCCTTCTATAGAAAGCAGAATGCCGAGGGCTATCTGCCCGAAATGTCCGCTTCCTTCCACCCTGTCTTATTGTTTTTGCTGCTAATCCTTCCGACGCTGGTATTCGGTCTGATTGCCGTCGGCTACAGTGTGATCAAGCTCCATCAGCCCTGTGTGAATCTGCTCAAGGGAATCGTAAAAGCCAAAGGCAAAAACCGTGACGGCAAGGACAAAAAAGACTTTGTTGCCGAAATGAAAAGCTCCGTATTGAGGAGCCGTAAAACACTCGTATTCTTTATCGTTTTTTCCTCGTTTTGCTTTTCCTCTATGGTGCAGATGTCGGCAAGCATGAAGGATTTGGCAAGCGAAATGATGGGATTCATGATCTTTATCATCGGAATCGTACTGGCGTTTACCACGCTGTACATTGCCATGACCTCTGTGATACGCTCCAACCAAAAGAATATCGCAATGATGCGGGTGTTCGGGTATGACAGCAGGGATTGCAAGCGCTCCGTCCTCGACGGCTACCGTCCTGCGGCGTATATCGGCTTTGTACTCGGCTCCCTCTATCAATATGTCCTGCTGAAAATTATGGTTGATATTGTTTTTGCGGGCGTTGAGGGCGTTCCGGAATATGAATTTGATTTCCCCGTCTGCTTTGTCATGCTCGTTCTTTTCGTTATCGTATATGAGGGCATTATGTTCGCCTACGGTCGGGCAATGAAAAAAATCCCCCTAAAGCAGATCATGAGCGAGGATTGATGTTCTATAGCAATCCAAATAATCAGGGAGACAAAAGGAGTCGATGATGGTGAGTGCAGGGCAAGGCGGAGGACGACGGTGGGCTGGCGCCCACCTAGGACGACAACGCAGCCATGTGCTCACCAGCGCGCCGAACTTGTTCAAATCCCATACGGAAGTTCAGAAGGTAAGGCAGATAAAGATTCCATCACCGTAATACTTATGGAGAAGGAATCAGTGAAAATGCCAAGGAATCTGATGTTGCCTGATTCACCATGAGATCATCTTCCGATGAAGCGTTCCTGAGTAGGCACTGCAAGAAAATCATTATTCAGAATTTGTCATAACTCCCATCGAAACAGCTCGTGTACGGAACGGGATACTTCCGGATAATTTTGGAATGTCACTTGAATAAAAAAATTCGCTTTAAATCCTGTAACGTTTCAAAATCGTTTAAGCTAAGGTACGGGAAGATAATCAGGTGGCATCTTTTTCGTTCAACCCTTCCAAGTTGTAAGCTACATTTTTAGCAATGTCAATCACTTAAGAAAAGACACGAAAACCTCTGCCACAGATTTAATATAAAGTTCAACATTTAGTAATACTGACGACACATTTTTTGAAACGGG
>CADCNI010000004.1 GCA_902802795.1 uncultured Ruminococcus sp.
TTCCTTGACATTTTACTGTGCCTTTTCCCTGACATTACCCTTGCCTGTGTGACATTATACAGTGCCTTCTGGATGACAGAATGGCTCGGCGGTAACAATTTCCCTTGTGCGACAGCCCCATAAATCACTATTATGATGGTGATTATAATGATAGCCACTTGTCAAAGCATAAGACTTGTATCATGTGACAAACCAAACTGCCTGTAAAGAGCCGTTAATCTCTGCGGAACAAATCACGTGTATAGACCTTATCTTCCACATCATCAAGTATGCTATCATACCGATTGGCTATGATAGCATCAGCGTCCTTCTTAAATTTCTCAATATCGTTGACAATTAATGAACCAAAAAATGTCGTTCCGTCTTCCAGCGTCGGTTCATAGATAATAACCGTCGCGCCTTTTGCCTTGATACGCTTCATAACACCCTGAATGGAGCTTTGGCGGAAGTTGTCACTGTTAGATTTCATCGTCAGTCGATAGACGCCAATCGTACAAGTTTTTTCCGAATCAGCACTGTATTCCCCACGGTCATAATAATCATAGTAGCCTGCCATGTGCAGCACACGGTCGGCAATAAAATCCTTGCGGGTACGATTGGATTCCACAATAGCGGACATCATATTCTGAGGTACGTCCTGATAATTGGCCAATAGCTGCTTGGTATCCTTGGGTAAACAGTAACCGCCGTAACCGAAAGACGGGTTGTTGTAGTGGCTGCCAATGCGTGGATCAAGGCACACGCCGTTGATAATGGCCTGTGTATCCAATCCCTTCATCTCGGCATAAGTGTCAAGCTCGTTGAAATACGACACACGCAGCGCCAGATAGGTATTGGCGAACAGCTTAACTGCCTCAGCCTCAGTGAAACCCATAAAAAGGACATCAATTTTTTCCTTTTCAGCGCCCTCTTTAAGCAACGTAGCAAAGGTCTGAGCCGCCTCATTCAGTTTGTCTGAACCGTCCGTGCTGACGATAATGCGGGACGGATAGAGGTTATCGTAGAGAGCCTTGGATTCGCGCAGGAATTCAGGGCTAAAAATAATATTGTCGCTGCCGAATTTCTCTCTGACCAGCTTGGTATAACCAACAGGAATCGTAGATTTGATCACCATTATGGCCTTCGGATTAACCTTCATGACCAATTGAATGACCGCTTCCACCGCGCTTGTATCAAAATAGTTCTTCTGACTGTCATAATTGGTGGGTGCAGCGATAATAACAAAATCCGCGTCCGAATAGGCAGCTTCGCCGTCTGTTGTCGCGATCAGATCAAGCTCCTTCTCGGCGAGATATTTTTCAATATAATCGTCGCGAATAGGCGATTTTTTGTTGTTAATAAGATTCACTTTTTCGGGAATAATATCCACTGCTGTGACATGATTATGCTGCGCCAGCAACACTGCCAGCGACAGACCAACATAGCCGGTACCGGCTACTGCGATATTATATATCTTTTTCATGAATGCCCCTCTCCTTCCGTTTACGAATCCTTACGCCAGACCATCTTATTGACAACGCCTGTGTATGACTGGATTATTTTAACAACCTTATCAGAAACATTTTCGTCCACATAATCGGGTACAGGAATGCCGTTGTCACTGTTGCGCACCATTTCCACCGCAGTATCAACGGCCTGAAGCAGTCCTTTGGTGTCTATACCAGAAAGAATAAAGCATCCCTTATCCAGTGCCTCTGGACGCTCAGTGGATGTGCGGATACACACGGCAGGAAAAGGATATCCAATTGATGTGAAGAAACTGCTCTCCTCAGGCAGTGTGCCGCTGTCAGAAACCACAGCAAAAGCGTTCATTTGCAGGCAGTTGTAATCGTGAAATCCAAGTGGTTCATGCTGAATCACGCGACTGTCGAGAGCAAAGCCGGATTCCGCCAGACGCTTTTTGGAGCGCGGGTGGCAGGAATACAGAATTGGCAGATCGTATTTTTCCGCCATTTGATTGATAGCGGTAAAAAGCGAGAGAAAATTCTTTTCCGTGTCAATATTTTCTTCACGGTGTGCGGAAAGAAGGATATATTTGCCCTTTTCCAGACCGAGTTTCGCGTGAATATCAGAATCTTGAATAGGCGCAAGATTCATGCGCAACACTTCCGCCATCGGACTGCCTGTAACATAGGTACGTTCTTTGGGCAAACCACAGTCAGCAAGATAACGCCGTGCATGCTCTGAATACGCGAGATTGACATCGGAAATAATATCCACAATACGTCGGTTGGTTTCTTCTGGCAAGCATTCATCCTTGCAGCGATTTCCCGCTTCCATATGAAAAATCGGGATATGCAGACGTTTTGCGCCGATAACAGACAGGCAGGAATTCGTATCCCCAAGCACCAGCACTGCATCAGGCTGAATTTGTGCCATCAATTGGTAGCTCGACGCAATGATGTTCCCCATCGTCTCTCCCAAGTCATTTCCTACCGCATTCAGATACACATCCGGCTCGTCCAGTGCAAGGTCGCGAAAGAAAATACCATTGAGATTGTAGTCATAATTTTGGCCCGTATGGGTGAGAATGGTATCAAAATACTTCCGGCATTTTTTTATCACAGCGGCCAATCGAATGATTTCGGGGCGGGTTCCTACGATTATCAGCAACTTTAATTTGCCGTTGTCTTTCCAATTCACATTGAATTCACTCATAAAAATGCTCCTTAAAAATTATTCTTTTTCTACCGGCTCAAAAAAAGTATCGGGATGATTCGGGTCAAATGGCTCGTTTGCCCACATGACGGTGACAAGATTTTCGGTATCACTGAGGTTGATGATATTGTGGGTATATCCCGGCAGCATATGCACCGCTTGAATTTTGTCACCTGACACTTCAAATTCAATCACCTCATCGGTACCTATTTTGCGTTCCTGAATCAAACCGTGACCGGACACAACAATGAAAAATTCCCACTTACTGTTGTGCCAATGCTGCCCTTTGGTAATGCCCGGCTTTGAGATATTCACTGAAACCTGACCGCAATTCGCCGTTTTAAGCAATTCGGTAAAACTCCCGCGGTCATCGGTATTCATCTTCAAATCAAAAACGACCTTGTCCTTCGGCAGATACGACAGATACATGGAATACAGTTTCTTTTCAAAGCTGTTCGGTGGAATTTCCGGCATAACCAACGTCTGCGGCTGATTGTGAAAAACTTCAAGAAGATCCACAATTCTGCCAAGCGTTGCCTGGTGTGTAACGGGTGCAGCACAATATTTTCCATCTGGCGTCAACACTGTTTTCACACCGTCAAATTCGCAGTGATGTTCTTTACCTTCAAGCGCATCAAGCATTTCCTCCACCAAATCGTCAATAAAAAGCATTTCCAGCTCCAAATTCGGGTCATTGACTGTAATCGGCAAATCATGGGCAATATTGTGACAGAAGGTTCCCACCGCACTATTGTAATTAGGACGCACCCATTTACCCACTAAATTAGGAAATCGGTAAACCAACACTCTCGCACCTGTTTGGGCGGCATAGGCAAAGAATAAATCTTCGCCCGCTTTCTTGGAAAGACCATATTCCGATGTGCCAAAGCGCCCCTGTAAGGTGGCTTGAATAGAACTGGCAAGCATAACAGGGCAGGTGTTGCTGTGATTTTTTAGCATATCCAGCAATGTCAAGGCGAAGCCATAATTTCCCTTTTTAAAGTCCTCCGGATTTTTGGGACGGTTTACGCCGGCAAAGTTAAAAACAAAATCTGCTTTGGAGCAGTATTCGTCCAGTTCGTCCAGAGTGGAATTAATGTCGTATTCATAAATCTCGTCAATGATAAGATGGGGACGGGTGCGATTTTTCCCGTCCCTGATGGATTTGAGATTTTCGGTTAAATTGCGACCCGCGAACCCTGCCGCGCCGGTAATCAAGATGTTCATTTGCGTTTCCTCCCGAATGCGGCATTACTTGCGGATTAATGCAAGCTGTTCCTGCACATAATCAGTCGTAAGGATTTTTTTGACTGTACCTTCCACATCAAGCCGATTGGTATTGTGACTGTTATAGCTCTCGTTGGCCTGTGTTTCCACCTTTCCTTTGATGAAATACTGGTCGTAGTTCAAATCGCGGTTGTCGGCCGCAACGCGGAAATAATTGCCCATATCCTCCGCGCGCAGACGTTCTTCTTTTGTCATGAGGGTTTCATAAAGTTTCTCGCCGTGGCGGGTACCGATAATATTGGTTCCCGTGTTACCAAAGAGCTGCTGCACCGCTTTTGCCAGATCGCCAATCGTGCTTGCGTCTGCCTTCTGAATGAACAGGTCGCCGGGGTTGGCGTGTTCAAAAGCAAATCTGACCAGATCCACCGCTTCGTCCAGATTCATCAGGAAGCGTGTCATTTCAGGGTTGGTAATGGTGATGGGATTGCCGGCTTTGATCTGATCGACGAACAACGGAATGACCGAACCACGGCTGCACATGACATTTCCATAACGGGTACAGGAAATCACCGTACCGCCGCGTTCTGCCGCAACGCGTGCATTCGCGTAAATCACGTGTTCCATCATGGCTTTTGAAATACCCATCGCGTTGATGGGATAGGCCGCTTTATCCGTGCTCAGGCAGACGACTCTCTTTACACCCGCGTCAATCGCAGCGTGAAGCACGTTGTCAGTACCCTCCACGTTGGTTTTGACCGCCTGCATGGGGAAAAATTCGCAGGACGGCACCTGCTTCAGAGCCGCAGCGTGGAATATATAATCCACTCCCGGCATGGCGTCTGCCACCGAACGAGGATCACGGACATTGCCAACGTAAAACTTGACCTTGCCCGCATAATCGGGGAAACGCGCCTGCAAATCGTGACGCATATCGTCCTGTTTTTTTTCGTCGCGGCTGAATATGCGGATTTGTCCGATATCTGACTGCAAGAAATGTTTGAGAACAGTGTTACCAAAACTGCCTGTACCGCCTGTGATCATAAGTGTTGCACCGTTAAATGTACTCATAGTTAATATACCTCAATTTCTAATCATTTGTGATAACCACATAATCCGAAAGGAATAATCCCGAAATAAAAGTAAACTTAGACTTGTGCCTTCTTTCGTTTTATTATTGAAGAAAAGACCGATTTAAATTCACTTTTTATGTTAATTACTTTAAATTTAACTCCCAAAAGACTAACAATAGCTAAATATATGCCTCCACCAACACACATTTCAATGATAAGTTTATAAACAGAAGCCAAATCAATTATTTTATTTAATAAATAAACAGAGCTATACATTATTACGCCCGACACTATAAAAATTAATGAATCTTTAAGAAATGGTATGACATTAAGTTCTTTTCTAAGTTTTAGTGTACTGTATATACAATTAAGCGCCTCTGAAAGCAGTGAAGCAATGGCTACACCAAATGTACCAAACCAGCGGACAGCAACTAAACTGATCAGAATATTTATCAAAGAAGCAAAAACAACAGATTTCGTGTATATTTTGTCATAGCCTGACGGAAGCATATACTGTGTCCTTATTACATTTCCCCATCCTATAAAAATCAGCATAAAAGCAAGAATTGACAAAAGACCAACTGATTCATCAAACCCCGGTCCTAAATACAATGGCATAAAAACATCAGAAACCGAGGATAATCCAAAAGCTATAGCGGAAGTACACATAATAACGACAGACATAGATTTTCTCATGTATTTTTGACTCTCGCTCTTTTTTCCGTCGGCTATCAATTTGGTTATTCGTGGCATCATTACGTTCCCTATGGCGGTAACAAATACAACAGGTACTTTTGCAATTTTATAAGCATTTTCATAATATCCCACATGCTTTACATCCAATACGGAGCCAATGATCGTTTTATCAACTATGGAAAAAATCTGTGTAGATAATACAGGTATGAATAATTGGAGTAACGGAAAAATTCTTTTTTTAATGTTCTTAATTTCAAGATGAACAAATATTGTGGATTTCTTAACTTCAAGCCACATCGACAGAGCACCTATTAAATTACTTATTGCCATTATAAATACATAAATAAATGCGTCGTCATAATCGTGTATTAGGCTGAATACTAATATTATTTCTAAAAGTCTGACAATGATATTTCTGATTACTACGGATTTAAATCTTTCCAATCCAAAAAGAAACCAACTAATATCAAAAAGACCAACTAATAGTTCTAGTGCCTGAATGGTAAGTGCTTTCTTGGTTGCTTCGTCTTGCACGCCTAATACAATAAAAACGATATAAGAAAACAATACAATAAAAAACAGTAGTAACTGAATAAGCCAGATTTCCCAAAATGTAGTTGAAAATTTTTTTTGGTTGTCATTTACTTTCGCTATTTCACGTTTACCATATAATTTTACACCTAGCTGAATAAAAATCACAAAGTAAAGACATATTGAATAGCTATATGAATATAACCCGACGCCGGAAGCTCCCAGTTTTCTAGACAGATATGGTGTCAGTAATAGCGGCACAATCAAACCGAGTATTTCATACGCGATCATTAATATACTATTTTTTTTCATAAAAAAATCTCTCTTCGAATAATATAATTAATTTTTACTGTATGCATTCAGAAATAATAGCCTGTATATATTTTTTTGAATCGCTGATAGTCTGATTCAAAAGCGTTTTATCATTTTTACTCTTTATACGCTCATTATCTTTGATACCGGCAAGAGCCAATAAAGTGTCAATTCTTCCACCTCTGCCATTATTTAAAGGAATATATACTAGATCTCTATCAAAAACAACACTGAATGCCAATGCATGAAACGAATTCGAAATGATACATTGCGCATGTGCAATCAATCCTAAATATTGCTCGGGCGTAGCAGACTTGTAATGTATATCGGCCTTATAAATATTATTGAAACTGCCAATAGAAATGATTTTTGCATCAGGATATATTTTCTTTACTCTGTTAATTGCATTAGTAACCATATTCACATCTGTTTCAAGTGTATACACTAGTATATAGTTCTTATATTCAGGCAATTCAGCTATTTTTAAATAATCTGTTTTATCAAGTAAAAAAACAGGGTCAACATTCAGGTAAATGTTTCCAACACCTGATTTTTTTAATGAATCATATAACTGTAGTTCTCTAACGCCAACTTTGCTAAAATGTTTTAATTTTTCTTTGATCTCCAAACAGCACTTTTCATCTTTGTCATTATTCCCCATACTTGCAGCATAACTATATTTATACGGAGAAGCTGAGAAAGATAAAAAGTAGACATCATCGAAGTTATTACCTGTGATGTTCTTATTCCAGACTTGGTCGCTTCCCACAATAAACACCGCTGGTTGCTCTAACTCAGCGTTATGAAAATCAATCATCCTTATTCTTGAATTGATAAAAGCGTTAAAACCTGATGCCCTTTTTTTTCTCGAAGGATAGGCAATAACATTGTGTAAAACCCATTTCACAAAGTTTTCATTATCTCTTCTATGAATTAATTTTGGAACCAAAAAATCAGGCCGATAATCAAGACAAAATACGTCCTCATCTGGTACTGTGTTTTTTATGTACCTTTGCAGTGCATATGCCTGCAAAACCGCTCCATAATTATGTGCTGCGTGAAATGTAACAGTAATAATTTTCATGTTAGCATCTCCTTAACTGAATCTCCGTATTTTCTCATTATACAATTCAACTGTTCGTCATTTTTATTCTGAAGGACATTGACAAGTGATAGTCCATCTTTTTCTGAGCCTTGTACTGATAAAAAGGTATAACTATATCGGCTGCCTCTGACAACCATTGTGTTTTTCAGCAAACTCATAATTTTGAGCCACAAATCATCTGCCTTAAGGCAATTTTCTACAATGAAATCTTTATCAAACACATCCTCATAAAGACAATGAGGGGGATATAAAACGCCGCCAACGCCGATAGGACACAAAAATAGAGACGGGCCTATTTCATCTGTTGAATGAATCCAATCTGAATAACTTTTAATATTTCCAAGTGAATCCGTAGTCATGTAGTGCGCCGTTGTACAGCAGATGCAACCGGGATTATTATCCGAGAGATTTACCAGTTCTTCCAGCCAATCTGATGGATAAAACACATCATCGTCCACCGTAACTACCGTAGCATCAGGATAGGCTCTCATCGTCTCAAAATATTTTTTATGCGGCTTCAAATCCTCGCAAAAACGTACTTCAAACCACTTGATATTTTCCACTCGCTCAACAATTTCTTTGGACAGTTCATCTAATTTACCTGTATACTCATCTTCTGAAAGCCAGAGAATCACCTTTTCAGGCTTAACTGTCTGTAAGAAAAGACTATCTAGAGTCATATGTACTCTATTGGTTCTGCTTCCATAAGTTGTCAACGATATAATCAGGTGATTCGTACCGTTTTTCAACTCTTTCATTTTCTCTTTGCTAAGCGGTTTATAGCGAAAATTGGCTATTTTTGAAAAAAAACGATACAAGGCTCCTTTTATTCCTTTTACATTATATAAATTCATTTTTCTCAAGATTTTAAGAACACTTTGCAAACAGCGGTAGTATTTGTCATGAGAATACATTATATCACGTCTTTCAGTTATTTAAGATGGTTATTTATATTAACTATATTTTGCTTAGGTAATCTGTAGCACAAATAAAACGATGAATACCAAAAAATAAAATCTGAATAGTTAAGAATTCTCGCATGTTGTTGAATAATCAACGGAAAACAGCACCAAAATAAAAATACTATCATCTGGTCATAATATTTAAATTGCTCTTTTGATTTTATGATTATCATAGAGTTTCTTAACGCTTTCAAAACAACATATATTTCCACAATTACAAAAAAGATACCATAAGTTGTTGCGTTTTTCAGAATTCCTATTTCTGATGTAGCGCCTAAAAGCCTCCCCATTTCATAAGATATGGATACAGGTCCATATCCTATAATCGGATGAGTGACAAAAAGATTCCAGTAATATTCCCATAATCCAAATCTGCCATTCAGGATTACCGATACTGTATTGCTGTTAATAGAAGATTGATTTAATAGAAAGAAATCAGATATTATATCAAAGCCAAATATTACAATACACAAAAAAGCCCCAAAACCAAATAATTTTTTTACATTAAAATCTTGTTCCAACCATGTTACAAACAGGCAAATCATAAACAATAACGCTTGTGTACGTGTTGCAGTTGACAATGTGATGATGACCGAAATGATTGTAATTATAAATAAAAGTTTTGATTTATTTTTTAGCAAATCATTAATACAAGAAAAAATAACCAAAAACACTGGTACAGAAAAAAGGCTCCAGATGGTAACTTCTCCTCTGCTTTTTCTTGAAAACTCAAAATAAATGATCCCATATTTTCCACTTGCCAAATAAACTAAAATCAGACCTATCATCATTAATGCCATCATTATATATGACATTGCTTTATAATCATAGTCAAATTGGGATGTATTGTTCCTTTGTATATCTCCATCTCTTATCGAAAGATAGCAAACAAATAAAATTACAAGTAAGTCATAAACGTAAGTCTTAGCACTTTCAAATAATCGTGAATTGATGATTCCCGATAATAAAATAATAAATGCAAATAACCATCCAACATTTAACTTGATAGTATACTTACTTTTGTGAAAATCTATAAGATAAACTACTATTACTGAAAAAAGGAGTAAAAAGGCAGGATTAAGAGTGAAGGTGGTACTGTTTACATACATACCCACCTTGCCGGAATGCAGTGCTGAATATGGACTAGGAGTTAAAGCACAATTTATAAGCATTAAAATAATATAAATAACTGAAAAAACGAAAAAAGAGGATTTATTTTTTACTATCTTCATTTCTCACCACTACAACCTTTGCACTTATGTTTGTTAAAAATCGATTAATCACTCTTTTGCCAACTCTGCGGAAATTACCAAAGCGATATACACTCTTCATTTGTTATTTCATGCATCACATTGCGAAAAACATTGCTTCATAATCCGTCTTTAACTGACTAATGTCGAGTTTAAAGTCTATATAACAAGCTAATTGATCGCAAAATTCTGCATATGCTTCTGATGACATATCCACCAATTGCTGTATTCCTTTTGTCCACATTGCATTTTCGGTTAGAGGGATGGTGTAGCCGCCATTTTGGTCAACATCATCCCAAGGCGTAGTTCCTCTGCTGATAATAATCGGACAGCATGAAATCATGGCCTCCGCAATCACATGACCGTAATTTTCGCTCAAGGTAGGAAACAAAAATGCGTCATATCGGCTGAACACCTCATGAACTTGCTCATGAGAAACCAATCCGCAGTATTTCACATGAATATGATCCGGCAGCTTCTTGATTTCTTCCTCACATTCCTGCCAGTATGCCTCATCTTCAATAGGTCCATATATATCAAAGATAACTTGTCCCTGAACAGTATGAAAATATCGGATGGCACTTAAAAGATTCTTCTTGGGATGAATACGCGACAAAAAAACAAAGCGTCCTTCACCCGCCTGTTTGACACGTCGGGGATATTCTTTGCTAGGAATGGACGGAATATTATCAAGCATGTGAATCTTATCATCGGAGACTTTCAGCCATTTTTTGATTGCCTCTGTTTCTTCCTCACTGGTCGATTGAAAGTGAAGATTCCGTGTCAGTCCAAGTGCTTTTATCAAATAAATATAAGGAACCTTTTTTTGTTTTTTCAAATGCAAGGCACCCGCACAAAGTTCCCCTCTGGGTGCAAGCAATACTTTCAAATGACGCTTTTTGGCAAGCTGCAAACAGGGGAACACACAGGATTGAAAAAGCCCTTGCATATAAAGAACGTCCGGCTTTATCTCCTCCATTACTTTTTTAAAAGTGCGTTTATTATATTCCGAATCACTCAGGTAGAGAACCTTACAATTTCCTCGGTCATTCCATCCATCATCAATATTGGAATATTTTTCTGTTTCAAACAGATCATGATTATGGGTCACGATGTAACACGCATACTCTTTCATTAAAGAACAGAAATTATCAATACTGACAGGCGGACCTCCGTATTTCTTGCCGGGAAAAAAACCGCCCATTACGATAAGGATTTTCATGTCAATTCGATCCTTTCTGTATGATTTCATATGCCATCTCGGTCGTGTAATGCGCAGTCAGATACTCATAGGCCCTTTTGCCAAGATTGGTCATATCAAATTGAATGGCTTCATCAATCCGCGCCATAAAAGCCTCTGTAGAATTGCTTTCGCACCACCAACCGAAACCGCCTTCCTCGATCACCTTGCCGATATCGGTGTTAGGATCCGTGCAGGCCAGCACGGGTAGTTTTGCCTGCATATATGCCAGCAATCTGCTGGGAAAATTGGGAATGGTAAATCTGTGATCAAGAAAAATCATGCCAACGTCGCATGCCGCGACCATCGTGTCATAATCTTCCTTTGGCAGCCGCTTCATTAATTTCAAATTCGACTGATTAGCGGTTTGCACATAATCCTCCAGCAGTCCGTACTCGGTGCCGTCACCCACAATCAAGAAAAATGCCTCGTCAATCTCTTTCGCCTTCTTCATGCATTCCAACAGGAAAGGAATCCCCTGCGGCTTTCCAAGATTGCCTCCGTAAACAAACACTTTTTTATCAAGCGGTATGCCATACTTGTTTCGGATGGCGATCCGCGTTTCTTTGTCAACGCTCTTATCGACTACTTCAATGCTGTTAGGGCATATTTCCACAATGGCAGGATCTATTTCAGGATTGTGCTCAATCACATAATCGACATTCGCCTGAGACATACATCCGATTACGTCGGAATTTCGATACAGTTTCTTTTCCTGACGGCGAAAATGCCTGTACAATATACCTTTCAGACCACTTGTCGTCATCATACCAATATCGACCGCGTTCTGTGGAAAAATGTCTTTGAGCAAAAGGTAGGTTTTGGCACGATCGCGTTGCTTGACATATTCAATCGCACCTACAAAAGTGATAGGAGGCGTCGAATATAAAACCAAATCGAACTTTACATCCGAAAAGTATTTCTTGATACCGCTCTTAAACGTCGGCTCAATCAACACTGTCGAGATTCCCTTTTCAATAATGTTGGTCTTTTGTGTGTTGCCAATTTGCAGTTTGAGAATCGTTATGCCGTCCTCTTTCACCAAATGCGTTTTCTGCTGCTTTCTTTTTTCCACAGGAGATATGGCAAACATCTGATGACCGTTTTTGACAAATTCCCGCAGCAGGTCCGTATAGATACTTCTCTCCTGCAACGATTCAAAATCCAGCAGCGTCAAAAACAATACATTCATCATAACATCCCCTTCATATGAAATATTAGGACTTTTATCTGTCCACACCCACTACAAATACATAATTCGTGGTTGCACTGCCGCCGATATTAAGCATCATCGCGTTTCTCACGCCATGAATCTGATATCTGCCCGCCGTACCTGTTACCTGCTTATATAAATCCAAAAACATTCTTGCTCCTGACGCACCAACAGGGTGTCCGCAGCCAATCAGACCTCCGCTCGGATTAATGGGTTTCTTTCCGTCAAAAGAGATCAAACCGCTTTCCACCGCTTCATACTCTCTGCTCGGCTCCGTCAATCCAAACGAAGAAATAGCGGCATACTCGCTTGATGTGAAGCAATCATGGGTTTCAAACACATCCATATCATCCACCGTCAAACCACTTCTTTTGTAAGCGTCCACAACAGCCTGCCTTGTCCACGGCAGAATAAAAGCGGACGCGGCGTTATCCGCCATTTTCTTTTCAAACAACATGGGAGCAACGCGATGACCATAGCCTTTTATGACAGGCTTTTCCTTAATGCCGCGTTCTTTCATGAATTTTTCCGAGGCAAGGACCACAACGGCAGCTCCGTCAGTCACCTGAGAGCAATCCGAAACCGCGAGTTTGCCACCGACAAGCGGATTGGTCTCCGTCCCTCTTGTACTGGCCTGCTCATAACTCATAAACCATTTTCTGGTCTGCGCCATGGGATTTCTTTTTCCGTTAGAATAGTTAATCGCGGAAATAGAAGCCAACGCATCCATATAGCGTTTTTCCTCTATCGGATATTTTTTCAGTGTTTCATCCGCCAGTTTTCCAAAGAGTTTTGGAAAAGGAAAATCAATATCCTTTCCCTCCTTCTCGTAAAAAGCAGCCCTTCCCAGAAAATCTCCGCCCGTTTTGGAGTCAACCGTTTTCATCAATTCCCAACCGACCACAATCGCTACATCATAATCGCCCGACTTGATTTTGGTTTGTGCTGCATCAATGGCTACAGAGCTTGAAGCACACGCTGCTTCATAACGGGCAGATGGCACTCCGTAAAATGCTGCATTAACCTCTGTCATAAAGGCACCGAGATGTCCCTGCTCTGTGTACTTTTCAGCAATAAAATTTCCCACAAAACAGGCAACCCGGTTGTCTTTGTTCAATTCTTTAATATCATCAAATGTAATATCAGCATTCGCAAGACCGTCAGTCACCGCTTCCTTGAGCAAAGCAACCATGTTCTTGCCTTCCTTTTTCCAGTTGCGCTCAAAATCGGTCTGTGCGCCGCCAAGAATATATACTTTACTCATTCACGCACTTCCTTACTTTCCTGATTTGAAATATAATCTGTAGTCGTACCGAGAAGGCTTTATATCAGCCAATAAACCATCTATATCTATTTTCCCACGGATATCAGTCAGTCTTTCTTTTATCAGAGTTTTTACATCAGATACAGAGGAAAGCGCCTGATACATCGCCAGCGGAGGACACCAATTAAAGCCTGTGGCCATTACATCGTCGGCTGCTTCAATTGTATAACCTACTTCCTTTGCGGCATACAATGAATAAACAATATATTTCAGCAGGAATGAAAGACATATCTCGGCTTCAAGTGAATGATTATTGACCAACTGATCAAATGCTTTTATATATTCACCCTCAGCGATGTACTTTTTCATGTTATCAGCAAATGGAAATACGTATGGGATCCTGTCACGATACATTCCTGTGTTAATATCCAAAACGGTGGGACGTTTCAATCCGTTATCGTATCTCACCAGTTTATACAGCCCTTCTCCCGACTTTCGTCCCAGCTTTTTTTCATCAATCAGCTTTTGAACATATTGCGGGAGAATAAATGTCTCATGAGCATAATCGTCCGTATTTTGATAGATATTGTCTACAATTGCTTTGTGAACGTCCAAACCCACAAAATCAGAAGTGTTCAAAGGCGCCATGGAACGCCCTGTGAAAGAACCAAGAATTGCGTCAATATAATCTATTCCGCCGTTATCTTTGTATGTTTCCGCATATTGAAGCGCCTCATTGATAAACTGAAACCCGATTCTGTTTCCAAGAAACGCCGGAGAATCCTTAACCTCGACGACCGTTCTTAAGAGCGTCCTGTCAAGATAATCCTTTAACTCATCCGCTAATTCTTTTTCCGAATATTTAGTTTCAATCAATTCGCAAAGAGACATACTGTAAGGCGGATTGAACATATGCACGCCAAAGAATCGACTGCGCAGATCCTCAGGATAACATTCCGCCAATGCTGTCACCGAAAGACCAGATGTTCCTGTGCAGGAAACCGCGTCAGATTTCAAAGCCTTACCAATTCTTGCGGCCGTTTCGGTTTTTACATGAATGTTTTCGGCACAACTTTCAAATACCAAATCCGAATCGGCTACACATTGCTCCAACATGGTAAAATCGGCAGGAATTAAATTTTTTGCGATGCTGTCCGCTTTGACAGATTTGACAGTTCTCGGTATGGTTCTTTTCACCTTTTCGATGTCTCTGCCAATCATATACACTTTTGCGCCGCCGAATGACGCAAAGATACCTGCAATGTTCGCGCCCATCGTTCCGGTTGCGCCAACCACGGTTACAGTTTTAATATTCAATGTCTCATCCTCACTCAAAATATTTTATCGGTTTAGCCGGACTTCCTACTGCTGTGCATTTGGCAGGAATATCTTTCACAACGACTGCTCCCGCACCGATAATCGAATAATCACCAACAGTTTTTCCCTGAATTATTTGCATACCTGTTCCCAGTTCGCTTCCATATCCAATATGTGTCATACCGGATACATTCACACTAGGATACAGCGTTACAAAATCCTTTAAAATCGCGTCATGTCCAACGGTGCAGTCGAGATTCATAATGACATGATTTCCTATTTGGATATTGGTAGTCAAGATCGTATGGGCACAGATAATCGTTCCTTCGCCAAGCTCTACAAAATCCGATAAAAGAACGCTGGGATCCACAAGCGTGGCAAATCTGACAGCAGGGTTCTTTGCTTTGATTTTAGTGATAATGTTTTCTCTTGTTTTTGACGCTCCGACAGCACAAACAAAATATGCTTGCATATAATCGGGAACCACATTGGTTGTGCCAATTACAGGATATCCATTAATGGATTTTCCCTGTATTTCACTGTTGTCATCTATGAACCCCAAAAGATTCCATGTGCCGTTCACAGCATTGATACGTTCTACCAGCCACGCAACCTCTCGGCCAAATCCACTCGCGCCAATAATGATTAAATCTTTCATGGTGCCACCTCTTGCTTAATAGGCAGGAAAAGATAGCTTTCTTTTTCACAACTTTTGGAATTATATTTTCCAACGGATTTTCCTGCTATCTGTCTGCTATGATTTCTCTGATCAGATTAAATGATTCTGCTGCATTTACTCCAACCGTTGTTCCCCTGTATATAGCCAGTGCTTCAACAGCTTTAATGGATCGGGCATTGGGATAAACCGCGATCTGAGATTGAAAATATGACAACGCTTTCAGTTTTGTCTCTAAAAACCCGCTTATATCGTTGTAAACATTTGGAATGAACTCATTTACAGTATTAGGTATATCCCATCCTGTTTCCGATACCGTCTCATAAGCGTATATCTTGCTTACCAGATGCTCATATTTAGGGCGTAATGCCACCATAGCAGCGTCTACTGTCATTTTATGATCTAACTGCATATCTCCCCGATGTGGAAGATATACCACCTCAGGCCTTATTTTCTGTATCAGTTTAATCAACGTCTCATTCAATTCATGACGAGGAACTTCTTCCATCCTCGCCGCGGGAAAATCCAAGAAGATAGTCTCTTTGACGCCAAGAAATGAATCCGCTTTACGACATTCGGCTCTTCCCTGCTCAATCAATTCAGCGGGAAACATTGGCGATGTTCCTTTTGTAACAACAGCCACAAAAACATCATCTCCAAAAGCCGCATGTTTTGCGATTGTACCGCCACAGCCTAAGATTTCATCATCCGGATGAGGAGCAATTACTAATATATTCATATCATCACCTCAACTTATGACCGACAAACATTTTTACACCATCTACGTTTTCAAAGTCCGTTACGTGAAGTAGTCCGTCTTTGCAAACTATATCCATATAATCTGATCCGATTTCTGCTATCTGGCCATTCATACCTACATACTTTTGATTCTCTTGCACATCTGCTCTCCAAATAATGAGCTGATGGGTACCATCATACATACCAAATGCTCCCGGAAAAGGCCGTGAAACTGCCCTGATTAAACGATGAATCTCTTTGACCGAATCATTCCAATCAATCAATCCGTCTTCGGGGGAGCGTTTCAGCAAAAAGGTTGCTTCCTCCTCGTTTTGCTTTACAGGGTTCAGTGTTCCTTCCATAGCCTGTTGCAACACTCTTTTGGCCAAACGGTATGTTGCGTCTTCTATTTTTCGATATACATCCTCTGCGTAATCCGTATCTTCTATGATATACTCTTCCTGACCCAAAATATCCCCGCTGTCCATTCCGTCATCAATAAAGAACATGGAACATTTTGTTTCATGCACCCCCAGCAAAACCTGCCATACATTCGCTGCTCGACCTCTCATTTTGGGAAGCGGAGTAGGATGAAACCCTACCACTCCTAATTTTGCGCTATCAATAATTTCCCGCTTTACCAATTGAGAAAAACCAATGACAAAAATATAGTCAGGATTTATTTTTTGAATGATGGATACGTTTTCCGGATCATTAATTCTGTGAATCTTGGTAAACGGAATACCGTGCGCTTCGGCAATCTTATGAATCGGTTGATATCCGGAAATATTCTTTGAATATTCTTCATCAATTGAGAATACATGTGATACCGGAAAATTTACATCGAGCATTGCCTCAAGCATTTTTTTACTTGAACCAACGGAACCAATTAAAACAGATTTCATTTTTATACTTCCTCCGATTTCTTTTCTGCCAGTATTCCCATGAATTCGCTATTAGTAGCTTCACCGGGTTCATTGATTCCCTCGCGTTTGAAAACAATCGCAATCGTCCAAAAGATAATTTTTAAATCCATCAAAAAAGAAATATTATCTACATACTTAATATCCAACTCAAATTTCTTATCCCATCCCGCCGAATTTCTCACCGTGGCCATAGCCAATCCGGTCAGACCCGGTCTGACCTCGTGCCTTCTATGCTGCTCCGGAGTATAGCGATCAAGATATTTTACCAACAACGGTCGGGGACCGACAATTGACATATCACCTTTGAGAATATTGATTAATTCAGGAAGTTCATCCAAAGAAGCAGATCGAATGAATAATCCATATCGTTTCAAACGCATATGATCAGGAAGGAGATTTCCGTCTTTATCTTTTTCATTGGTCATGGAACGGAATTTTATCAGTTTAAAAATTTTTTCATTTCGTCCCGGTCGCTCTTGTGTGAAGAAGGGATTTCCCTGCATCTGAATCGCTCCTATCACTGTCAGAAGCAACAAAACAGGAGAGAGAATAATGAGTGCCAGCAGACTCAAAATAAAATCGAGTGGTCGCTTGAAAAATTTAGCGTACATAAACAAAGCCCCCGTTGATGAATTATGCAAAACATTCGTGAATAACAGCAACGATTCTGTCCACCTGTTCCGATGTCATCTTGTTATCGGAAGGCAGACACAGACCGCGTTCAAAGATATCCGCGCCTACGTCAACAAAGCCGTTTTCCTTTATGTAGGCATTGCTCCTTGCCCGTCCGTTGCCGCTTGCCGTGATAAAGGGATTCATGCGGTAAATCGGCTGCATATGCATGGGCTTCCAAATCGGACGCCCTTCGGCGTTATATCTCGCCAGTGCTTCCAGAATTTCTGTAGGGCATGACTTGCCGGGCTCACTGATATAAAGAGCCTCCTTTTCACCGCGCACCTGCTTACTCATGGCGCATTGCTCAATCAGCAAGCAGGACAACCAATAATTCGGTTGACTGATTGCGGAGTCAAATGGATTCAACGTAACAGGCAAATCTTTCAACCCTTCACGGTATCTATCATAGATTGCCTTTTTCTGTGCGATGTGCTCTTCCAAATACGGAAGCTGTCCACGCACAACACCCGCAATAATATTGCTCATGCGGTAGTTATAACCGAGTTCCTCATGCTGGTACCATGACGCGTCCTCGCGGCTTTGTGTGGACCATTTGCGAACCTTGTGCGCCCACTCTTCGCTGTCGGTCAGCAGCATACCTCCACTGGAACCAGTGATGATTTTGTTGCCATTGTAGCTGATGATGGACACATCCCCAAAGCATCCTGTTTGTACCTCTTTGTAAGAAGCACCAAAAGATTCCGCCGCGTCCTCCACCATCAAAGCGTTGTGCTTATCGCAGACAGAACGGATTTCATCCATTTTGGCGGGCGTTCCATAAAGGTGAACCAACACAACCAAACGCACATCAGGATAAATTTCAAAGGCCTTTTCCAATGCCGCCGGATCCATATTCCAGGTATCTCGTTCGGTATCAATAAAAACAGCCTCACCGCCCTCGTACGCCACGGGATTGACCGTCGCGTCAAAGGTCATATCGGAGCAAAAGACCTTATGTCCCTCCAAAGAACCGTGACCTACTTTCGGCTGACCATATATTTTTTCTCCGCACAGCTTGATGGCCAAATGCAGCGCCGCCGTTCCCGAAGAAAGGGCAACCGCATATTTTCGACCGATTTTTTCGGCGGTCATGCGTTCCACTTCATTGATATTCGCTCCCACCGTGCTGACCCAATTGGTCAAAATCGCCTCATCCACCCACTTCTGCTCGTCGCCGTGCATGGTGGGAGACGAAAGCCATATTTTATTTGTAAACGGTTTGATTTCCATATGTCATTTCCTTCATTTTCTTTTAAAAATCCTTATAATGTATGATGTTGGAACAAAATACAATATATTTGCCTTTGCGTTTGGTGATGTGCCTGTCAATCATCACATCTGATCCATCCGCTGTGTCCAAGGCGTGTCGAAGCACTCCAAAAGACCAATGTAGAAAGATCCTCGCACAGCTTAATATCGAAAAAGGATTCCACCATTCCGGTCAAGTGAAAGATGCACGCCTTTTCCTTTTTTCTGATAACATAAAAAGAGCCGGTTCTTAGGCTTCTCAGTTATAGTTGAAACAACGATAATGCCATAGTAACAGCCCCCTTCTGATTGTATCAAGACTTTCTATTGGATATAGATGCTCACGACGGTCAAAATAATTTCCCGAATTACAATATTCCAACATATCAATGGTCATTTTAACACACGATTCATCGGAAATCAATAGATTTTCACTAATAAAAAAGAACAAAAATATATTTCGTGAAGTTATCCGAAAAAGAACACTTTATTGACCACAAGTTTGGTTTATTTCATAACCTTCCTCCCACCTTTTGACTTTTGAAAAAAGCCCGCATCGTGTAAAAACCACACCAAATCATCAAAAAATCTGAATCAAATAAACGTGAAAAGTTTCTCATAATATGGTATAATAGCATTGCTATAAACCGTTACCGGGAGGAGACTGCGACATGTGCCGTATGATTCAATGGTTATTCTTTGATATCGGCTCGACGCTGGTGGATGAAACCATCGCCTACCGCCACCGCGTGGCCGATATGATGGATGCGACAGGTCTTTCCTATGATGAAATCTATCACACATTGCTGCGATATTACCGTCTCGGTCAGAAAGGCGACAAGGCCGCTGCGCAGAAGTACGGACTGACGTTGACGCCATGGCACAGTGAGGATGAAGTGCCGTATCCCGACGCCGAGGACTGCCTGCGCCGTCTTCACCAATCCTTCCACATCGGCGTCATCGCCAATCAGGAACCGGGCACAGAGGAGCGGCTGCGCCGCTTCGGTCTGTTGCCCTACATTGACCTGATCGTTGCATCTGCTGAGGAAGGTGTGGCAAAGCCCGACCCCATGATTTTTCAAATTGCACTGAAACGGGCGAATTGTGAACCCGAACACGCCGTAATGATCGGGGATCGACTCGACAACGACATCGCCCCCGCCAATGCGCTCGGTATGATGACGGTCAGAATCAAACAGGGCTTTTCCCGCTTTGCCAAGCCGCAGCAGGCAAGAGAAAAGCCCCATATTACCGTTTGTTCGCTTGAGCAGATTGCAGAATTATTCGGTCAATAATCGCGTTTACCAGACTATCATTGCACCAGTGAAAGCAGATCTTCTCTGCTCAGGCTGCCGATATGTCCCATCTCGCCCGTGAGTATCTCATCGGCGAGATTTTTCTTTATCTCCTGAAGCTCAAGAATCTTCTCTTCCACCGAATGTCTCGCAATCAGCCGATAGACCGACACCACCTTGGTCTGACCGATACGGTGCGCACGGTCGGTCGCCTGATTCTGCGCCGCTACATTCCACCACGGATCATAATGGATGACCACGTCCGCGCCTGTCAGATTCAAGCCTGTCCCGCCCGATTTCAGAGAAATCAGAAACACGGGGGTATCGCCTGCGTTAAACTGCTTGACCAGTTCCATGCGTTCCGCCTTGGGCGTTGCCCCAATGATTTTGTAGTATTCGATTCCCGCATCCCGCAAATCCTGCTCCAGCAGTTCCAGCATCGTAGTAAACTGCGAGAAAAGCAGAATTCTGTGTTCACCTTCGATAGCGCTTTTCACCAGATCAAGACAAGCCGTACGTTTGGCGGATTGACCCTTGTAATCCTCAAAGAGCAGTGAAGGATCGCAGCAGATCTGCCGGATTTTCGTCAGTTCCGCGAGAATCTGAATCTTGTTCTTCCTCACGCTCTGCTCGTCCTGCGACTCCAGCATTCCCTTCATATGAGCCACCTGCGCATCGTACAACCGCTGCTGTTCCCCTTCAAAGGCGGCGTACCGCACTTCCTCAATCTTCTCCGGCAGATCGTGCAGCACATCGGTTTTCAGACGGCGAAGAATAAAGGGAGACACCATGCGTTTGAGCTTTTCAGTCGCCTGCTCATCGTTCTTTTTGGCAATCGGCGTTTCAAAGTCCTTTTTAAAGGTTTCATATCCGTAGAGAAAACCCGGCATGAGATAATCAAAGATGCTCCACAGCTCGCTCAGTCGGTTTTCGATAGGGGTGCCTGTCAACGCAAAGCGCACGCGGCTCTGAATCACCTTGACCGCTTTGGCTGCGGCAGTGGTATGGGTCTTGATATACTGCGCTTCGTCAATCACCTGATAGGCAAACGTACTGTTTTCATAGAAAGCAATATCGCGTTTGAGCAGATCATATGATGTGATCGCCACGTCAAACTGCGTCAATTCTTGTATAATCTCCTGCCGTTCCTTCTGCGTTCCGGCGATCACGACACAGGAAAGGGACGGCGCAAAGCGCTGGATTTCCTCCTGCCAGTTGTAAACTAAAGAAGCCGGACAGACAACCAGCGACGGCATTGTTTGTTCTTCCCCGCGTCGCTCCCCTTTGGCCGCCATGAAAACCGAGATGACCTGCAAGGTCTTGCCTAATCCCATATCATCCGCGAGTATGCCGCCGAACCCGTACTTTTCCAAGGTTCGCAGCCACTTATGGCCAAAGATCTGGTAGTTGCGCATAATCCCCTGCAATGACTCCGGCACTTCAAAATCCGACTCACTGACCGTCTTGAATTCCTGGGCGATCTTTTTGAAATACCGATCTCGCTGGAATCGCAGCGCGTCACATTTCTCGGTCATTTTGTCAAGGTACAACGCGCGATAGATCGGCAGCGACGCTTGCCCTTTTAAAAATTCGCTGCCTGACAGGTGCATCGTATCCACCATTGTTCCCAGTTCTTCGATCGTTTCGTCAATCTTGACAAAGTCGCCGTTTTTCAAGCGATGATAGCGCTTTTTCAATTGGTAGCTTTTCAGGATTTCCAACAGTTCTTTCTGCGTCACATCGGTGGAGGAAATGGTCAAATCCATAAGATTGCTCTCCACCGAAACGCCGACCTTGACATTGATGCGACTGCGCACATTCAGTCCTTTAAACGCCGCCGTCGCTTGCACCTCGCCGATATTCATCAGTTCGGCAACGCCCTCGGTCAGCAGTTCATAAACACTGTCGTCGTCTCTGGGACACAGAAAAACGCCTCTCTCTCTGTCAGTTTCCGGGAAATACCGCATCACGGTTTCAACCGCTGCCTCCTCCCGATAAAAATCACGCAGACCTCCGCCAGAAGCGTCATGCGACAATACGTCCATCACGGAAAACATCTGATCTCCATATCTGGCTGCGGCACGGCAGCTCAGCACACCTTCCGCCGAGTCAAGATAAAAAATAAATTCCACCTCTGGCGGCAGATATTGCTCCACCACCTCACCGTCGCGTTCCTCCACCTGTGCCATTTCCCGCATCGCCGGCAGAACAGTGTAATAGAATTCGCTCAGATGACTTCGACCGATTTTAAAGGAGAGCCTGCCCTCATCATCAATCAGATGATAAAGAGGGCTTAACTTCTGATCCTTCTCAGGGGGGATACGGTTAAGCTGACCGCCTCCGATAAAATAATTGTAATCGGCACCCTCAATGATGACGGGAGCCGTCCCTTCGG
Organism: uncultured Ruminococcus sp.; assembly: GCA_902802795.1. Lineage (GTDB taxonomy): Bacteria > Bacillota > Clostridia > Oscillospirales > Acutalibacteraceae > RUG762. The sequence goes on from CADCNI010000004.1 coordinate 22,799, forward strand.
CAGTAATACCGTGAAACGGGCCGTTTTTTTCCACATCCTTGCGAATAGTGATGGCAATATCGGGCACGTTGCTGCCCATAGCCAACATTCCCGACGCAGACGGTTCACAGTCTTTGTCCGTAAAATGAACGCCCTGACTGTCGGACAGAATATCGTAAATCTGATCGAGGCGGCTGCCATATAGCTTCACGCTGCTTTTGATGTTCTCCAGCTTGGCTACCGGTCGGCCAAAGGAACCCGCAGACAGATTTTCCTTCTGGTAGCCGAGATCATACACAATTCCCTTGACAAATTTGTACAGCCGCCCGTTACTTTCCGCTATGTGGTCACGGGAAAAATCCAGCGTCATTTTTCCGGATTGGTATTCCTGCCGCTGTTCTGCACACGCCACAAACTCCGCAATATTTTTTATCACATAAACCTTGTCCGTTCCGGCGCGAAGGGAAAGCGTCAGTTCCCCTCCTTGCCTGACAAGACGCGGTTCCAGCGTCACCGTCCGTCCGTTTTCCTGACGGCTTCCGCCGCTTCTACCGCCTCGGAAGCCGTCCAGCAGCATTTGCGCGTTGCAGTCGGTGGAATCTCCCACATTGTTCTTTGCCAGCTCGTCCGCAATGAGGATCAGCATGGCGGCAATGTAAACATTGGGTTCACTCTTTCCGTTGACGTAACGCATACCGGAATAGTCAAAACCGGCACAGTAAATGCCGCACGAACTGCGGAGAATACCGTTCCGGTTAAAGAACACACGCACCGCTTCGGTATAACCGTCTTTTCTGACAAATCCGTTGGCGTCACCCGTCATTTCGCTGCCGACATAGCCATAATTGTTCGCGGGATAGCCAAACGTCAGTTGAAAGTTTTCAATCTTGTTTTGTTTCACCATCGCCTGCGCCTTTTGATAAGTGTCCTCATACCATACCAGATCCTTGGTAATGCGTGCCATATCAAAATAGCGGTACTCCTGATCGGCAGAGGGGATGGCATCCGACGTAAAGGGCTTCACCTTTTTTCGTTCCGCAGGAGTCCTCTTTCCTCCTTTTTTCTCAATGGCGAACATCACTGCCGCCATATGCTTGCAGTGATTACCTGACGCGGCAAAAGGACAGTCGCAATCCATCCATTCCACCTCGTCCTCCCTGAGCGATACAAGTACACGGTATGTATTTTCACCTTTGACGGTTGCTCCGTACATACCGTTTTCCATTTTTAGATTATTCACACGCCCCAATCGGAAATACTCCATTCCACGAGAAAGAATGGGCTGTGTGAATAGATATCTCCATTGCAACATACAATCATCTCTTTTCTATCAATTTTATCTTGCACTTCTTTATCGTTCATATAAAACAGAAAACAGGGTGTGTCAAATGCACCTCATTCCACGCACACCCTGTTTTTTATTAATATTTCACCCAGGCGTACAATTTCGGGTATTCCCAGACGGCTAGCTGCACCGCCATCAGAATTCCTATCTCATACCATTCGCGGCTGTTCAGCGGCACAAATCCCATCAACGTGCCGACATACGGCGCTGTTATCATGGCGGTAATCAGGATCGCAGCCGCCATCGTACTGAGCAGCATTCTGTAATTGCGCACAATGACCGTCAGTACAAAGGGTTTGTCTGAACGTGTGCAAAGCGCGTGCAGCACCAGCCCGAACCCTAAGACAACAAACGCCATTGTCATGCCGCGTTCTTCCCCGCTGGCATCATTGAGCGAAACCGCCCCGCTGCCTACCGCGTACACAAGCACCGACGCAAAGGAAATCCAAATTCCCGCCAGCAACGCACGGTATTTTTCAAACAAACCTGTCAACTGACCGTTTTTCGGATCGGAAGTGTGTTTCATCACGTCTTTTTCGGCAGGTTCGTTTACAAAGCAGGGCTGCACGAAAAGGAATAAAAACAGATTCAACACAATCAACGGAAGCAACCGCAGAATTCTTTCACCGAAAAACGCCGCACCGAGCAGCAGCACAGAAATCTGAGCCACTGCACTTGCCATGCTGTATTCGGTCAGTCTGGCAAGGTTTTTTCTGATTCTTCTGCCTTGGCGGATCAGTGCAAGAATACTACCAAATCCGCCGTTCGACATGGATATATCCGCCGCGTCGGTGGCAACATCGGTGGCGGTGTGCTCCGCCGAACAACTGATGTCCGCCGCATGCAGTGCCGCCGCATCATTCAGGCCGCCCGCTGTCATAAGAACGCTTTCTCCCTTTTTTTGCCATGCCTTGACAATACGCACCTTATCTTCCGGCGCTACTCTGGCAAAAACAGAGCAATCCGAAAGCGCCCTTCCAAGCTGACGGTCGGACATGGCGGCCAGTTCTTTTCCGGTGAGTACGCTGCCGTTTTCCTCCATAATATGCAGTTCCTCAGCGATAGCGCGAGCCGTATCAGGCTGATCGCCCGTAATCATGACCGTTCGGATACCCGCTTTCTCGCACACACTGACCGCTTCCTGTACATCTTCCCGCAGCGGATCGGCTATGCCGATCAATCCGATAAAGGTGAGTTCCTTTTCAATTTCATCAGGAACAATCCCATCCGGCAAACGCCCCAGCACATGCACGGCTACGGCGATTACCCGCAGTCCTTCACGGCATAGTTCCTCCGTGCGGCGGTTCATTTCCTCTGTATTCACATCCACACATCGAGACGCCAGTGCATCGGGCGCGCCCTTGGTCACAACCAGGTAAACGCCGTCAATCTGGTAAACTACGGTCATGAGACGACGGGTGGAATCAAACGGAATTTCCGCACAGCGCGGGTATTGCTGTGCCAGTTCGTCCGGATCGTTGCCGTTTTTCAGATAGGCCTCCACAATTGCTGCATCCGTTTTGTCTCCGGTCAGTTTCTGACCGCCTTCCCATTGCGGAACAAATTTGCTCTCGCAGCAAAGCACCCCGCATTTCATCAGATATTTAAGTTCGTCCGACCAGAATCCCTCATAAACATCGGCTACTTCATCTCCCAGAGGCCATGCCTTGGCAACTCTCATTTTCTCTTTGGTGAGCGTTCCCGTTTTATCGGTGCAAATAACGGACGTGCTGCCTATAATCTCCGCCTTTCTGAAACGATGCAGTGTCACGCCTTCCTTACGCAAACGGGTAATACTTTTGGCAATATAATGGATGACATTCTGCGGCAGTCCCAACGGAACGGTGCACACCATCAATGTGACAAAAAACATGAAACTGCGAAAGATTCCCCGTAAAGGCAAATGTTCCTGCATTCCGAGATAATCGGCGGGAAAAGCGGCATTTTCCTGAATGACCTGCCATGCCACATCCGGTTTCACGCCATCCCATGACGGCGGCTTCCGCACAATAAACAATGACGCCACTGTCAGCGACGTCAGGAGCATGCACAACACGAGCCATATAAAAAATCGCTTCGTTTGATAGGCATTCCTGACAAGAGGGGTGCGGCTGTTAACCTTCGGCGGCCGTTTGCCGCGCTTTAGAGCCATTTGTGTCCGGGTGCCCGTCTCTGTGACCATCATTACGGCATATCCTGTGACTGCCACCGTGCCGGAATAAACCATATTGGAACGCTGCTGGAGCGGCGTTTCTTCCGGAAGCACCACGTCTGCATCCTTAATGATGGGCGTATCATCCCCCGTCAGCACATTTTCGTCACACATCAGGGTAATTGAAATCAACAGCCGACCGTCGGCAGGAACAATATCGCCAGCCTGAATCTGCACAATATCTCCTGGCACCAATTGTTTGGCGGGTATTTCCTTAATGATCCCGTTGCGGCGCACTCTGACGTCCGCTGCCGCTTCGCGTTTGATTTTCACAATTGTATTATCCGCCGACAATTCACGTTTCGCTCTCACCACATCAAGCGCAAGGGCAGAAACCAACATGACCGCTGAAAAAATCAGCCGCAGAAGCAGCGACAAATCCAGTTGTCGGTATGTATAATAGCTAGTCAGATTCACCCATCCCGAGAGACCTGCCAACACAATCAGCAGAACGCTCATCGGAGACAGCAATCGAGCAACAAACACGCCTATACGGGAACGCTTTCTGCGGGACACTCTGATATTTTCCCCGTAATCCATCATCCTCATCCCGGCAGTCATATCGGTCAGTCCTTTTTTGGGCTGGGAATCCAATTCCTTGGCCACCTCTTCTTTTTTGGCATTGTGCCATATCATAATAAAAAACATACCCCTTCCTAAAAAATCATTCGTATTATAGCAATTTTTTAAGGATATTGCAAGTCCCTATTTAAAATATGTGTCGAAATATGCAATTCCATTTCTTTTTTGATTTTTTTCATAATACGTTAATATTTTTATGATATGATTTATTATCTAATGAATTACAGTGAGATGCGGAGGAATGATTTTTGGATCGCCGTCAACGCAACGATGCAAACCGCCAGCGTCCATCCCATACAGACGCTTGGAATACACAGCAACCTACTCTTCAAAACGGGCAGCAACCCGCTCCACAGAACAGACAGCGACCTGCTTCACAAAACGGACAGCGGCCTGCTCCACAGAACCGACAGCAGTCCGCACCGCAAAACGGACAGCGGCCTGCTTCTCAAAACGGACAGCGACCTGCTCCACAGAACCGACAGCGGCCTGCTTCTCAAAACGGACAGCGACCTGCTCCACAGAACCGACAACGGCCTGCTTCTCAAAACGGACAGCGACCTGCTCCACAGAACCGACAGCGGCCTGCTTCTCAAAACGGACAGCGACCTGCTCCACAGAACCGACAGCGGCCTGCTTCTCAAAACGGACAGCGACCCGTACCCCAAAACAGGCAACGACCTGCTTCCCAAAACGGGCAGCGATCCGCACCCCAAAACAGGCCGCGACCCGTTCCTCAAAACGGTCAGGCTTCCCCTGTTCGCGGAAACACACAGAACGATCAAAACCGGGCAACAGTCAGCCGTCCCATGTCGGAGGAATTTCTCAATGATCGCAACAATCGACGCAGACAACGCTCGATAGGTTTTTCGTCAGACAGTGACCCGCGCGACTTTCAGAATGTTCACGATGATGAGTTTTATAATTCCCCTCGGGCTGTTGACCCTCGCCGCAGAAACGACACGCAGGATGCGTTTTCCGAAGATCATACCGTTTCCTCCATTAGCTCTTTCAAAATGAACTTTGACGATACGGAAAAAGCAGGAAACGCTTCGGTCATAGGAGCGGCGATTCTCTCCAAACCGATAATCCTCGGCGGACTGGCGCTGGCCGCCATTGCTGTTACCGTCATTATTGCTGTGATAATCGGTGGAAAAGGCAGCCGCACCTCCGCTGTAACGTCAAACGACAGCAATAAAAAATACGAATTCAAGATTCCCGACACTGTGACAATCGGCAGCGAAACCATCGAAACCGACACGGATTATATTGAACTCACTGACGCCGATCTCACCAATATCAGCGATTTGTCCTATTGCTATCTGGTCAAGAGTCTGTTTCTCAACAACAATCAGATCACCGATATCTCTCCGTTGGCAGATTGCATGACGATTCAAACGCTTGATTTGTCGGACAACCTGATTGCTGATCTTTCGCCCCTTTCACAGTTGAATGTACTGTCCGACCTCAAGGTCAACGGTAACAGCGTTTCAGATCTCTCTCCGCTTTCTTCAGCAGAAAACATGGAATATCTGGAACTGGGCAATAATCAGATCACCGATATTTCGCCGATTAGCGAGCTTTCCTCGCTGCACCAGCTTTCGCTGACCCACAATCAGATCACCGATCTTTCCTCTCTCTCTCAACTGTCTCTGTTGACGACGCTGGATGTGAGCAACAATCAGATCCGTTCTGTCGCGGCTCTGGCAAATGTGAGCAACCTTTCCTCGCTCAATCTCAGCGACAACAGCATCTCCGATATTGCCCCTCTTGGTAATCTTTCAAATCTCAATATGCTTTATCTGAAAAACAATCCCATCAGTGACGTCTCGGTTCTCGCCAATCTCAAGGAGTTGGTGGAACTCGATCTGAGCGGAACCAACGTCAGCACAAAAGACATAGAGGAACTGAAAAAAGCCCTTCCTGCCTGCAATATCACAAAATAACCCAACGCAAACAAAAAATCCATATCCGAAACGCCTTCCACGCATCGGATACGGATTTTTTTTGCGGCATTGGTAACAGGAGAAATCAATTACTCGATGACCTGATAGCCCTGCTGTTCTACCGTGGATTTGAGCAGTTCGTCAGATATCTCATCTTTGCAGGTGACAACCGCTGTACCTTTTTTATGGCTGACCTCCGCCTTTTCCACGCCGTCGAGTGCTTCGAGAGCGTTTTTCACTCTCGCCTCGCAATGCTCACACATCATACCTTCCACTTTCAGTGTTTTTTTGTTTTTGCCAAACATGTCTTCTTCCTCCATATCTTGTATTGATTTTAGTTCAGACACCTGTACCGTCTTCCCCGGCTTGTCTCTTTTGGCGCTGCGAATGTCAAATAGATTCAGCCGCAACGCGTTGGAAACCACGCAAAAGCTGGACAGGCTCATGGCCGCCGCGCCGAACATAGGGCTGAGTTTCCATCCGAACAGCGGAATCCATACGCCTGCCGCCAGCGGAATTCCGATGATGTTATAGAAAAACGCCCAGAAGAGATTCTGATGGATGTTACGCAGCGTCGCGCGGCCGAGTCGGATGGCGGCGGGCACGTCGCTGAGACGGTTCTTCATGAGCACCACGTCTGCCGCGTCCACCGCAATATCGGTGCCTGCGCCGATGGCAATGCCGATGTCCGCGCGGGTGAGGGCAGGCGCGTCGTTGATACCGTCGCCCACCATCGCCACCTTGCCATATTCCTTTAGCTGGCGGATCACGCTCTCTTTGCCGTCGGGCAGAACGCCCGCGACCACTTCATCCACGCCGGCCTGACGACCGATCGCGCGGGCGGTGCGCTCATTGTCCCCCGTCAGCATGACCACACGTATGCCCATTTGCCGCAGCTCCCGGATGGCCTGCGGACTGTCGGCTTTCAGGGTATCTGCCACAGCGATTACGCCTAACAACTGCCTGTCTCTGCAGAAAAACAGAGGGGTTTTGCCTTCTTGAGCGAGATCCTCCGCACTTGCTTTGGTGGATTTTGAAAGCGTCGTGCTTTCACTGATAAATTTCTGATTTCCGCCCGCAAGAAGTACGCCGTCCAGCCACGCCGTCAGACCGTTGCCTGGCAACGCCTGAAAATCCGTTACCTCGGCCGCTGTCAGGTTTCGCTGCTCCGCTGCCGAGACAATCGCCTTGGCCAGCGGATGCTCGCTCCTGCTCTCCAGCGCAAAAGCAGCCGTCAGCAATTCCTCCTCGCTCACACCGTCGGCAGGCAGCAGATCGGTCACTTCCGGCGCGCCTTGGGTGATGGTGCCGGTCTTGTCAAGCGCCACCACCTGCACCTTGCCGACTTCCTCCAAGGAAGCCGCCGTCTTGAACAGAATGCCGTGCTTCGCGCCCATGCCGCTGCCCACCATAATCGCAACAGGTGTAGCCAGTCCCAGCGCGCACGGGCAACTGATGACCAGCACCGAAATCCCCCGCGCGAGAGCAAATCCCACGCTTTCTCCCAGCAGCAGCCACACGGCGGCTGTCACAGCCGCTATCGCTATCACTGTTGGCACAAAGATCCCCGACACCTTGTCGGCCACCTTGGCGATAGGCGCTTTGGTGGCGGCCGCGTCGCTCACCATGCGGATAATCTGCGACAGCGTAGTATCCTCTCCCACGCCTGTCGCTTCACAGCGGAGGTAGCCAGACTGATTCACGGTGCCAGCCGAAACGCCGTCACCTGTTGTTTTATCCACCGGAATGCTCTCCCCGGTGAGTGCCGATTCATCCACCGCGCCCACGCCGTCCACAATCACGCCGTCCACCGGAATATGCTCCCCCGGACGCACCGCGAAGGTGTCTCCCCTGCGCACCTGCTCGATGGGAACGGTAACTTCTTGGCCGTCCCGCAGCAGCACGGCGGTTTTGGGCGCAAGCTTCATCAGACTTCTGAGCGCATCGGTGGTTTTGCCCTTGGAACGCGCCTCCAGCATTTTGCCCACGGTAATCAAGGCGAGAATCATAGCCGCTGATTCAAAGTAGAATTCATGCATATACGCCATGACCGCTTCCGTGTCGCCCCTGACCTGCGCATCCGTCATGGCAAACAGCGCGTAAACGCTATAGACAAACGACGCACCTGAACCCAGCGCCACCAAAGTGTCCATATTCGGCGCGCCATGCAGCAGGCTCTTGCATCCGCTGACAAAAAATTTCTGATTGATCACCATGACAATCGCCGCCAGCAAAAGCTGCACCAGTCCCATCGCCACATGGTTTCCCTCAAAGAAAGACGGCAGCGGCCAGTGCCACATCATATGCCCCATCGACACATACATCAGCACCGCCAGAAATCCGAGCGACGCAATCAGCCGTCGCCGCAGCACCGGGGTTTCCCGGTCTTTGAGCGCGTCATCGTCCGAATTTGCCGAAGCCGCGCGCTGACCCGACGCGCCTTTGACCGACGCACCGTAGCCCGCGTTTTCCACCGCGGCGATAATCGCCTGCGGCGAGGCCGTTCCCTCCACGCCCATCGAATTGGTCAGAAGACTGACCGCACAGGAAGTCACGCCCTCCACCTGCGCCACCGCCTTTTCCACACGGGCGCTGCATGCCGCGCAGCTCATTCCCGTAATGTCATACTGTTCCATGACTTTTCCTCCTCTTTTAGCTGTTAGTGATTGTAAACTTCACACTTCACATTTCACACTTCACATTTCACATTTCACACGAATCACTTCATGAGCTTTTGGAGTACATTCACAAGCTCGTCAATAGTCTCGTCTTTTCCCTCGCGGATATCCTCCGCCACGCAGGTTTTGATGTGGCTGGCAAGCAGTTCCTTCGTAAAGGCGTTAAGCGCCGCGTTGGCCGCCGCCACCTGAATAAGAATATCCGGACAATAGGCGCTTTTTTCGACCATGCCCTTGATGCCCCGAATCTGCCCCTCAATACGGTTCAGCCGATGGATCAGGCACTTGTATTCCTCTTCCGAGCGTTCCTTGGTTCTGTGATGACAGCAGGCTTTTTCTTCCGCCACGAAACACTTCTCCCCTCTCTTCTAATTAGTCTATGCTAATTATATACCCCCACGGGGTATTTGTCAAGTCCTTTTTGCTTCATCCCGAAGGGAAATAGAAAAACAAAAAAATCGCAGAGCGTTTCGGAATGAATCGTTCTGCGATTTTTGCTTATCACTGTGAAAAGAAACTCACAGGCTTCATTTTGAGACGCAACAAGGAAACAGCATCAGTCGAGATGGAGTCTCTTGAAAACTTCCGCATAGGCTTCTTCCACGCCGCCCATATCGCGTCTGAATCTGTCCTTGTCGAGTTTCTGATGGGTTTCGATATCCCACAGACGGCAGGTGTCAGGCGAAATCTCGTCTGCGAGGATGATGTCGCCATGAAAACGACCGAACTCGATCTTGAAGTCGATCAGCTCGATGCCGATGGTCTTGAAGAACTCAATCAACACTTCGTTGACCTTGTACGCCATCGCTGCGATCTTGTCCAGCTCTTCCTGTGTGGCGGCGCCGATGGCAAGAATCTGGGTGTCGTTGATCATAGGATCGCCCAGCGCGTCATCTTTCAGGCAGTATTCAAGCGTGGGACAGTTGAGCTTTTGGCCCTCTTCTACGCCAAAACGCTTGGAGAAGCTGCCGGCAGCGGTGTTGCGGATAATAACTTCCAGCGGAACGATCTCCACCTTTTTCACGAGGGTTTCGCGGTCGCTGAGTTCCTCAACATAATGGCTGGGAACGCCCTTCTTTTCCAGCAGCTTGCAAAGCATGTTGGACATTCTGTTATTGACAACGCCCTTGCCCGCAATGGTGCCTTTCTTTTCGCCGTTGAACGCAGTCGCGTCATCCTTGTAGGAAACAATGCAGTAATCGGGATCATCGGTCGCAAATACCTTCTTGGCCTTGCCTTCGTAAAGCTGTTCTTTCTTTTCCATACTATTATAGCTCCTTAGATTTGGATTCGTAACGTACAAGGCGTGCCTCCATGCGGTTTGCCCTGCCCGTTATAGACATGTTTCAGTCACGGTAAAGACATCATACCACGATTTTGATGCAATTGCAAGAGGATTTGATGAATAAATTAATAAATAGAAAGATAACGTTCGATCTCCCACTCGGTCACGGCTGTGCGGAAACTGTCCCACTCGGCCTTTTTGCCGGCAACATAACTCTTGTAAACATGCGCACCGAGCACGTCGGTGATAAATTCATCTTCCTCCAGCGCGTCAAGCGCCTCTTTCAGATTGCCGGGCAGACTTTCGATGCCCGCCGCTTTTCTCTCCTTTTTGGTCATGGCAAAAATATTCGCGTCGGTGATCTGATCGACCGGCTGCATATGATTCCGGATACCGTCCAGACCTGCCGCGATGCAGACCGCCAGCTCGAGATAGGGATTGCAAGCGGGATCAGGATTGCGCAGTTCCACACGGGTACCTGCGCCGCGGGAAGCAGGAATACGGATGAGCGCCGAACGATTGCTGGCTGACCATGCGATATAGCAGGGCGCTTCATAGCCCGGAACAAGGCGCTTGTAGGAATTGACCAGCGGATTGGTAATGGCCGCCATGCCCTTGACATGCTTCATCAGACCCGCGATGAAGGAATAGGCAATTTCGGAAAGCCCCAGTCCTCTCGGGTCGCTCTCGTCGCAGAATACATTCTTTCCGTCAAGCGTGCAGAGCGAAATATTGGTGTGCATGCCCGAACCGCACACACCGAAACGGGGCTTGGGCATGAAAGTGGCATAAAGTCCATGACGGTAGGCAACGGTCTTGACCGCGAGTTTGAAGGTCATGATGTTGTCGGCGGTGGTCAGCGCGTCGTCATACTTGAAATCCACCTCGTGCTGCGCTTCGGCTACTTCATGGTGCGAGGCTTCGATTTCAAAACCCATCTGACCGAGCGTCAGGCAGATGTCGCGGCGGCAGTCCTCGCCCAGATCGGTGGGCGCGAGGTCAAAATAGCTCGCTTCGTCGTAGCTGTTGGTAGTGGCGTGACCATGTTCATCGGTGTCAAAGAGGAAAAATTCCGCTTCGGGTCCGATATTGGCTTTGAAACCCATTTCTTCGGCCTGTTTCAACACTTTTTTGAGCACATAACGGGGATCACCCTCAAAAGGGGTACCGTCGGGCTTGTAAACGTCGCAGATAAAGCGAGCCACCTTGCCCTGCTGTGGGCGCCACGGAAAAATCAGAAACGTATCGAGATCGGGACGGAGATACATATCAGATTCCTCAATGCGAACAAAGCCTTCGATGGACGAGCCGTCAAACATGCACTGATTATCCAGGCATTTCTCAAGCTGGCTGGTGGTGATTGCGACATTCTTCAGATGACCGAAGGTATCGGTAAATTGCAGCCGGATAAATTGAACGTCTTGCTCCTCCACAATCCTCACGATGTCTTCTCTGGTGTATTTTGCCATTAATATAACCTCCAAAATGCAGTAGCGTCCGGGAATGCCCTCACAGTCGAAACGGCTTTCCCGATCAACGCCCCTTTCATGATATGAATGTCAGCCGATTGTAAAAGTTGAAAAATGGCGTAAATACGGATTTGCTCAATGGGAAGGGGACGGATTTTTCTCCATTTGGAGCAAGGCAAATCTTGCTATGGGGCTGTTTCCGAATTCGCCCGACCCCGTCGCAAATCCAAGCTCGTTCCGCTCGTTCGGCTTCGCCTCACTCGTGGGGCGCTGCCCTTGACCCGCCAGGGAACTAGTCCGAGATGACGCTTGCCGTCATCGGCTGGGCTCCCGCGCTCGCATACGCTCGCTATAGCAATCCAAACAAACAAAAAGACAAATTCGGCGCGCTGGTGAGCACATGGCTGCGTTGTCGTCCTAGGTGGGCGCCAACCCACCGTCGTCCTCCGCCTTGCCCTGCACTCTCCATCATCGCCTCCTTTTGTCTCCCTGATTATTTGGATTGCTATAGTTACGCTTCGCTTTTCTTCTTTTTTTCATTTGCTTTGTACAATCGCCTATAGTATGACTGTGTTTATGAGAAAAAAGCGTCCCGAAAAACAACTTTTTTTTCGGAACGCCCTTGTTCTCTGAAAGCTTGCAGATAGTGTAGCACATTTTTTTTTCGCTGTCAATGTGTTGACTTTCTTATTTTATGACAAAGAAGACATTTTCTGTTATGTTAACGAAAAGGAAAAGACCCGCCGCCTCTTTTTCGGTAGATTCACCAAGCCGCAAAGAATGAATCCTCACCATTCATTCACCACATACATCAACGAAAGAGCGATGCCTCGATACAAATCCTTGGTCAGCGCTTCATACTCAGCCGTCAGACCTTTGGCCTCTGCCGCTGCTCTGCCCTTGTCGTTCCAGCTACCCTGACCGCCAAATACATACGCGTCGGTCGCGGCCTGTAAGAGTCGTTGATGCGCAGGCACCATCTGATCTCCCCGCACAAAATCCGCCTGAAGCGATTTAAGCGCAGCATTGAAGGCAAAGGAGAATTCACTCAGTTCCAGCTTCTGCGCCAGAGCCCGCAAGCGTGGAAACAGTGTTGCCATATCCTGGGACACATCGCCAAAACGCGGTTTCTCCTTGGGGGGGTTTTCAATGATACTCTCTACCATAAACACCACCCATTTGTTGTTGGACGGATTAATTGTCCACATTCTGTTCCAGGTCGATACATAATCCTTGCCAAAGCAAAGCATGACACAGGGAACCTTGTTGAATACCGTCAGTTGACTGTAATCGTCCAGTTCATCCGCCAGAATCAGCTTAAAATCCTCGGCACCTCTTTCCTGAAGGATTTTCAGCCATTTCTCACGGGAATCCACTTCTATAGCGGGGTATGTTTCACCGTCGCCGTGCGCGGTAAAACGGAAGATAATTTTCTCAATGTTTTCGTTTGGCATAAGGCCGCTGTCAAAACTTCCCGCTTTGACCATATATTTTGCTGTCATCGTCAGCTTCGCCATCGTCATCAGTTCAATATTCATGATGGGATAATCGCTCCTTTTTTGCAATCGTGTTTTTACAATAATATCATATATTTTCGTACTTTTCAAGTAAAAAATTGTGCATATTCCTCTTTACATAAATGCTATATGCTAAAAAACAATATAAGGACAAGTCGCCCGATCATTTCCCTGTTGACAAATCATGAATAATATGTTAATATAAAGCTAAAATGGATGGTATGTATCCGATATATTGTTAATAAATTTAAAATTTTTCGTTACAAAACGATGATTTATAGCAAAACTTCTTTGCAATCCGATATACATCATCATGGAAAGGATAACTTGACCTATGCGCAAGAAAATTGTCAAAAGCATTCTGGTCGTGGTTGCTACCCTGGCGGCATCCCTGCTCTTCGGCATCATAGGCGTCGGCAGACGCTACAGCTCCATTATGCCTGCCGGTGCGCCCGTCAACGGCCGCATCGGAGCCGCTCTGGTTATTACAGGGCTGCTGGTAGGGCTGGCCACTTCCGTATTTATACTGCGATATTTTATCTTCTTTACCCGCACACAGGTGATAGACGCCGTCGGCAATCCTCTGATCGACAACAGTTCTATTGCCATAGGCTCCGCAAATGTGCCGCCCATCGTCATTGCCTCCGCAGCCGCGCTGCTGAGCATGATTCTGATCGGCATAGGCTTCGGCATGATGTTTGACACTCTCACTATGTACATCCTGTACATCTGTTCCATTTCTTTCGTGTTCTTTTTGCTGGCCGCCATCCTGTTTCTCTTTTCGGTCATCAAGCACAAGATCCGCCGTCGATTTGCATGGATTGCCACCAGCCTGTTTTTGGCGGTCGCGGTGATGATATTCAGCAAAGCCATTCCCTCTATCAATGATCTCGGCGTCAGCGACAGTGAATTGACAGCCGTGACGGGAACTATTTCACGTACTTCTTCTTATTCCGGACTGCTGGCGGGTCCCGGCAAAACGACTGTTGTCATCAAAGGCACCAGCGGAGAAACCATCACGCTGCACTACAGCGGCAGCTATGGCGTTCTCAAAAAGAACAAGCGCTATACCTTTTATTATCTCCCTAACACCAGACTCATCGACAAAATGGTGGAAGCGGAAACGATAAAATATTAAATGTAAAATAATCATAAAATATTGTTGCAAATCTCCCCTTTCCCCTTGCAATTTCTGGAAAAATAATGTAGAATGATTAAAGCAATATTGCTATGAAAGGATGTATTACCCATGAGTTCTCTTCTGAACAAAAAAAGCGTCGATGACATCGACGTAAAAGGCAAGAAAGTTCTTGTGCGCTGCGACTTCAACGTACCGCTCAAAAACGGTGTGATCACTGACACCAACCGTCTGACCGCTGCTCTGCCCACCATCAAAAAGCTGGTTGCCGACGGCGGCAAGGTTATTCTCTGCTCCCATCTCGGCAAGCCGAAAGGTGAACCCAAGCCCGAGTTGTCTCTGGCTCCCGTTGCCGCCAAGCTCACCGAGCTTCTCGGTCAGGAAGTCAAGTTTGCGGCTGATAATGAGGTTGTCGGCCCCAATGCCAAGGCGGCTGTTGAGGCTATGAAGGACGGCGACGTGATTCTTCTCGAAAACACCCGCTACAGAGCAGAAGAGACCAAGAATGGCGAAGCTTTCTCCAAGGAGCTTGCTTCTCTTTGCGACGTGTTTGTCAACGACGCGTTCGGCACTGCCCACAGAGCGCACTGCTCCAACGTCGGTGTGGCAAGCATCGTCGATACCGCTGTTGTCGGCTACCTCATTCAGAAGGAAATCCAGTTCCTCGGCAATGCTGTTGAGAATCCTGTCCGTCCCTTCGTTGCCATCCTCGGCGGCGCTAAAGTGGCCGACAAGCTCAACGTCATCTCCAACCTGCTCGAGAAGTGCGATACCCTCATCATCGGAGGCGGTATGGCATACACCTTCCTCAAGGCGCAGGGCAAGGAAGTCGGTACCTCTCTGGTAGACGACACCAAGATCGACTACTGCAAGGAAATGATGGAAAAGGCTGAGAAGCTCGGCAAAAAGCTGCTTCTCCCGGTTGACACCACCATCACCAAGGAATTCCCGAATCCGATCGACGCGGAAATCGAAGTCACGGTTTCCGATACCATTCCCGCAGACATGATGGGTCTGGACATTGGCTCCAAGACTGCCGAACTTTACGCAGAGGCTGTCAAGTCCGCTAAGACCGTTGTATGGAACGGCCCGATGGGCGTGTTTGAAAACCCGATTCTCGCCAAAGGCACCATCGCTGTGGCCAAGGCACTCGCTGAGACGGAAGCAACCACCATCATCGGCGGCGGTGACTCTGCGGCGGCTGTCAACCAGCTCGGCTTCGGTGACAAGATGTCCCACATTTCCACAGGCGGCGGCGCTTCCCTCGAATTCCTCGAGGGCAAAGAGCTTCCCGGTATCGCCTGCCTCAACGAGAAGTAATTCTTCCATTAATGTGAAGAGTGAAGTGTGAAATGTGAAATCACTGTCCACAACTTAGGGAAATAAATTCCCTCCGTCACGCCTGCGGCGTGCCACCTCCCTCAGAGAGGGAGGCGAAAAATGGCTCCCTCTTTGAGGGGGCTGTCAGCGTAGCTGACTGGGGGAGTACCAAGTCGTTACTTCTTTGTTGAATAAGGGTATATTTCTTATGCGTTTTTCTGTGATTGGCAAATCGCATTGCACAGCACAACAGCCGTTATTATCACAGCAATTTCACACTTCACCTTTCAAATTTCACACTCAAGTAAAAGCGGGGCTGATTCCGTGCAGGCTTTGGACTGCTTTCCGGGGTCGGCTCCGTATTGCTTTTTCACGTAAACACCAAATCAATCTATACAAAGGAATGAATCAAAATGAACAAAACACTTCGCAAGGCTGTTATCGCCGGCAACTGGAAAATGAACAAGACCCCCGCTGAAACCACCGTACTCATCAACGAAATTGCTCCCCTCGTCAAAGACGCGGACTGCGACGTGCTCGTATGCGTTCCCTACGTTGATCTTCAGAATGCGCTCGAAGCCACCAAGGACACCAACATCAAGGTCGGCGCGGAGAACTGCCACTGGGCCAAGAGCGGCGCCTTCACCGCGGAAGTCAGCGCAGAAATGCTCACCTCTATGGGCGTGCAGTATGTCATCATCGGTCACAGCGAGCGCAGACAGTATTTCGGTGAAACCGACGCAACCGTCAACATGAGAACCAGAGCAGCCCTTGACGCGGGCATGACCGCCATCGTCTGCGTGGGTGAAACTTTGGAGCAGCGCGAGAGCGGCACCACCGAATCCCTTGTCCGTGAGCAGACCACCAAGGCGCTCGAGGGCATTTCCGCCGAGGAACTTGACAGAATCATCATCGCTTACGAACCTGTATGGGCTATCGGCACCGGCAAGACCGCTACCGCCGAACAGGCCAACGAGGTCTGCAAGATCATCCGCGATCTCGTTGCGGAGCTTTACAGCACCGATGCCGCTGACAAGCTGGTCATCCAGTATGGCGGCTCTATGAACGACGGCAACGCTGTTGAGCTTCTCGACCAGCCTGATGTGGACGGCGGTCTGATCGGCGGCGCTTCCCTTGTCGCCACTAAGTTTGCGGCAATTGTTGCGGCAGCGAGCAGATAACAAATATAGAAAGGACTTTTCCATGAAAAAACCCCTTGTTCTTTGTATTATGGACGGCTACGGCATTAAGGATCCCTACGGCAACGCCATTGTCGCCGCCTCCAAACCCCATCTTGACAAATTCTTCGCAGAAAATGCCTATACCACCATTGGCGCATCCGGCATGGCGGTAGGTCTGCCCGACGGACAGATGGGCAACAGCGAAGTCGGCCACACCAATATGGGCGCGGGCCGCATTGTGTATCAGGAACTCACTAGAATCACCAAGTCCATCGCGGACGGCGATTTCTTTGACAACGATGCCATGAAAGGCGCGATGGAAAACTGCAAGGCAAACGGCAGCGCGCTTCACCTCATGGGTTTGATGAGTGACGGCGGCGTTCACAGCCACATCACCCATTTGTATGCCATCGTCGAAATGGCGAAGAAATACGGTTTGACCGAAGTGTACGTACACTGCTTCCTCGACGGCCGTGACGTTCCTCCCGCTTCCGGTGCGGATTATGTTGCCCAGCTCCAGGAAAAGCTCGCGGAAATCGGCGTGGGCAAGGTTGCCACCGTCATGGGCAGATATTACGCCATGGACAGAGACAACCGTTGGGAACGCGTCGGCAAGGCATATGCCGCGATGGTGTACGGCGAGGGCGTTCAGAATCCCGACCCCGTCGCTGCAATCAAAGCCTCCTATGAGCAGATTGACGAGGAAGGTAAGAACATCACCGACGAATTTGTTATTCCGGTGGTTTGCACCGAGGGCGCAACCATCAAAGCAAACGACTCCGTGATCTTCTTCAACTTCCGTCCCGACCGCGCCAGAGAGATCACCAGAACGCTGGTAGATCCCGATTTCAGCGGCTTCGAGCGCAGAAACGGCTTCTTCCCGCTCTACTATGTCTGCATGACACAGTATGACGCGACGATGCCCAATGTTAACGTAGCTTTCAAACCCCAGTCGCTCAAAAATACGCTGGGCGAATACATCTCCAACCTCGGCATGACCCAGCTCAGAATTGCGGAAACCGAGAAGTATGCCCATGTAACTTTCTTCTTCAACGGCGGCGTGGAAAAGCAGTATGAGGGCGAAGACAGAGTGCTGGTCAAGTCCCCCGCTGTCGCAACCTATGACCTCCAGCCTGAAATGAGCGCCTATGAAGTGCGCGACCGTCTGGTCGAGTGCGTCCGCTCCGGCAAGTACGACATCATCATTGTCAACTTCGCCAACTGCGACATGGTGGGTCATACCGGCATCTTTGACGCGGCCAAGGCGGCCGTGGAAGCGGTTGACGCCTGCGTGGGCGATCTGGTCAAGGCGGCTGTTGACGAGATGGGCGGCGTGGTCATGATTACTGCCGACCACGGCAACGCTGATCAGATGCTCGACGAAAAAGGCGAGCCTTTCACAGCGCATTCCACCAACCCTGTCCCCTTCTGTGTGGTCGGCTACGACTGCAAGCTGCGTGATGGCGGTTGCCTCGCTGACATTGCCCCGACCATGCTCGAGGTACTCGGTATTGCCCAGCCCGCTGAGATGACAGGCGTTTCCCTGATCGAAAAGTAAAACCTATTAAAATCCCGACTTACACACGGGTCATAAAAACATCGCGTTTACGGGGCAATAATCGTCATAATTATCGGAAATGGTGTTTTTGATTTCCCAAAAAGCTGATAACGCAAACACGTCACTTCCCACTCAGTTGTGACCCACCTGCAAGTCGGGATTTTAACCTATTTACTACTATTGCAACAAAACCGGACAGACATGATTTTTCATAGGAAAACAGGTCTGTCCGGTTTTTTAAGGAGAATGCACCCATGTATCAGAATTATATCTTCGACCTCTACGGCACGCTGGTGGATATCAACACCAACGAGGGGAAGCCATATCTCTGGAAAAAGACGGCGGAGCTGTACGCCTACCACGGCGCGCACTATACCCCTGCCGAATTCAAAAAAACCTATCTGCGGCTTTGTGCCTCCCACACGCAGGCGATGCGGGAGAAAAACGGCGCGAAGTATCCCGAAATTCAACTCGAATACGTCTTTGAGGATTTATTCAAGGAGAAGGGCGTCACCGTTTCGATGGACATCATCCGCACGATCGGACAGGCCTTCCGCACCATATCCACCAAATTTCTCTGTCTTTACGACGGCGTAACCGATCTGCTCGATTCCATCCACGCGACAGGCAAAAAGGCCTATCTGCTCTCCAACGCGCAGGAAATGTTCACTAAACACGAGATGATCGCCCTTGGCATTTACGATAAATTTGACGGCATTGTGTTTTCCTCCGACGAGGGACTTTGCAAGCCGGAAGAGAAGTTCTTCCGCACGGTGGTGGAGCGCTACGGACTGCGCATCGACGAATGCATTATGATCGGCAACGACGCAGGCACCGATATCAAAGGTGCGAACCTCATCGGCATGGATTCCCTGTACATTCACTCCGACATCTCCCCGAAGATCACCGACCTGACAGGTGCGGACATTCCCGCCACCTACAAAATCATGGACGGTGATTTCACCAAGGTCAAGGAATTGGTGCTGTAATCTTTTTTCAATCAAAACGGCAGCGATGTGACTGATAACACATCTGCTGCCGTTTTTTTCATGTATTTTTGTATAACCCCAGCCGCATTTTTAATTTCACAATGCGCATGACCGACTCATCCACGCGGCTCTCCGCAATCTCACCGGACTGCACCGCACTGAGCACCGTCTGATAATCCTTCAAGGGATTCTTCGGTGCGCACAAAATATCCACGCCCGCATTGACAGCCAGCACACAAACCTTACCACTGTCGCCGCCACTGTATTCATTGATCGCGCCCATTTCCAGACCGTCGGAAATGATGACTCCTTCAAACCCCATCGTCTCCCTCATGAGAGACACCACATCGGGAGAAAGTGAACCGGGGGTTTCGCTGTCCACTTCCTTTATCACCGTATGGGTCAACATAATCGCGTCAGCTCCGTAACGAATGGCATTGACAAAAGGTATCAAATCCCTCGAAAAAAGTTCATCCAGCGTCTTTTCGTTGACCACAAGTTTCTCATGCGTGTCCCCCTCACTGTCGCCGTATCCCGGAAAATGCTTGACACAGCTCGCCACGGGATATTCGTTCATCGTCCGAACTACCGTTGTCACATACTCCGACGTCGCCTGCGCATCCTTACCAAAGGAGCGCTGATAGATAAAACCGCTCGATTTCTCGCAGACGTCGGCCACAGGAGCCAGATTCATGTTAATGTGGAGCGAATGAAGCAATTCGCACTTTTCGCGGGTATCCGATTCGATCAATTCATAACCGCCCGCTTTAAAGAGCGCCTGCGGCGATTGGAAGCGGCTGCTGCGCAGTCGGGTGTTCCGGCTGACACGCACCACGGTGCCGCCTTCTTCGTCCACCGCGACCAGCATTTTGCCGTCAGATGCATTTTGCAGTTGGTCAATCATCTCCCGTACCTGATCGGCAGTCTTGCCTTTGAAATCTTCGGCAAACAAAACAACGCCGCCGGCATGGGTGTTGCTGACGATATCGGTGAATGGGCTGTCGGCATTATCCCGTACCATAAAAAGCAGGCCAACCTTTTGCTCCAGCGTCATCCCCTGCACAATCGCTTCGATCTCCTGCCTTTGCTGTTCTTCCTCGCTTTCGGGCTGATTCGTACTGTCTGAGGACGCAACAGGCGGAATAGATTGCCTTGGTTGCGTCTGAGATGGCGCACTCAGCAAATATTTCTTAGCCGCCACTACCGACACCACCGTACACAGCAAAAAAATTACAACCATAAAATACAGCGGCGCGGGATTATCCTCTTTTCTGCCCCAGTTGCCCTGCACTTTCGCCACATTTAACGCCTCCGTTCCCATAGAGATAAACGCAGATTGTAAACATGCTAATGCTGAGGTAAATGAGAATTTAGCGGGGGAAGAAAAAGAAGAAAAGCGAAGCGCAACTAGCGAGCGTATGCGAGCGCGGGAGTCCAGGGGGGCAGGCCCTCCTGGCAGGTCAAGGGCAGCGCCCTTGTGGGGAGTGGGGCAAGGCCCCACAAGCGCCGCAAACGGCGCGAGCAAGACGCGCCAAGGCCTAAG
>CADCNI010000005.1 GCA_902802795.1 uncultured Ruminococcus sp.
ATCGATCAAATGCCTATTTTGCGTTATTCTTGAATACAAAAACATGAGATTTGGGAATCCAAATTCCTGAACAGTGCCTTTTCATTTCTATAAAAGCCCAAAATAGCGATATTTTTAGGTGCTGTGTGCAAAGTGGGATTTAAGAAAAAACAGCCGTGTGCAAGTCGGGATTTAATTCAAAAAAGTTGTACCTTTATGAAGCTGGTCGGATTTTGGATATTCTGTGATTCTTTCTCAAAACACTGGATTTTTCGCGGGAACAGGCGTATAATGAGGAAAAACAAAGAGCAGCGAAAGGGCGTGCATCTGATGAAACAAAGAGATATCTCACTTCGCGGAAAGATCATCTATTCCGTTTACCTGCGCAACCACACCCCCGAGGGAACCTTTGCGGCGCTGGAGGGCGATCTGGACAGAATCAAGGCGCTGGGCGCTGACATCATCTGGCTGCTGCCGATTCATCCCATTGGCGTGCTTCACAAGAAAGGGGATCTCGGCTGCCCCTATTCCATCCGGGATTACCGCGGGGTCAATCCCGAATACGGCACGCTGGACGAATTCCGTCATCTGGTGGATGAGATTCACGCGCGCGGTATGCTGTGTCTGATTGATGTGGTTTACAACCATACCTCTCACGATTCGGTGCTGAAAGAGCAGCACCCCGAATGGTTCTTCCGCAAGCCGGACGGCAGCTTCGGCAACCGTTACGGCGACTGGACGGACGTCATCGACCTCGATTATGGCAATCCCGATCTGTGGCGCTACCAGATCGACACGCTGGTGCAGTGGGCGGCTATCGTGGACGGCTTCCGCTGCGATGTGGCTTCCTGTGTTCCCGCGGAATTCTGGGAGCAGGCTGTCGCGGAGGTGGCGGCGGTCAATCCCGACGCCATCTGGCTGGCGGAGTCTGTTTACACGGGACATGTGCAGTTCGCGAGGGAATGCGGCTATCCGGTCGCGACGGACGCTGACCTCTACCGCGCCTTCGACATGGAATATCCCTATGACGTGCAGGATTATTTTGACCGTTATGTGAGCGGCGAGGGCAAACTCAGCGATTACATGAACATGCTGACCTATCAGGAACATATTTTGCCGTCGGATTACATCAAGGTGCGTTTTCTGGAGAATCACGACACGCCCCGCGCGAGCCATCGTTTTCCCGACACGGACATTATGCGCAATTGGCTGTCGTTTGTCTACTTCCAGAAAGGGCCGACGCTGCTTTACGGCGGGCAGGAATGGCAGAACACGGAATACTGCACGCTGTTTTACAAGGCGGTGTTCGAGCGCGACCCGGCGAAAGACATCACCCCCTATATGACCCGTCTCGGAGAGATCAAGAAGAACCTGCTGCCCGTGGACGCGGATTTCTCGGCAAAAGCCGACGACGACACCGACATCGTGACGGCGTATCTCACCAAGCGCGGGACAAAATTTGTCGGCGTGTTCAGTATGCACGGTGAGGCGGCGGATGCGAAAATTGACGCGCCCGACGGCGTTTACACCAACGAAATCGACGGCGAAAGCGTCACCGTCAAAAAAGGTGTGGTACGCTCCCAAGGCAAGCCGATGATTTTTCAAGTGAAGTAAATTAAAAAATATCCATCTCACAGACTATTTTATCAAAAGAAAATGGTTTGTGAGATGGATTGCTTTTTGTAATAACTTCACGAAACTTGAAATGCGTTTTTGTGCGAAAAATCAATTGACTCTCACGCCGCGTGAGGGCTTATAATGGCATTATAGCAATCCAAACAAACAAAAAGACAAGTTCGGCGCGCTGGTGAGCACATGGCTGCGTTGTCGTCCTAGGTGGGCGCCAGCCCACCGTCGTCCATGAGGTGATTACCATGATGACAATTCATGAAATCAGCGAGGCTTCGGGTGTGAGCGTCCGCGCGCTGCGTTATTACGACGAAATCGGACTCTTTGCGCCGACGGAGGTTTCCGAGGCGGGGTACCGCCTGTATGACGACGCGGCGCTCTACCGTCTGCAATTGATTCTGCTGTTTCGGGAGCTGGAATTTCCGTTGGGGGAGATCGGGCGGATACTGGACAGTCCCGACGCGGACAGAAACGCCGCCCTCTCACAGCAAATCAAGCTGCTGCGAATGAAGAAGGAGCATCTGGAAAATCTCATTACTCTCGCGCTGGGATTATACGGACTGGGGGTGAAAAAATTGGATTTTACCGCATTTGACACGCGCAAGATCGACGAATACGAACGCCAGGCGAAGGCAAGCTGGGGACAGACCGACGAATACAAGGAATACGAGAAAAAATCCGCCGGACGCACGCCGGAAGAGAACCAGCGGCTGTCTGTCGAATTCATGCGCATCTTTGAGGAAATAGGGGAGTGCCGGCATCTGGAACCCTCCGACCCGCAGGTGCAGGCGTTGGTAGAGCGGTTGCAGGATTACATCACGGAGCATTTTTACACCTGCTCCGATGAAATTCTTGTGTCGCTCGGCAGAGCCTACGCGGGCGGCGGCGCTCTGAATGAGAACATCGACAAGGCGGGCGGCGAAGGTACGGCGGAATTTGCCTGCCGTGCGATTGAAGCGTATTGTGCCAATCGAAAGTAAATCACAATAAAAAGCACGCTGTCCAACGCATAGTGATATGCTTGGGAAACGTGCTTTTTATTGTGAATTATTTCGCCAGTTTGAATCCGATGCCCCACACCGTTTCGATGTAATTATCTTCTGAAACCGCCCGGATTTTGCTGCGGATATTGCTGATGTGGACGTTGATGGTTTTGTCCTCGCCTATATAGAATTCGTCCCACGCGTACTCGTAGATTTCCTGCTTGCTGAACGCCCTGTTGGGATGCGCCAGCAGCAGTTCCAGAATGCGGAATTCCTGTCGCGTCAGTGAAAGGGGCGTTTCCGAAACGGACACGGTATGGTCGGAGCGGTCGAGAACCATGTCCTTGTGCCGCAAATGCCCTGCTATTTCATGCCCTGCTATTTCATGCCCCGCTGTATTGTCCCCCTCTTTGATTTGCGCGCTCCGCCGAAGCTGCACCTGTACGCGCGCCAGCAGTTCCTTGATCTCAAAGGGCTTGGTCAGATAATCGTCCGCGCCCGACAGCAGCAAATCTACCTTGCCGTCGAGTTCATTTTTGGCCGACACCACGATGACGGGGGTTTTGGTAAACGTGCGCAGTTCCTTCAGCACATCTTCACCGCTTTTGCCGGGCAGCATCAGGTCGAGAATGATTAAATCCGTCTCTGTTCCCCTGGCATAAAGAAGCCCCTCGGTGCCTGCGTATGCCTGTAGGCACCGGGCTTCTTTGATGGTGCCGCTGATGGCGTCCCTGATCAGATCGTTGATTTCCCCGTTGTCCTCAATAATTAAAATGTTCATTCCTACCTACCCATCTTCTTTAATAATACCTTTATCGTGAATGTGTCGCCGTCTGTTTCCGCCCGAATCTGACCGCCCATTCGTTCGACGAGCGATCGGGCGATGAAAAGCCCCAGCCCTGTGGAGCCGCTTTTGTGGCGGGAAGAATCCACTTTGTAAAATTTCTCAAAAATACGCGAGAGGTCGATGTCGCTGTCCGGCGGAATGCGGTTGCCCACAGCGATTTCGACCCCCTGCGTCCATTCGCTGCTGTTCGCCATATTGACAAACAATTCCCTTTCCCCGTGAATCAGCGCGTTTTTAATGATATTTTGCAGCACACGGCGCAGCGCGGCGGCGTCGGCGCTGACGGTGTATATTTCGCCGGGAATGTCGACTTTTGGTTCCAGACCGTTTTGCCCGATATCGTCGTAGAACGAAAACAGCACGTCGCAAAGCGTCTGGGTGAGATTGACCTCTCCGCAGTCCAGCACATAGGAGGGATTTTCGAGCTTGACGAAGGTGAAAAGCTGCTCGGTCATATCCTGCAATTCGTGGATTCTGCCGTCCATGATGCGGATGTATTTTTCGATGGGCTGTCCGTCGGAGGCAGGATGTGCCAGCGCGTTTTGCAGCATCTGGAAATAGCCGTACAGCGAGGTGAGCGGCGTGCGGATATCGTGCGAAATGCCGGAGATGGTGTCCTTAAAATTCCGCTCGCCAAGCTGCGCCTGTGTTTTGACGCGGCGCTTTTCGTCCTCGAGAGCGTTGATGCAGGCGGTCAGCCGCAGAATCGCCGCGTCGCGGGTATCCACCGCAATCCGCTTGTTGCTGTCGTGTCGGTCGATAAATGCCATCTGGCGGCATATATCGTCGATCTGCCGCCGCAGATAAAGGACATACACCCCGCAAAGCACTGCCGCGAGAACGGCGATCATGGAAAAAATGACTGCAAACATCAATGGAATCATTCCTGTCAAACGTCTTTTTGAGAGAGCGCCAAAGCTCCCAGACCATTATACACCACCAGAGCGCAAATGGAAAGCACCGCCGCGTGAATTAACATTTTGCTCACATCTTCCACCCCGCCGCCGAGCAGGCTGCCGTAACGGTAGTCGGAAGCGTAGAGGGAGGGCAGGTAATGCTGAATGAAAAATTCCTTGTGCAGCAGCTTTTCCGCCGTGTTGTTGATGACGGTTTCGATCAGGAGAACCAAAGTCGTGCCAAGCAATACCGCATAGACGAGGGAGGGAATTTTGCTGCGGAATAAATCAGTGAAGAAGCAGAACATCGTGCCGCACGCGACCAGCAGCAGGTATTCCCCCAGCAGAAACAGCGCGAATTCGCCCATATTGGCAAAGGTAAAGGCGTGAATGAGAAGGGCGGCCAGCGCGACCGTGACAACGGTGGTGAAGGCAAGGATCATCGCCGCGTAGATCGTCACACAGGCGAGCCGCGCCGCTTGGAAGTAACCTTTTCGTCTGACCTTGCCCAGTACGTTTTTGCAGTAACCGCCCGCATAAAAACTGCCCACGAAAAGCGCCATAAAAATCCCCTCAAAGAGATGGGCGGATGTGATGTAGGAATCACAGACATTTCCGGGGGAGGCGATATTCACGGCGTCTCCGGCGGCGATTCCGGTTTCGTCATCATTTCCCGCCACATAGACGTCACCGCCCTTTTTGTCCTTGACGGTCACGCCTGCAGTTTCCTGCGAGGACGCGCTGTCGTAGTATTTGTTGATGGAATTCGACTGTGACAATAACAGTACGCCTGCCATCGCGGCGCACAAAAGTATGGTTGTGTAAAAACTGACAGAATGAAACATTCTGTAAATTTCCATTCGTATGACATTCATCATTTTTTATTCTCCTATTCTAAAACATAAGATTTAATCCAACGATTACCAGAGCAATGCTGAAGAGCATGATGCAAACGCCAATACAGGCGGCGGTTTTACTTTGTTTGAGCGCCTTCTTTTGCGCCATGGAGACGGACGATACAGGATATTGCTTTCGCTTTATCAGGTAAAGCAGCATACCGCCGCCGCCTTGTCCCGACGATGCGAGAAGCCCCATTGCTTTCGGATGTTTCATTCCGCGTATTTTCGCGTCAATCACGGTAAAACGGTACACCTGACAAATTGTCAGTACCAGCCCGATCAGGTATAAAACAACACATATACCAAGAAATAAATAGTTGATATCCATCAGTCCATTCCTCCCTTTTTTTTCTTTCCGGCATCTGCTATCAGACCTATACATAGACCGATGCATAGGCCCGTACCGATTCCTACCGATAAGTTGTGAAACAGAACCTGACCCAGCGCCGCGCCAAAGCTCATTCCCAGACACAGACCAATGGTCATATAGTCGGTTTCATTTTTGACTTTTTTCCTGTCTTTGTCTTTCATTGTATCCTACTATCCCCGTTGTATTTTTATTTGATGTCGCGCTTAGTGATTAAAGCCGAACCCGCCACATTGTAAATGACAAAGAACACCAGCGACAGCAGGGTCGCGTGAAGGAGCATCGCGTTGTTTTTGGCACTGTCTGATACGTCCAGTAAAAACTGATTGGTGAAATAGAGCGAAGGCAGATAATTCGCTGTGACAAATTCTTTGTGCAGCCAATCGCTTAAATGGCTGTCAATATAGGAGGTCATCATAGCCACAATATTGGTGGAAAGCAAAAAGATATAGACGATCGCCGGAACAGTGCTGCGTGTCCATTCCGTAAGAAACGCGGAAAAACTTCCGACGGCACAGAGAAGCAGAAACTGTCCAAACAAATTCAGACAAAATATGTCCAGATAGGCAAAGGTGAAGGACTGAATCAGCGCTTTTGCCATCAGCAGTGAAACTGTTCCCGCCAGTATAATATTGACAGCTGAGTAGAGGACGGCGCAAACCGATTGCGCCATTTGAAAACGGAAGCGGTATCCTCGGCTTCCCATGACATTTTTGCAGAATCCGTCCTTATAGAATCTGCCTACAAAACAAGCCATAAAAATGACGACAAACAGAATGCTCCAGCCGGTAAAGGAGAAGCAAACATTCATGGGATTAGGACCGTAGCGGTTGTCGAGAATCATCTCCATTTCCAATCCTTCGACATTTTGTCTGACGGAGTTTTTGGCCGCGGCAAATCCCTCGTTGATGGATGACGCCATCATAGAAAACAAAAGGACAATCAGAATGACGTTGACGGCGAGTGTGATATAAAAACTGCGCGTTCGGAACATTCTGTGCAGTTCCATGCGTATGACGTTGAACATTTTTTTCTTCCTTTCATGTCTTGTGAATCAACTCGATAAAATAATCCTCTAAGCTTTCGTTCTTTTTGCCGATGGCGGCGACCGCGATTCCTTCCGCGCCCAATGCGGCGTTAATCATCGCGCCGTCGTCAATGTGGTTCAGCACATGAAGGGTCTGTCTGTCAACTACCTTGTATTCGCAGTCCAGCCGATCAAGCACCGTGCAGGCCTTGTCGGGTGTGTCGGTGACGATTTCCAGACGGTCGGCGCATTGTTCCATGAGTGCCTCGCGGCTGAGCTGCCGGACAAGTCGGCCGTTGTGGATGAAGCCGTAATGGGTCGCGATTTTGGAAAGCTCCTCCAGAATGTGGCTGGAAATGATGACGGTGATGTTCTGCTCTCGGTTGATTTTTTGAATGATGTCGCGCACTTCGATGATGCCCTGCGGGTCCAGTCCGTTGATCGGCTCGTCGAGGATGAGAAGATCAGGTTCCCCGATCATGGCAAGCGCGATGCCGAGACGCTGCTTCATTCCGAGCGAAAAATGACCGACTGTCTTTTTGCCCACGTCACTCAGACCGACCAGCGCGAGCTTCTGATTGACGTAGTCCCTCGAGTACACGCCGCAGCAGATGGCTTTGAGCCTGCAGTTTTCAAAAGCGTCCAGGTGATGGTAAAGACCGGGCTGTTCGATCAGGCTGCCCACCCGTTCAAAGGCGGTGCTGAGTTTGCCGCCGTTCGAGTGGAATCCCATGATTTCCATTTCGCCGGAGGTGGGACGCGCAAGTCCCGCAATCATGCGGAGAAAGGTGGTCTTGCCCGCGCCGTTGCGTCCGATGAGTCCGTAAATCGCGCCGCGTTCGATTTGCACCGAAACGCCGTCCACCGCTTTTTGATGCTTGAATTGTTTGGTCAGCAGATTGGTGGTTAAGATGGTTTCCATTGCTGAAATCCTCCCTTGTGGTTGATGAGTATAGGATAAACCTGAATTTTTCAAACATCGCAAAGAAAAGGTTAAGATTTGTTAAAGATGAATGCAAAAGAAATCAAAATGGGTTTATTGACAGGGCGGTGATTTTGATTTATAATAAAAGGGAAGAAGGGGAAAGGAGGAAGTGCCAATGGATGCAGAAACCACCGTTGCCAGGAGTATGACCCTTGCGGAGAACAAAGCGCAATACGACGCGGCGTGCAAGAAGCTGCTTTCGGAAAAAATCATCCTGGCGTGGATCATGCGGGACTGTGTGGAGGAGTTTCGCGGCATGCCGGCGGAGGAGATCGCGGAGAAATATATCGAAAGCGAGCCGCAGATCGGGGAGGTTCCCGTCATGCCTGACGGTGAGGTCGGGGCGATTCACGGCCTCAATACCGAGGATAAAACGCTGCATGAGGGAACGGTCTATTATGACATTCGCTTTATCGCCACGGCCCCCGGAACCAAGCAAAAGATCAAGTTGATCGTCAATGTGGAGGCACAGAATAAATTCCGTCCGGGATATCCGCTGATCAAGCGGGGCATCTATTACGGCTGCCGCATGATTTCCTCCCAATACGGCACGGAATTTGTGGAGCCGCATTACGAAAACATCAAAAAGGTGTATTCCATCTGGGTCTGTATGAACCCGCCCAAAAACAGGGAAAATACCATTGTCCGATACGGCATCAGGGAAGAGGCGATGATTGGCGCTGCCAACGAGCTTCTGAGCGACTACGATCTGATGACGGTGATCATGGTGTGTCTCGGCAGCGGAAAAGAGAAAAATGACAACGGCATTTTGCGGCTGCTGAGCGTACTGTTTTCATCGGAAATGGCGACCGTCGAGAAAAAGCAGGTACTCAGTGAGGATTATCAGATCAAAATGTCAAGAACCATAGAAAGCGAGGTATCCAAGATGTGCAATCTGAGCGAAGGCGTCTATGAAAGAGGATTGGAAAAAGGCATCCTGCAAGGCATCGCCCGCGGCCGGGAAGAAGGCATTGCCCGCGGCCGGGAAGAAGGTATCGCCCGCGGCCGGGAAGAAGGCATCGCCCGCGGCAGGGAAGAGGGTATCGCCCGCGGCAGGGAAGAGGGTCTTGAAGAAGGAAGAGCAGAGGGCCGTCAGGAAGGCGCTGCCGAAACCATGCTGCATTCTATCAAAAGTTTGACGGAAAGCATCGGGGTAACGGCGGAAGAAGCAATGGAAATGCTGAAAGTGCCCGAGGAAAAAAGGGAAGAATTCCGACAGAAATTGGAAAAACAAATGTGACAGTAGTAAACCGCAAGGGCTTCGCTCAACCGCTATAGCAATCCAAATAATCAGGGAGACAAAAGGAGGCGATGATGGTGAGTGCAGGGCAAGGCGGAGGACGACGGTGGGCTGGCGCCCACCTAGGACATAAGGGAGAGGGAAGCCCTTTTTCATGTATCGGGAAAGAAAAATTTTTTTAAAACAGGTGATACTTTCCGGCGGGCCGCGTTGTGTTATGGATGAAAGGAGGGATACCATGACCGATTCGGAAATCGTTGAAAAATACTCTGCGCTCGTCCGTGTGCTGGCATTGGCGAGAACAGGGCAGCCGTCTGACGCGGACGACGTGTACCAGGAGGTTTTTATCCGTTATATCGACAAACAGCCGGCATTTCGCAGCGAGGAACACGCTAAGGCGTGGTTTATCCGTGTGACGATTAATATTACCAAAAACATGTACAAATCCGCTTACAACGTCAAGCGCGCCGACTTGGATAACGAGGTACTTGCGGACATGATCTCAGACAGGGATCTGATGAGCGAAGCGGAGCAACGGGCCGATTTTGAGCAAACGCTCAGCCGGCTCAATCCACGGTACAAGGCGGTGATGCTGCTGCACTTTGACTGCGGCTATACCGTCAGGGAAATCGCGAAGCTACTGGGAGAAAGCGAAATCGCGGTGAAAAATTGTCTGGTACGGGGAAAACAGCGATACAAAGAAATTCTGTCGGAAAGGAATGAAGTAAATGAGTCTGTTGAATGAGTACGAAAGAAATGCGGGAGATGAGCGGAACACGTATCGCTTTATCACACGAACCGATCCCACGCCTGCCGCATTAAAGGAAAAGACGCTCGAAAAAATGAGGGAGCGCCGCAGGGAAAACGAGCAGAAAGCAGCACTGCGCAGGAAGAAGTGGCTGCGGGTATCTGCGGCAGCGGCGGTTTTAGCCGGGGTGGTGGCCGTGACGCCTCTGCGCGGCTATGTCGTCAGCGCCGCGAGCGGCGTCTGTCGGATGATCAGCAGTTGGCGGGAGGATGTATTTCCGGTTGATGTAAAGCAATCGGACAACGGCTGCACCGTGGAAATCATTGAATCGCGTGTGGCAAACGATTTTCTTTATCTGACCGTGAAGGAGTATTATCCCAAGGAGCAGGCGCGCCGCGACGGGAAGACGAAGCAATATACCATGCCCGATCTCGCCTATTCGGGCAGTATCAGGGACAACAAGGGGCATACCATCCGCTTTGATTCCGCCCTTGTCACATGTATGTGGGCAGTCAGCAATGACCACGACATTTATCGGGACGGCTATGAGGACAGAATCATCACGCAATCCACGGAAAGCGCAAGCGAGAGCAGCGGGAATTTTGTGGTCAATGCGCAGTACAGGGTGTATCTGCCCGACATTTCCTCTGTTGTCAATTCCGCACAAAAGAAATACACCTGCACGCTGATCGTGGACAGCAGCAGGATGAACAGCCATCTTGCCTTTGTGTTTCCGCTGAAGAATGTCAACGAGGTCGTGGACAGCAAGAGCTACCCACTTGATCGCACTTTCCGTCTGGACGGCGCGGACGTCACGTTCCAAAAACTGGCGTTCAGTCCGTCGGGTGTGGATTTGATCATCAAGGTTGACCCGAACGCCGATCTTTCTGAGGATGCGGTGAAAGATTTGCTGGAAAATCTGGATGCGTCTGTGTATGTGCGCAATGACGCGGATGCGGCGGCGCGGCAGAAAGAATTGGAGAAGCAGAAGGACGATTCCGATAAGAAAACGACAGGTGTGACGGTCAGTTACGCCTACTTGTATAACGGGATACTGAACAATCACGGCTATATGTATGATTTTGACAAGGACGTCAACGCCGATTCCATCATATGGGGGAAACCCGCTTATATGAAAATAGGCGGCAGCTATTATTATGTCCTCTCGGAATATGCCGACCGTCCCGGTAACTGCTATGATATGGAGAAAATCACCCGAAGCGATTTCACCGTGGAGATCGAATACCTGCGCTTGCGTTCACAGCGAAAGGGAGAAGGCGTCACGGATCTGCTCGCCTATTATCACCCGCTGGAGGAGGTAGTGATCACCGCCGAGAAAACAGGGCAGGGGCAGTACACATTTGCCGACCATTCGATTGTGCTCCCGGGCAGCTATGGCAACATGGATATCACCCTGAAAAGCGTCAGCGAGACTAAGACGACCAAATTAAAGAGCGGAAAGGTTCAGCATACGCTTCAAATTGACGCGCTCATTACCGTCAGCGATTGGGAAGGATTCGTAAAGGACGGGACATGGGAAACCGTCTCTTTGGTGAATGAAGAAGGGCAGGAAGTGCTGTCCATCGGTTTGCAGGTCGAGACGATGGAAACTTCTTCGGGAAGCTTTGCCCCCGCCGCCGCCAAGTGCGTTGTGGTGGACGACAACAGGCACTTTACGCTTGCGAAGAGTGATCTTACCCTGTATGTGGCAAAAGTCACCGAATCGCAGACCTATGAGCCGGAGGGCTGGTTTAACGCGAGATATACAAACGAAAAGGTGGATTGGCTCAATAAACAGCGGTTTTTCCACCTGAAAGCGAAATAATCCGATAGAAAGCAAGGGTTTGCTGCGAAAAAAATCAAAATCCTCCCCCGCGCCACACATCCGGGCGCAGGGGAGGATTTTTTTAATGCTATTTATTAAAGTCGTTCAAATCAATCAGTCGGCGAGGTTAGCTTCAAGGGTGTCCAGCTCAGCCTGGAGCTTCGCGGGCAGCTTGTTGCCGAACTTGGCGTAGAATTCCTTGATGCCGGGGACTTCCGCCTTCCAGAGATCATTGTCAACATTGAGGATACCGGCAAGGGCTTCCTTGGAGAAGTCAAGACCGTCGAGGTTGATGTCGTCGACATTGGGAACATAGCCGATGGCGGTTTCCTTCGCGTCCACCTTGCCCTCGCATCTCTTGATCATCCAGTCGAGGACGCGGAGGTTGTCACCGAAGCCCGGCCAGATGAAGTGTCCGTCTTCATCGGTGCGGAACCAGTTGACATGGAAGATCTTGGGAGCCTTGTCGCCGAGCTTTTCGCCCATGTCGATCCAGTGCTGCCAGTAATCCGCCATGTTGTAGCCGCAGAAGGGAATCATGGCCATCGGGTCACGGCGAACAACGCCCACAGCGCCGGTAGCGGCAGCGGTGGTCTCGGAAGCCATGGTGGAGCCTACAAATACGCCGTGGTTCCAGTCTCTCGACTGATACACCAGCGGAGCGGTTTTGGCACGGCGGCCGCCGAAGACGATCGCGCTGATCGGCACGCCGGTGGTGGAGTTGAATTCAGCGGAAACGCAGGGGCAGTTCTGTGCGGGAGCGGTGAAGCGGGAGTTGGGATGCGCCAGTTTGTTGCCGGCTGCGGTGTACTCCACGCCGTTGACTTTTTCACCCTTCCACTCGACAGCGTTGACAGGCGGATTCTTGTCAAGACCTTCCCACCACACGGTGTTGTCGTCGAGGTTCTGCGCCACATTGGTAAAGATGGTACCCTTTCTGGTGGAGGCCAGGGCGTTGGGATTGGACTTCTCGTTGGTGCCGGGGGCAACGCCGAAGAAGCCGTTTTCGGGGTTGATCGCCCAGAGTCTGCCGTCCGGGCCGATTCTCAGCCAACTGATGTCGTCACCGACACACCAGACCTTGTAGCCCTTCTCCTTGTAAACCGCAGGCGGAATGAGCATGGCAAGGTTGGTCTTGCCGCAGGCAGACGGGAACGCCGCGCAGACATATTTGATTTCGCCTTCGGGATTTTCCAGACCGAGGATGAGCATATGCTCGGCCATCCAGCCTTCCTTCCAGCCCTGATAGGAAGCGATGCGCAGCGCGAAGCACTTCTTGCCGAGCAGCACGTTTCCGCCGTAAGCGGAGTTGACGGAGATGATGGTGTTGTCCTGCGGGAACTGGCAGATGTATCTCTTTTCCTCGTCCACGTCGCACTTGGCGTGCAGGCCGCGCACCCAGTCGTTGCTCTCGTCGCCGAACGCGTCAAGAACCGCCTTGCCCATTCTGGTCATGATGGCCATGTTGAGCACGACATAAATGGAGTCGGTCAGCTCCAGACCCACCTTGGAAAACTGGGAACCGATCGGGCCCATGGAATAGGGAATAATGTACATGGTTCTGCCCGCATATCTGCCTCTGGCGATATCGTAGAGCATCTTGTAAGCCTCAGCGGGTTCCATCCAGTTGTTGGTGGGGCCGGCTTCTTCCTTGGAGTTGGCGCAGATGAAGGTGCGTGCCTCTACACGGGCCACATCGTTGGGCTTGGTGCGGTGGAGGTAGCAGCCGGGGAGCTTTTCCTCGTTGAGCTTGATCATTTCGCCGGACTCGCAGGCTTCCTTGCGAAGCGCCTCGAGCTGTTCCTCAGAACCGTCGATCCAGACGATCTGATCGGGCTTCATGAGTTCGGTCATTTCGTCGATCCATGCGAGCATTGACTTGTTTTGCGTTAATGCCATGATAAAAATATCTCCTTTCAGATTGAACAGACTAACCGTCCCGTTCAATGAGGTACAATTTTTTGTACTTGCCAATATTATACTATATCTTATACGCAATTTTCAATTGATAAAGTGTTAATTTTGAAAGCGCGACAATAAAAAATATGGGCAAAGTGCGCAAAATGCGCGCTTAGACTTTACTTAAATCTATAGGATTGCTATCATTGACTACATCGCGCTCAAAAAAGAAGGACATTGTTTTTTAGCGAACCTCATAAACCGCGTAAAATAGGCGGTTTTGAAAATTTGTAAAATTAGTTATAAAAATTTTGAAATATTAGTTGAAATTTTAACGGAATATTGCTATAATGATTTATGTATAGTTCATATCATATGCGCAAAGGAATGATTCGTCATGGAAGCTACATCCAAAAAAGACGTTACCAGTCTGGTGGCATCTATTATCAATGACGCGAGTGAAAAGAACGGTAAGCTTCTTTTTATCAAATACAGTAATACTTTTACCATCAAGTTTGAAGACGTGCTCGTTGCCTCCAATGACAGCGAAACGGTGGTGCAGACGCTTTATCACGAGTTTAAGCCGGGTTTGATGCAGGCGTCCTATGCCCCTTTGATGGACTGGATCGGCGCTTTGTACAAGCGCTATTTCTCGCAGATCGAATACAGTGATTTTCTGGAGAGCTGCGACGTTTATCCTTTGCACATCAACGTCTTCAAGTCCTATTTTGAATGCGGTACCTGCCGCCGCGTGGAAACCATCGTGCGCAACGAGGCAGAGTATGAACATCAGCATTTCATTAATGATATCATCAAGATTTTCAATACGGTGTCAGAAGTGGTGCCGCTGTTGTTTGTTTTTGAAAATCTGCAGTATTGCGAAAAATCACTGCTGGAATTTCTCATGGTTCTGACCAGCGGCAAATTGCCCCATAAATTCTCTGTTCTGGCCGACTTCAACGAAAAATACGAAGTGGCCGAATATATGGAAGATATGTGGGAGGATTTTTCCGAACGTATCGAGACGCAGAACATCATGCTCTACTGGGAATTTGACAGCATGATTATTTCGGATTACCGCCATGTTCCCTTTATTCCGGATAAGGCGTTTTTCGGCGTCTATCTGATTATGCTCAACAACATGATCAACACGCTGGCGCTCGATCAGGCGCTCAATTATTTTAATGCCATCCGTGCCAAGCTGGAGTCGGGCGATATGTTCGTTACCGCCAAAGAACGCTATATTTTTTACAATATCTACGGCAACGCGCTGTTTCTGCACGGCGATTACGAAGAAACCGTTGAAATGAGCAATATTATGCGCGGCGTCTATATGAACAGCAAGGATTTGCATGAAGTCAACTACGAATACAACTTCAACGAGCTGGCCTGTCTGGCGTATATCTATCAGCGCAACGACGAAGAAGCGATGAAACGCGTTTTGGAATGTAAACGTATCGCATATGGCAGCGGCGACGGATTTATCATGTTCCAGGCGGACTTGCTGCGATACAAGGTGCTCATGCGCGGCTGGAATCAGGATTATCTGGTGTCAGCGTTCGGCGTGATGTACGAGATCGACCCCGACTTCCTCGCGCTGGCTCAAAAATACGAATATAAAAATAATCTGGCGTATGTGGTGGCATTCGGCTACGGTAACGACCAGACCTTCTACCGCGACTCGCTCAATTACTGCGAGAGTCGTGAACATGTGGTGACCAGTACCAAGATCGCCAAAGAGCTGAAAAACGAATTCCTGCTGCTCCTGATGTGGGAGAAGCACATCCGTTTTACCGTTCGTTACGGCTACTTCAACGTGGCGGATTACTATTATAAATGTCAGCTCAAAGTTTACGAACAGATGGGCAACATGCGAAAGGTCGGTATTATCTACGACGGCTTAGGCTACAACCGGATTATCATGGGTCACTACAACTATGCCAGTGAGTTCTTTAACTCGGCGCTTGACGTGTGGCACAGACTGAGCATGCCGAATGAAATTGGTATGACCCTTTACAACATGGCCATTAATGCCATATTGATGGAAGAATACAATTTCGCCATTGAACTGATCAACACCACCATTCGTATCATGAAGTACCTAGATCAGATCAACCTCGAATTCTGTAATATTTCCAAGCTCTATGGCATGCTGGTCTATTGCAGCTATAAGCTCAACATCGAATACAACGCTCAGTTTTATCTCAACAAGATGGAATATGTCCTGCATCACCTTCTATATTCCGAGGATATTCCCGATTACACTTCCTGGGATAACGAACTGTTTCTCTATTACATCTCCAAGGCGCTGCTTTGCAAGAAAAGCGATCCGACAGAGGCGCAGAAGTTATTTGATAAGGCAAGATATCACATGGAGCGAGCGGACGATCTTTTCTTCTTTGTCTACATGATTTTTGCCATCGAGCAGTCCGCGTTTTATAAAGAACAGGATGATCTTGACAGCTTTAAAATGATACTCAATAAGTGTATTGATCACTTCAAGTTGCACGGCTGCAATGAAAAGGCGGACAGACTGTTTGCTGTGCTTAACGGTAAGAACGTCGCTACCAAGAAAATCCATTCCGGTCTGAAAAATGTGACGTCCTTCCAGCTCATCGAACTGGCTCGCCGTGTCGGTTCTGAGATGGAACTGAATATGCAAAACCGCAACATTCGCTTCCTCTCGGCATGGCAGCGTCTGATGAACAACGATTCTGTGGAAAATGTGGAGACGCTCTTTAACAAGTCTGTTAAGCTCATTAAGCGCAATTACGAAGTGGACAAAGTATTTATGTTCAGTGTCAACGGCAGGGATGTCCAGACCGATTATAAGCCCAAGAAGGTTGAATTGGCGAAGGAAAACATAAATGCGATTATCGACTTCTTCCGTAATTTCCAGCACAGTTTCGTGATTACCCGCACGGAAAAGCGCTTTTACGATTACTACGATTTCGTGAGAAATTTCGGACCAAATGAAGTCTTTTCCATGATTTGCGTGCCGGTGTATGACAAAGACCAACTGACCAATGTGTTTATTGCCTATATCGACTCCCATGACAATTTCGTGCACAACTATGAGATGCTGGAAGAAGACGAAATGAACATCTTCAAGTTTGCGTACCGTCAGCTCATTGACGCGAGACGCAGACTGAAATCCCGTCTGGAAATTCAGGAAATGAATGCCAAACTGGAAAAGACCTCCGTCACGGATATGCTGACAGGGTTGCTTAACCGCCAGGGCTTTGCGAAGTATCTGGAAGAAGAATTCAACAAGCTGGCCATCAAAAATAAGACCCGTGAGATTCCCACCACGGTGCTTTATATTGACTTGGATAACTTCAAGATCTATAATGATACGTTCGGCCATGATATCGGCGACGTACTGCTTGTTTCCTTCTCCAGCCTGTTTAAGAAGATCGTGGGCGATACGGGCTACAGCGTCCGTTACGGCGGCGACGAATTCCTCGTGATTCTTCCCAACGCGACAGAAGAGGAAGGCGTGGAAACCGCCAAGAGCATCTATCAGAAGCTTGATGAAACCAACGGATTCGAGGACGCCATCAAGTCCAAGATGGGACACGATTTCGTGGTACCCAAGAATCGCCGCGTCAACTGTTCCATCGGCATTGCCACCTCCAAAATCGCCAGTATGACGGCGGTGACGGAGGCGCTGAAAAACGCTGACAGCGCGCTGTATGTGGTCAAAAAATCGACGAAGGGCGTCTATCGTGTCTATCAAGGCGAGAGCAGATAAAAATATTTTGCGAATAAAAATGAAACAGTCTGTCGGATGTGCTTATGCACATTCCGGCAGACTGTTTTGTTACTGTTCAGGCGAATGCTTGTCAGTGTGGGATGTGTCCCGTTTTTCTTCCACAGGCACGCCGCTGAGCTGACGGTACGCGTCGGCTTCTTCTCCGTCAAGCGGAGGAGTAGGCGTCATGCCCGTGCATTCGGTTCCCGATATGACGTTCATGGTCATGTTGTCGTACACGCGCATATCGTCCCCGATCGGCACGTTGTATTTGTCACGTTTCTGCCGCAATGCAAAACACTCCTTTCTCTGTCAATAGTTTTGACGGGAAGGGAGCGGATTATTCATGATGTTTTTTGAGGAGATTGGCAAGAGGGCTCTTTTTTGTAACTGATTGACATTGGCATGAAGTCTGTGGTATGATGTAGAAAAACCATAAACCGACAAGCGAGGTAGCGTAATATGAATCAAAGCGAAAGACGTGTGTATCTGATCGAGGCATTGCTCAGGGAAAATCCGAAATACAGAGGCATGCCGCTGCCCAAAGACCGACAGGGACAGAAGGATTTGCTGCGCGCGCTGATGAATGTGAGAATGCCGGGCGCGCTGAGTGACGAATACCAAAACATCGAGGGCGAATATCTGACGCAGGAGAACGCCGAAAAGGGCATTGTCTCTATCGACGAACTGACCCCGGTACAGGAGGGGAGATATCTGTGGCAGGGAGACATCACCCGTCTGTCCTGCGACGCGATTGTCAACGCTGCCAACAGCCAGTTGCTCGGCTGTTTCCGTCCGCTGCATAGCTGCATCGACAATTGCATTCACAGCGCGGCGGGGCTTTCGCTGCGAAATGCCTGTTATGACGTCATGCAGCGGCAGGGATACGAAGAACCGACGGGACAGGCGAAGATTACCTCCGCTTACCATCTGCCCAGCCGCTATGTCCTTCACACGGTAGGGCCGATTGTCAGCGGAAAGCTGACCGCGACGCATTGCGAGAAACTGGCGTCCTGCTATCGTGCCTGCTTTCAGCTTGCGGAGGAAAACGGACTGCATTCCATCGCCTATTGCTGCATTTCCACCGGCGTGTTCGGGTTTCCCCAGCGCGAGGCGGCGGAGATTGCCGTGCGGACGGTCAAAGAGTGCATGACAAAAGCGACAGGCGACATGCGCGTGATTTTCAATGTATTTACGGACAAAGACAAGCAGATTTATGAGCAGCTTCTCACCGACACTAAATAACATACGTCTCACAGCCGGACAGGCAGAGGATGTTTTTCATGATGCTTCATCGCTAATGGCTAACAGCCGGAAATCAAACAATTGATTTCCCTGACTTTTTTTATTTTCATCTTGTAATGCCCGACGGGATACGGTATAATAAAAGGTATGGAAATCATCGGCAAAAGGAATGAGCGGTTATGGCGGAGAAACAATTGCATCAGGGACACCGGCAGCGTCTGCGCGATCGTTTTATGGAGGACGGACTGGAACACTTTGAACAGCATAATATACTGGAACTGCTGCTGTTTTATTCCGTTCCTCAGCGAGACACCAATGAAATCGCGCACCGTCTTCTCGAACGCTTCGGCACCATCAGCAACGTGTTAAACGCACCTGTAGCGGAACTCAGATCGGTGAAAGGAGTGGGACCTCATTCCGCGCTGCTGATTTCATCCGTCCGCCAGATCAGCGAACTCTATCGCAAGGACAAGTCCGAAAGGCGGGAAATCGTCGGTTTGAAGAGTATCACGGCGGATTGTGTATGCCGCAGCGCGTATCAATCCGAGACAGAACTGCTGCTGGTATGTGCGGATAATACACAGAGGCTTCTCAACCGTCATGTGCTGGTGCTACCGCCGACGGACATTCAGAATATGGATGTGCGGCAGATGATGAAAACTGTCCTCGGTTCCAATGCCACGTCGGTGATGGCTGCGATTGGCCGACCGGGCGGAATTTCCAAGCCAACCAAGGAAGATCGCCTTTTGGCGGAGAAGATGGTCCGTGCGCTGAGCACGGTCAACGTCCGTTTGCTCGATTTTATTATTGTTTGTTCCGAAAAGGATTACACTTGTATGTCGTCCATTCCGGACTGTCAATTGATTTTGCGCGGCGTTGTCTGATTTATAGCAATCCAAACAAACAAAAAGACAAGTTCGGCGCGCTGGTGAGCACATGGCTGCGTTGTCGTCCTAGGTGGGCGCCAGCCCACCGTCGTCCTGCCTCTTTTTGTCTCCCTGATTATTTGGATTGCTATAGTCGAAAATCAGTATAAATCATGAAATCCATTCAGGAGGTGGCTTATGGCCTCTAATTTTGCATTTATGACCCCCTACTCGCAGGAGCTTGCTTCCCTTGGCGAACAGGCGGAGGTTTTTTTTCGTGTCTCAGATTATGATGCGTGCGTGAGACGACTTGCCGCCATGGGAGAACGCGTTGTGAGCGAGCTTTTGCGGGAAAATGCCATTGCCTGTGAAGAGAAGGCGACGCAGGCGGATAAAATTACTTTGCTGCGTAATGAGAAGAAAATTCCTCAGAGTGTGGAGGACATTTTGTTTTCCTTACTCACTGCGGAAGCAACCCGTGAGGATGCGACATTGCTGCTCCGTCTGGCCTATAAACTGTGCTGCTGGTGGATGCAGGTCTACGGCTATGGGAACACAGCGGAGGAAGACGTCATGCCCGACTTTGAGATGCCGGAAAATGAGGATATGGAATCCGACATCCCTTTGAATGACGAAATCCCCGAAGGAGCTGTTCTTTCGGAAGATGTACCGGAAAACATCTCCGGCGCGGGAGAGCAGATTTCATCCGGAAACGGTGTCGATGACGAAGAAACTTCTGTCGATGACAGCGTGTACGAAGAAAAACCAGTCGCGGCAGAGACGGATGGTAGTGACAAAGAACCGTCCACTGAAGAAAAAAGCCACGGATTTGACGGCAAAGTGAGCATGGCAGTGGACACGCTCGGCGCGGTCAATTATGCGCTGATGCAGAACGGGCTGAAAATGATTCGTTCAGTGAGTGTGCGGAATGACGCGGACGAGGCGGTTGAAAACGCGGTAATTACGGTGACGTCCCGTCCGGGCTTCTGTCTGCCCTACAGCGAACATATCGAGCGCATTCCGCCCCACGCGGTTTTCACGGTCAACACGCTGCAACCGATCATGGACGGGGATTTTCTGGCGGGGTTGACCGAAAAAGTCAGCGGTTTGCTGGAAATCACGCTGTCCTGCGGAAATACGATTCTTTGTTCTCAAAACGTGGAAACGGAAGTGTTTACGTTTGACCAATGGCACGGCGCGAATCTGTTTCCCGAATTGCTGTGTGCCTTTGTCACTCCCAACCATCCGGAAGTCATCAAGATCGCGGCGCGTGCCGCCGAGTTTCTCGGCAAATGGACAGGAGATCCGTCGCTCGACGGATACCAGAGCAACGACGCCAACCGTGTGCTCAAACAGATGGCCGCCGTGTATGCCGCGATGCAGGAGCAGAATATCGTGTATTCCATGCCGCCCGCCAATGTGGGAATCGCGGGACAGCGCGTCCGGCTGTGTGATGCGGTGATACAGCAAAAAATGGGAACCTGCCTTGACCTGACGCTTTTTTACGCGGCCGTGCTGGAGTCGATACGGCTTCATCCCCTGCTCATCGTTCAGACGGGGCATATCTTTGCGGGGGCATGGCTGGAGGATATGGCGTTTGCGGAATCGGTGCAGGACGATGTGTCGCTTGTGACCAAACGGCTGGCGAGCGGCATCAACGAAATCGCGGTGGTGGAATGCACCGCCTTTGTCGCGGATAAAAATATGTCCTTTGATGAGGCCATGCAGGCGGCGCAAAGCGAAGTGGCCGACAGCGGCGCGTTTGAATGCCTGATCGACGTGAACCGCGCGCGGCTGAGCGGCATACATCCTCTGCCGCAGCGTGTGCAGATGGCGGACGGCTGGCACGTAGAACGACCTGCGGTTGACGAGCGTGATCTGACACAAGCGCCGAAAGAGCGAGACGACGCGGTGAACGTGGAGGATGCGTTTGATACGCCTATCACGCGCAAATCCCGCTGGGAACGCAAGCTGCTTGATCTGGGACTGCGCAATTCGCTCATCAACCTGCGGCTCTCCAAATCGCTCATCCCCGTGCTGACCACCTCCGTGGACGACTTGGAGGATTCACTGGCGGATGGCGAGGATTTCTCCATCCAGCCCCGTCCCTCCGACTGGCATATGAACGGCGACGTCAGCTTTGACACGATGCATGAGTTGGGAGAGTTGTCGTCGGTCATTCAGTCGGAATTTAAAAACCACCGTCTGCGCTCGGTGCTAACCGATACGGAACTGAGCAAGGCGATCAAGGAACTCTACCGTTCCGCGCGTACCGCACTGGAAGAAAACGGCGCGAATACGCTGTACATGGCGCTGGGTCTGCTGCGCTGGTATGAGAACCCCCGCAGCACCAAGCCGCGTTACGCCCCGCTGATTCTCGTGCCGATTGAAATGGTGCGCAAATCCGCCGCGCAGGGCTATGTCATCCGTCTGCGCGACGACGAACCGCAGATGAATGTCACCATTCTGGAAAAGCTCAAGCAGGATTTCCAGATCGTCATTAACGGACTCGACACTTTGCCGGAGGACGAACACGGCATTGACACGCGCAAGGTCTTTACGATCGTGCGCAAGGCGGTCATGGAACAGAAGAACTGGGACGTGCTGGAATCGGCCTATCTCGGCATTTTCTCTTTTTCGCAGTTCGTGATGTGGAACGATATCCGCAGCCGTTATGACGATCTCGCCAAAAACAAGATCGTGCGCAGTCTGATGGACGGTAAGCTCGCGTGGGACGCGGAGGAAATGGAGATCGGCGCGCAGGTGGACGAAAGCGGCGTGTTTTTGCCCATGCCGGCCGACGCGTCGCAGCTCTACGCCATCAAAGCCGCCTCCGAGGGGCAGAGCTTCGTGCTGCACGGTCCTCCCGGCACAGGCAAATCGCAGACCATTACCGCCTTGATTGCCAACGCGCTGGCGCTGGGAAAATCCGTGCTGTTTGTGGCGGAAAAAATGGCGGCGCTGGAAGTGGTGCAGAAGCGTCTCGAAAGCATCGGCATCGGGGATTTCTGTCTGGAACTGCACTCCAACAAGGCCAAGAAAAAGAACGTGCTGGAGCAGCTTCGCCGCGCCTCGGAAGTGACCCGGAAGCAGAGCGCGCAGGCCTTTGAAAACAAGGCGGCGCAGATTGCCAAGGTGCGTGCCGAACTCAACCAATACGCGGAGGAACTGCATAAGACGCAGCTTTGCGGGCAGTCGCTCTATGATTTAATCAACGAATATGAGTCCAACAAGGAATATCCCGACCTGCCGCCGTTTGACGAAGGCCTGCTCGACTCGCTCGACGCGGTGCGGCATGACGACAACTTGGTGCTGGTGCAGCGCCTGATCGCTGCCGCGAAGGAGATCGGTCATCCCGCGGGGCATCCGCTGGCGGATGTGACCGAAACGGGTTACAGTCAGCAGCTTCGCATGAATCTGCCTGCCCAAAACGCGGCGTTCCGGGAATCTCTGACCGCGCTGGAACAGGCGGCGCACGCGTTTTATGAAGCGACAGGCCTGCATGTGAGTACCTATGCCCAGTTGGAAAAAGCCGAATGCATCGCGCAGGAGATGAAGCTGTGGTTGACGCTGCCGAAAGCATGGGCGCAGGCGGAAAGCTTCAATCCGTATATCTACCGCGTGCGGGAGATGTGCGAACACTACATCAAAGCCGGCATGTTGGCGGACAGCCTGTCCGGAATGTGGAAACCGGAATTTCTCTCGCTGGACGGCGGGGCGCTGCTGAACGAA
This sequence comes from uncultured Ruminococcus sp., assembly GCA_902802795.1. Lineage (GTDB taxonomy): Bacteria > Bacillota > Clostridia > Oscillospirales > Acutalibacteraceae > RUG762. The sequence continues at coordinate 22,922 of CADCNI010000005.1, forward strand.
TACCGCACCGCCGCCGCAAAATGGTTCCTGCCCCGTATGCTGGGCGTCAACGCACTGGTGAAAAAATTAACGCCCTATGCCTCCAAGCTCATCCATAAAGAGGGGCTGGAGTCGCAGCTTGCACAGCTCACGGAATACCGCACCGAGATGGACGAAGCGAGAAAGCTCTTTGACCAATGCGGCGACGGACTCGGTTCTCTGTTTGACGGCGAGAATACCGACTGGGTGGATATCCGTTCCCGCTGCGACAGCGCCAAGGAGAGCGCCGGACGGCTGGAAGAACTGTGCGGCTCGGACGAATTCCGCAGACAATACGGCTCCCGCTCCGACATCGCGCCGCAGATCAACGCCTTTCTGAACGCGTGGAGCGGCATGGAGGCGGCGAAAGCGCCGTTTGCCGCGCAGCTCGCGACGGCGGAATACGCGGGGGACGGCTGGACGGCGCATGAAATCGCGCTGTGCAACGCCATTGACGAACGCTTTGACGAACTGAGAGAATGGCTGGCGTGGAACAGCATCGCGGCGGAAGCCGGGCAGAACGGTCTTGGCGGCGTGGTGAACGCCTATCGCGGCGGCATGGCGCATGAGGACATAGAGGGCAGCTACAAAAAATCGCTCTCCCGGTCGCTTATTATGAAAATCATCGACGCAACGCCTGTCCTCAACGGATTCTCCGGCGCGGTATTCAATGAAAAAATCGAGCAGTTCCGGCAGATGGACAAAGATTTAGTGAAGCTGACGCAGCAGGAAATCTTCTGCCGTCTGGCTGCCAAAGTGCCGAACTTTGCCAAGGAAGCAGCGCAAAGTTCCGAACTGGGCATTCTGCAAAAGGCGATTCGCAGCGGCGGACGCGGCATGAGCATCCGGCGGCTGTTTGACCAGATTCCCAATATGCTGCCACGACTCTGCCCCTGCATGCTGATGAGCCCCATTTCGGCGGCGCAGTATCTCGCCCCCAACCGCGAACCGTTTGATCTGGTGGTATTCGACGAAGCGTCACAGATCACTACCTCCAAAGCGGTGGGCGCGCTGGCACGCGGCAAGAATGCCGTCATCGTGGGAGACCCCAAGCAGATGCCGCCGACCTCTTTCTTTGCGGTCAACGCGGTGGATGAGGAAAACATGGAGGACGAAGACCTCGAAAGCATTCTCGACGACTGCCTCGCGCTGAATCTGCCGCAGACCCATCTTCTGTGGCACTACCGCAGCCGCCACGAAAGCCTGATCGCTTTCAGCAACCGGCATTTTTACGAAAACAAGCTGTACACCTTCCCCTCGGTCAACGACCGCGAGGCGAAGGTCAGACTGGTGCATACCGACGGCGCGTTTGACAGGGGCAAGACCCGACAGAACCGCTCCGAAGCGGAAGCGGTCATCGCGGAGCTGAAACGGCGCTGTCATAATAAGAAAGCGTCTGCTCTCAGCGTGGGTGTGGTGACATTCAATATCAACCAGCAAAACCTCATTGACGACCTGCTCAACGAGGCGTGCAAGGAAGACAGCGCGCTCGAAAGCTGGGTTTACAACGGTAAAGAGCCGTTGTTTATCAAAAACCTTGAAAACGTGCAGGGCGACGAGCGCGACGTCATTCTTTTCTCCATCGGTTACGGCCCCGACAACGACGGCAAGGTGTCCATGAATTTCGGCCCCCTCAACCGCGACGGCGGCTGGCGCAGACTCAACGTCGCGGTGTCCCGTGCGCGCTGCGAAATGGTGGTCTTTTCCACCCTGCTGCCCGAACAGATCAATCTTAATCGCACTTCCGCCGAGGGTGTGGCGGCGCTGCGGGCGTTTCTGGAATATGCGCAGGGCAAAGACCTCGCGCAGGACAGCCGTTCTGTGGGTCGCGGCGACGACCGCGAAGGCGTCAGCAGGGCGATCTGCGCCGCGCTGGAAGAACAGGGCTACGAAACCCAGCGTATGGTGGGTCATTCGCAGTATCACATCGACATTGGCGTAGTGGACCCCTGCAATCCCGAACGCTATCTGCTGGGTATATTGCTTGACGGCGCGACCTATCGGGATTCCAAGACCGTCCGTGACCGCGAACTGGCGCAGATCAGCGTGCTGAACAGTCTGGGCTGGAAGATCACGCGCGTCTGGTCGATGGACTGGTGGGACAACCGGAAAAAGGAACTGACGCGGCTGCTCGATCTTCTGGCGCGGGAAAAGGAAGCGTCCGAAGCGCAGGCTATGGCCGAGGCAAACGGGGAGGAAAATGCCGCCGACGACGCGGCAGAGGAAACGCAGGCTCCGGCGGAGAATGCCGAACCTCCCGAAGAAGAAAAATCCGCCTTGCCAGACGGTGACGTCGAGTCCTTGGAAGCATCGGAAACGGCCGAAGCAGACACAGCCGACGAATATGCCGACGCGGTGCCGTCCGCGGGAAAACTGGCAGTCTATACGGCAGCGGCGCTGAAAAGCGAAGTGATCTCGCCGGAGGATTTTGTGGCTCCTGCCAACGCGGGCAAAATCAAGAAGAAAATTCTGGCGGTGATCGAAGCGGAGGCTCCGGTGAGTGAAAGCCTGCTCACCAGAAAGGTGGTGCAGAGCTTTGGTATCACGCGCAGCGGCAGCCGCATCCAGAATTACATCGCGTCGCTGTATCAGTCCATGAAGCTTAAAAGCACCATACAGAACGCCGACCGTTTCTTCTGGAAGCCGGAGCAGGAGGAGCAAAGCTACGCCGGACTGCGTGTCAACGGCGAGGGCGACAACAAGCGCGACGTGAGGGATATCCCCATGCAGGAGGCGGCGAACGCGGTGTGTATGGTGCTATACGATCAGATCAGCATGTCGCACGGCGATCTGGTCAAAGAAGCGGCCAAGATGCTGGGTTACACCCGTTCGGGCAACAATGTCACTTCCGTCTTTGAAGCGGCGATTCAGGTTGCCGATACGGCGGGATGGCTGACGCTCGACAGCAACGGCAACTGCAAGCTGTCGGAAAGCGGCATGGATTGGGCGCTCAAAGTGGCAAGCAGCGCGGAAGTATAAAAATAACAGCGATTATGAAAGACAAAACGCTGCATCGGGCTGGCATTCCCCTGATGCAGCGTTTTGTCGGATTTACCCTGTTTTGTATTTATTTGTTATGGCAGAAATTGTGTGTTGACCAAATGCATAAATCGTGTTATCCTTGAATCACGGGTTGAGAAACACCCGAAAAAATGCAAGGAGGTCTTCTGTTTGAAGCAAATGAGAAAAAGAATCCTTTCGATCGTCATGATCTTCGCGCTGGCGCTCTCCGTCTACGCCATGCCGAAGGCAATGCCGTACATGACCTATGCGTCGGCGGATTACGGCAGTACGCAGCTCGAGGATTACGCGCGGCAGGTGGCGGGCATCGTCAACCGCGAGCGTGCCGCCAACGGTCTGTCGCCCCTGAAATACTCCGACCGCCTGAGCGAACCGGCGCTGGTGCGCGCCAGGGAGATTCAGTCCTCGTTCTCGCATACCCGTCCCAACGGCAGCAAATGCTTTACCGCCATCACCGAAGCGGGCATTACTTACCGCACGGCGGGCGAAAACATCGCCTATGGACAGCGCAATCCGGAAGAGGTCATGAACGCGTGGATGAATTCCTCCGGACACCGCGCCAATATTCTCGGCGCCAATTACGAGTATATCGGTATCGGCGTGACCTATCAGAACGGCACCTACTACTGGTCGCAGTTCTTTGCCGCGTCAAGCGATCTGTCGGGTGAAGTGATTACCCTCGGCGGTTCTGCCACGAAGGCAACACAGGATGCTACCAAAGCGACCGTTGCCACTACGCAGGCGACACAGGCTGCCACCAAGCAGACCGTTGCCACCACGCAGGCGACACAGGCCGCCACCAAGCAGACCGTTGCCATCACGCAGGCGACACAGGCTGCCACCAAGCAGACCGTTGCCACCACGCAGGCGACACAGGCTGCCACCAAGCAGACGGTGACCACCACGCAGGCAACACAGGCAACACAGGCAACACAGGCGGCCGACAACAACGCCGTCCGTCAGAACAACAGCCCCCGCGTTTGGGTACTTGAGCTGATCAAAATTCTCAGTGAGCGTTACGGCAAGAATTGCTGAGTCGGTGAATGACACTGGCAGGAGGTGACAGCAGTTATCCAATGACAAAGCGCAGGAACAGGCTTCGGAAAGAAGCGTGTCCTTGCGCTTTTTATTGTTTTTAATAGAAAAAAGCATGATGCGGCAGATCGAAAACGCTGTGAAATTAACAAAACAAAAACAAAACCGCAACAATAACGCCATACAGAGAGAGTAAAATATTAAAATGAATAAGAAAAAAGCCGTCATTCTGGTCGGTATGAGATGAGGAGAATGGAACATGGAAGAAAACAAACCGTCGCTGGAGCTGGATTTATTCGAGGACAACGTCGCCATGCAAAACACGATCATGGCGCACGCCAATGAACTGCTGGATACGCTGCTGGATTTTAAGGAACTGATGTTTTATTATTCGTCCGCTATCCGCGAAATCCGCACCAAGCTGGAGATACTGGACACCGAATTTGAACTGAAATACCAGCGCAATCCCATCAGTTCCATTCAGAGCCGGCTGAAAAGTCAGGTCAGTATTATGGAGAAAATGAACCGCAAGGGGTGGGAGATTACCTGCGAAAACATTGAGGAAAAACTCAATGATATCGCGGGAATCCGGGTGATCTGCTCCTATGTGGACGATATCTACCGCATTGCCGACGCGCTGATCAGTCAGGATGATATTGAACTGATCGGCAAGAAGGATTATATCGCCAATCCCAAGCCTAGCGGCTATCGCAGTCTGCACCTGATTGTTTCGGTGCCGGTCTATTTTACGCAGTCGGTCAAGAGGGTGAAAGCGGAGATTCAGATCCGCACCATTGCGATGGATTTCTGGGCCAGTCTGGAACATCAGATCAAGTATAAAAAGCAGATCAACGATCCCCAGTCGATAGCCTCTCAGCTCAAAACCTGCGCCGATGTGATTTCCTATACCGATGTGATGATGCAGAACATTCGCAAGCAGCTCGACGATGAGCAGCCGGAGCAGTCGGAGCTTGACAAAATCTATGAGAAGCTGAAAAAGTTCGACGTCCCGCTGGGGGAATGATAAAATCACCATTTTCCGGTAAGAATATGATTAACAGGGTGTGAGATCGCTATTATCCTGTTTTCATAGAATAATTTCATAAGGAGGTTCTTTACTATGAAAGACCTTGACGCAATGAAGAAGTATCTCGCGGAATTCATCGGTACATTTGTGCTGGTGCTTTTCGCCTGCGGAACCGCCGCCGTAGTCGGCGCGTCCTCGCAAACCGGAACCGGCTATCTGCTGGTGGCGCTGGCCTTCGGTCTGGTCATCGTCGCGATGGCGTATTCCATCGGCAATGTGTCCGGCTGCCACATCAATCCCGCCGTGTCGCTGGCGGTGCTGATCAACGGCAAAATGTCCGTGACCGACTTTATCGGCTATGTCATTGCGCAGTGCCTTGGCGCTGTCGCGGGTGCCGGCGTGCTGGCCATGTTTGTGGGCCGTGCGAGCGGTCTGGGAACCAACGCGCTCTACAACGGCAGCATCTGGAAGTCGCTTCTGATCGAAATCATTCTTACCTTTGTGTTCGTGATCGCGGTGCTGGGCGTTACCTCTAAACCGAGTTACAGCTCTGTGGCCGGTCTGGTGATCGGTCTGTCTCTCACGCTGGTGCATATCCTCGGCATTTCCTTCACGGGAACGTCCGTCAATCCCGCGCGCAGCTTTGGCCCGGCCATTCTTGTGGGCGGCGAGCCGCTCAAGAGCCTGTGGGTCTTTATTGTCGCTCCGCTTATTGGCGGCGCGCTGGCGGCCTATGTCTACAAATTCCTCGCGGATGACAAGAATTGAACCGATTGACGGATAGGAAAAAACAAAAGCAGGTAATGCTTTCATCAAACGATGGCAGCATTACCTGCTCTTTTTTTATTGAATTATGTCGGAAGCCGCAACGGGGCTGCCTGCATGCATTAGCCGCGCTTTACGTTGAAAGCTGCAATGCCCGGATAAACGGCTGCGTCGCCCAGTTCTTCCTCGATGCGGAGAAGCTGGTTGTACTTCGCAACTCTTTCGGAACGGCTGGGAGCACCGGTCTTGATCTGGCAGGTGTTGAGCGCAACAGCCAGGTCAGCGATGGTGGTGTCCGCAGTCTCACCGGAACGGTGAGAAGAAATCGCGGTGTAGCCTGCCTTGTGAGCCATCTTGATGGCTTCGAGGGTCTCGGAAACGGAACCGATCTGGTTGAGCTTGATGAGGATGGAGTTAGCGCAGCCGAGGTCGATGCCCTTCTTCAGGCGCTCGGTGTTGGTAACAAACAGGTCGTCGCCGACGAGCTGAACCTTGCCGCCGAGTTCCTTGGTGAGCTTCTGCCAGCCTTCCCAGTCTTCCTCATCGAGAGCGTCCTCGATGGAGATGATCGGGTACTTGTCAACCAGGCTGGCCCAGTGGGCGATGAGTTCATCAGAGGTGAACTTCTTGCCGCTCTTGGGCTGGAGATAATGACCGGTGCCGAGTTCCTTGTCCTTCCATTCGGAGGAAGCAGCGTCCATAGCGATCATGAAGTCCTTGCCGGGCTCATAGCCTGCCGCCTTGACAGCTTCGAGAATGGTCTCGATGGTCTCTTCGTCGGAGGACAGGTTAGGAGCGAAGCCGCCTTCGTCACCGACGGAGGTAGCCAGACCCTTTGCCTTGAGGATCTTCGCGAGGTTGTGGAACACTTCCGCGCACCAGCGGAGGGCTTCCTTGAAAGAGGGAGCGCCGACAGGCATGATCATGAATTCCTGGGTGTCAACGGTGTTGGTAGCGTGTGCGCCGCCGTTGAGGATGTTCATCATCGGAACGGGCAGACGGTTGCCGGAGATACCGCCGAGGAATCTGTAGAGCGGGATATCGAGGGAGATGGAAGCGGCTCTTGCGGTAGCGATGGAAACAGCCAGGATGGCGTTAGCGCCGAGCTTGGACTTGTCCTTGGTGCCGTCCGCGTCGATCATTGCCTTGTCAACGGCGTAGATGTCGGAAGCGTCCATGCCGGAAACGACGTCGTTGATGACGGTGTTGATGTTCTCAACCGCCTTGGTCACGCCCTTGCCGAGGTATCTTGCCTTGTCGCCGTCGCGAAGTTCGAGAGCCTCAAATTCGCCTGTGGAAGCGCCGCTGGGAGCGGTACCTCTGCCGACAGTGCCGTCGGAGAGATAAACCTCAGCCTCAACCGTGGGATTGCCGCGGGAATCGAGGATTTCACGGCCGACAACCTTCTCAATTACCAGATAGTCTTTCATGTGTTTTCTCCTTTCAAACCCCTGAGACATGGCTGTCTGCGGGATTTTCAAAAACTGACTGAGTTAGTAACCTAACACCAATAATAATATCCCAAAATCCCCCAATTGTCAATATAAAAATCATATTTTGTGCCGGGGAACCGGGAAAAAAGATTAGAAAAAAGATTAGATAGATAAAAGAATGAAAGATGAAAACTTTTGATTGCATTTTATGCAATAGAGTGGTATAATCAAAAAAGAAGGATGCTGTTTTGCCAGGCGATTGTAAAAGTAAATGAGAATTTAGTGGGGAGTGGGAAGTGGGGAGTGGAGAGAAAAAAGAAGAAAAAGCGAAGCGCAACTAGCGAGCGAATGCGAGCGCGGGGTCCTATAGCAATCCAAATAATCAGGGAGACAAAAGGAGGCGATGATGGTGAGTGCAGGGCAAGGCGGAGGACGACGGTGGGCTGGCGCCTAGGACGACAACGCAGCCATGTGCTCACCAGCGCGCCGAACTTGTCTTTTTGTTTGTTTGGATTGCTATAGGGGGCAAGGCTCCCTAGCGGGTCAAGGGCAGCGCCCTTGCGGGGAGTGGGGCAGCGCCACACAAGCGCCGCAAACGGCGCGAGCAAGACGCGCCAAGACCCAAGACGGGGCTGAGGCGAATACAGGGAGTTTACCTATCCGTATTCGCCCGACTGCCTTCTTGATCGAGGCTCATTCCGCTCGTTCGGCTTCGCCTCACTCGTGGGGCCTTGCCCCACTCCCCAGCAGGGCCCTGCCCTGCACCCGCGAGGAGGACCAGTCCCCCTCGACTCCCACGCTCGCATTCGCTCGCTAGTTATGCGCTGCGCTTCGCTTTTTCTTCTTTTTTCTTTTTCTCTCCACTCCCCACTTCCCACTCCCCACTAAATTCTCATTTAGGGGAGAAAATGCAGCTTCAATCATAATAAAAATTCCCGCATTTACGCAATTTTTCAACTTTTACAATCGGCTAATGCTGTATTGCCGTAAGGAGTGTTTTTGGATGAAGCATAAGATGTTTTCTTTGATTGTAGGCTGTCTCGCCGTTTTTGTGGGCGTAGGCTACGGGCTGCAAGCTCTGGGGTATATCGGGCATTTTACCGTTTTCTTTGACGGATGGTGGACGGTGTTCATTATCGTTCCGGCGATTTTCTCGTTTTTTCAGCGCGGTTCCAATAAGATGATTTCTTTGGCAATGCTGCTGCTCGGCGTGGGGCTGCTGGTTTGGAGGCAGCAGTGGTTGGACGTTTCCATGACCAAGTTGATTCTCCCGGTGATTATCATATTGTTCGGTATCAGTATGATTGCCGGAGCGTTTACTAAAAAAACAGATCATCTCGCTCAGTGTGAAGTGATTATTCCGGAGGACGGTTCGCTGCCCCAGTACGAAGCCTCATTCGGCACTGTCAATCCGAATTACAACGGGCAGAAGTTTGAAGGCTGCCGTATGGATGTGTCGTTTGGCGAGGGTGTGCTGGATCTCCGGCAGGCGATCATCGAGAAGGACTGCACCGTACAGGCAGAGGTGGCTTTTGGCAAAGGAGAACTGCTGCTTCCTGTCGGCTGTCGGCTCGATCTGAAAACCAACAGTGCTTTTGGCGGTGTGGAAAACAAATATCTTTCCTCCGATGATCCCACAGCGCACACGCTGCATGTGGAAGCAAATGTGAATTTCGGCGCGTTGGAAATTAAATAATAGAACCCATCAGGCGGCCTCCCGGCTTTCCCAGCGGGAGGCCAGCCGCTTTTATCTTGGGGGAAGGGAGTGTGTGTAAGATGACCTATATTACCGGGGATACACACGGTGATTTCAGCCGTTACATTGATTTTACCAAGCGTATGCGACCCACAAAGGAGGACGTCATGATCGTGCTCGGCGATGCGGGCCTGAATTATTACGGAGATATCCGTGACGAGGGACGCAAGAGGTTTGTGGGTGATTTTCCGTTTACTACTTTCTGCATTCATGGCAACCATGAGATGCGTCCTTATGAGGCTGTGGGGTATAAAACCAAGGCATATCGCGGCGGCGTGGTGTGGTATCATGAAGAACAACCCAACATCCTGTTTGCCAAGGACGGCGAGGTATTTGATTTTGACGGTTTTTCCTGCATGGTGATCGGCGGCGCGTACAGTGTGGATAAATATATCCGTCTGGCCAGAGGATGGAACTGGTTCGCAAGTGAGCAGCCTTCCAATGAAATCAAGACCTATGTGGAGCGGCAGTTCGATGCGCGCGGCAGAAAGGTGGATATCATCCTTTCCCACACCTGTCCGCTGAAATATGAACCGGTCGAGATGTTTATTACCAATATCGACCAAGGATCCATAGACAAATCCACGGAAGAATGGCTGAACGGCATCGAGGAAAGCGTCGATTACCGCAAGTGGTATTGCGGCCATTTTCACACCGCCAAGAAAACCCACAGGATGCAGTTTATGTTTACAGATATCGACGTGCTGGGGGTAAAATAAGAAAAAAGACGCGGTATCCATTAGCAACAAAAAATTCAAAAAAAATTTATATAATCTATAAAATCTATTGACAAATTTTATTTTTTGGTGTATCATATACTCGTATTACTGAATTGTTAAATGATTCGGGTAATATGTGATACACCTGCTTTTTCCAAAAGTTTTTTGCATGGGTTGTGACATAAGGGGGATATGGGAAGATGAACGGTCTCTCGGAACTGTCGGACAGTGCGTTGGCAGCGCGTGCCGCTGCTGATGATCAGGAGGCTTTCGCTTGTTTGCTGGGGCGTTATAGTATGATGATTACGGCCAAAGCGACAGCCAAAAGCCGGATTTGCGGGTGTGACATTGTCGATGATTTGTCGCAGGAAGCGGCAATCGGTTTTTTGAAGGCGGTGCGCAGTTATGACGCAGACAAAGGCGCGTCCTTTTGTACCTATGCCGAGCGATGCGTGGAGAATGTGCTGTCTTCTGCGGTGCGTTCCTATGTCAGCCAGAAAAACCAGCCTCTCAACAATCATGAGGAGTTCAACGACGCTGAAATGTCGGCGGGTGCGGGCGCATACGGGCTTTCGGGCGACCCGGAGGGGTATGTGTTTTGCGATGACGGCGTGGGTCGGCTGACAAAGGCGATTTTGTCTGATCTGACCGAGCTGGAGCGATCGGTGGTCAATTTGCGGATTGACGGTCTTTCGTATGAACAGACGGCGGCCAGACTTGGCATCGGCGTGAAATCGGTAGACAATGCGATACAGCGGGTCAGGCAAAAAATGAAATCTCTGATGAACGATTGATTTTTTGCTTATCTTGATAGAAATGTCTCGGTAGTTCAACACAGATCGTTGCGTTTTTTTGCAAAGATAGCGGTCAAAATCCGTTCCGGGACGATCAATTTATTTTTCTCAAAGTGAGGTTTTCAACAATGTACGAAGACAAAACTCTCAGATGCAAAGACTGTGGCAAAGAATTCATTTTTACTGCCGGTGAGCAGGAATTCTATGCCAGCAAAGGCTTTGAAAACGAGCCCCAGCGCTGTAAAGAATGCCGTGACGCCAAGAAGGCTGCCACCAGATCCCAGCGCAAGATGTACAAGGCTGTCTGCGACGCCTGCGGCGGTGAAGCCACGGTTCCCTTCGAGCCCACCGAGGGCCGTCCTGTGTATTGCAGCGACTGCTTTGAAAAGATGAAGAACAACTGATTTTGCTGCGTGAATCCGTTGTCAATTCATGGCTTTGCCAAAGGTCAATTCAATGAGATTTTTGTTGTATGAATTTGTTTATCCGATAGAAAAGTGATGACACCAACAGATCCTTCGTAAATTTTATCATTGGCAAAAAGAGATAACCGGGAAAGGCTTTTTGAGGCTTTTTCCGGTTATTTTTTTGCACGGCGCCGTGTCAGATTTTGTGTGCCGTCATATTCTGATGATAGGGGAGAATCATTCCTCCCGTGAATCCAGTTAGGGGGAGATTGCAATGGAAAAGTCCATATTTGCCGTGGTGGGAGGTGACTCCCGCCAGATCGCACTTGCCAACATGCTGGCGGCCGAAGGCATTACGGTTTATTGTTCGGGTTTTGAACATGCCGCTGACACGCTGCTTGGGGTAGCGTCGACGGATCCGCTGACGGCAGTGCTGATGGCGGAGACGGTCATCCTGCCCATGCCGCCCACAAGAGACGGGGAAACTCTCAACGCGCCGCTGAGCACCTACCGTATTGACTTGAATGATGAATTTTGCGCCGCTTTGCGCGGTAAAACCGTGTTTGTCGGCATTGCCTCCAAGCTGCGGGAAGTGTCGCCGGGATACGCCCAGCTTAATCTGTTGGATTATTACGCCAACGAATCGTTTTTGCTGCGCAATGCGCAGGCTACGGCGGAGGGCGCACTGGCGGAGATCATCACGAATTATCCCCGCACTGTCTGCGGCAGCCGTGTGCTGGTGACGGGCTGCGGACGCATTACCCGTTTTCTGGCGCCGATGCTGGCGCGTCTGGGCGCGAATGTAGCGGTGGCCGCCCGAAAACCTGCCGATCGGTCTTGGGCAATGTCGGTGGGACTGGAAGCGTTTTCATTCCCCAAGGCCATGCGTAAGGCAAGGGAATTTGGGATTGTGATCAACACTGTCCCCGCTGCCGTCATCGACGCAAAATGGATGGATGCTCTTTCTCCCGACGTGCTTGTGATAGACCTTGCTTCGCTGCCGGGCGGCGTAGATGTGGATGCCTGCGCCAAACGAAACATTAAGGCCATCCGGGCGCTGGGACTGCCGGGGAAATATTCTCCCGAAACAGCCGCGGAAATTGTGAAAGAAACGGTGATGTTGATACTTGAGGAGGGATAAACATATGGAAGATCTGAAAGGCGTGAAGATTGGCTACGCGATCTGTGGTTCTTTCTGCACCTTTCGCCGGACGATTGACGAAATGAAGGAGCTTGTAAAGCGGGGAGCGGAACTGTTTCCCATTATGTCAGACAACGCGTATTCGCTCGACACGAGATTCGGCAAGGCGGCGGACTTTGCAGCGGAAATCGAGGCGCTCTGCGGCAGAAGCGTCATTCATACCATTCCCGAAGCCGAGCCGATCGGACCGCAAAAGCTGCTCGATGTGCTGGTGATTTCGCCCTGTACAGGCAACACGCTGGCAAAACTGGCCAGCGGCGTGACTGATACGGCGGTGGCGCTTGCTGCCAAAGCGCATCTGCGCAACGCACGACCCTTGGTGATCGGCGTTTCCACCAATGATGCGCTGGCTGCCGCGGCCAAAAACATCGGTATGCTGATGAATTGCAAGAATGTCTATTTTATTCCCATGTCGCAGGATGATCCGGTGAAGAAACCCAACTCGATGGTAGTGCATTTTGACAAAACGCCCGAAGCCATTCAAGGTGCGCTGGACGGGAAACAGGTTCAGCCGCTATATCTGTAAGAATCTCAAAAATCCCTTTCCGGGGTTCGCCGTCAGACGCGCGAAGCCTCCCGGAAAGGGATTTTTGGACTGGATTAGGGATTGTTGAAGTAAATGAGAATTTAGCGGGGTAAAGAAAAAAGCATTCGCTCGCTAGTTGCGCTTCGCTTTTTCTTCTTTTTTCTTTTTCTCTCCACTCCCCACTTCCCACTCCCCACTAAATTCTCATTTATCGGACATTACGCTTTTACGCCATATTCCTCGCGCACGAATTGTTCCAGAACAGTCAGGCTGCGGACGACCTTTTCAGTGTCAATGCAGTAGGCCATGCGGAAGTAGCCGGGGCAGCCGAAATCGTCGGCGGGTACAAGAATCAGATCATACTGCTTGGCTTTCATGCAGAAGGCCTTCGCGTCGTCTTCGAGCGCTTTTGGGAAAATATAGAAGGTGCCACCCGGTTTCACGACCGTAAAGCCCAGTTCAATGAGTTTGTCGTAAATCAGGTTCATGTTGGTTTCATATACCGAAAGATCGCTGGTCTGGTCAATGACCTTTGAAACAGCCAATTGGATGATGGAGGGCGGGCAGTTGTGACCGATGCCGCGGCTGATCTGTCCGCAGATAACCGCGATGATGTCCGCGTCGGTGGCGTTGGGATTGACCGCCAAATAGCCGATTCGCTCCCCCGGCAGGCTGAGGCTCTTGGAAAAAGAATAGCAGGTGATGGTATTGTCGTAGAATTGGCCGACAAAGGGAGCATCCACGCCCGCAAAGACGATCTCACGGTAGGGTTCGTCGCTTACAAGGAAAATGTCGTGACGATATTCCTCCTGTTTGCGCCGCAGCAGATCGGCCAGCCGGGTGATAGTTTCGGTGGAATAGACAATGCCGGAGGGATTATTGGGTGTGTTGATGAGAACGGCAGCCACTTTGTCGGTGAGCATTTCCTCAAACGCCTCGAAATTGATCTGGAAGGTGTCGGTGTTGGCGGGTACGATCTTCAACACCGCGCCGGTCTGGTTGACATAGGGGCGGTATTCGGGGAAGAAAGGAGCAAAGGTGAGCACTTCGTCGCCCGGCTGCGTGACGCAGCGTATCGCGTGCGCCACGGCGCCCGCCGCACCGGAGGTCATAAAGATATGTTTCGCTTCATAGTGCATACCAAAGCGGCGGTTGAGACTGTCCGCGACGGACGCACGGACCGACTGAATGCCGAGCGAGGGACTGTAGCCGTGAATCGCGACAGGATCGCTGTGCTCCAGCAGGTCGATCATGGCGTCGGTGAAGGACGGGGCGCAGGGGACGCTGGGATTGCCGAGGCTGTAGTCAAAGACATTTTCATAGCCGATTTCCTTGCCGCGCGCGGTGGCATATTCGCTCAGTTCGCGAATGACGGATTTGCCTTGCAGCATTTGTTTGTAGGTAGGGTTAATCATCTGAAATTCCTCCCGGAAAAAAGTGTCATATTCAAAACGCGCCAAAAATAGAAATAAATAGCGTGTCTTTCATTATAACAGATACACGGTGAGAACGCAAATGTTATTTTGCGTATTTTTACCGTCTTGGTGAAAACTGTGCGAGGTTTTGGAGGGAAAGCGAAGAATGGGGATGACACAATGGAGCGCTTTGGCCGCGTCATGCGGGCTGTCGTTTGCGGCGGTGGTGCTGATCGGCGTGCCAATGGGCAGAGCCAAACGGGAAGAAGAGGTTTATTCCGCGTCGTTGGGTATAATGATCTTTGGCTGTGTCAAAATGGTATTAGTGGAGTGCGGCTGGGGGTTTGCGGCGCTTTTTGGTGTGGGAACAGGGCTGAGCATACAGCTTGTGCTGATGCTGGGGGGATTTTTCTTTTTTCATCAGCTCAGGGAAACACAACTGCCGCTGTCAGGCGGTTCCTTTGTCCTGAACTGTGGAATGCTGCTCTGCACAGGTGTGGGGCAAACCGGATGGCGCAGGGAAGAAACAGGGGGAGTGCCGGGCGTGTATGTGATAGGAGAAGCGCTTCATTTCGCGCTGCTGATTCTGTCAGTCCTGTGGATGGAGGAAGAATCCTCGCAAACAGCCACGGGACGATGGGCTGCCGCAGCCGCCGTGGTGCTGGTGCTGAAAGGAGCGGGAACGTGGCTGCTGTCCGCGTTTTGCGGGGATGAAAGCGCGTTTGCGGCGCTGCTGTTGATGACGCTGGGCGTGAGCGGACTGCTCTGTGAATTTGTCTGTGCGGTAGAACGGGCAAGAACGCTTTCTTCCACGGGATTTGCCGTCGGAATGGCCGCCGCGTTTTGTGTCGGTTCGCTGATGGGGTAAAGCCGGCCGGGCAGACAGAAAAAGTCGATGATTCCGAACAATTTAAAATAAATTAAGATTTGTAGAGTTGACAAATCCAAATGAACAATGTAATATAGAATGGATAATGTGTTCGGAGTATTGTGCTGCGCATGCAGCCTGATTTTATATCATGTTGTGTTCGGATGAAACAAAATAGGACATTGTTGTCCGGCTTGATTCCTTTGGCTGAATAAATTGGCCAGGCAAGCCTGTTTTTTTGGCGCGTTTGACACCGGAAAATTTATGAAAAATATGCAAAACTGATAATGGAGGATTTTTTGTGCAACCCAATAACAATTATAAAAAGAATCGGAAAAACGGAAATTTTGACGCCCACACAGGGAACAAATTCGCTCCGTCAACAAGCGGAAAGCCGCAGAATCAGACAGAAGCGCCGCGTTACAAAAAGAACAAGCCGACAGCGCCCGGCAAGTTTTCCGGCGGCAATTTCCAGCGCCGCACCGGCGGCTATTCCCAGAACAGCGGGGAAAGGGACGTTGCTTCGGACGTGACCGTGAGACGTTCCGGAGGGTATAACGGCAGCTTCAAGAAGAAGAACTATGGCAAGGTCGCCCGCCCTGTTCCCGTTTCGTCCGGACAGCCCGTGAAAATTTCATTTATCGGCGGTCTGAATGAGATCGGAAAAAACATCACTATGTTTGAGTACGGTGACGAAGCGATTGTCGTGGATTGCGGCATGGCGTTCCCGGATGATACCATGCTGGGCGTGGATCTGGTCATTCCGGATTTTACCTATCTGGAAAACAATGTCGAAAAAATCAAGGGCATTTTCCTCACCCACGGACATGAAGATCACATCGGCTCGCTGCCTTACCTGTTGCGCAAGATGAACCCGCCCATCTACGGCACCCGCCTCACGCTGGGTCTGGTCGAGGGCAAGCTCAGGGAACACCGTCTGCTGGATGTGGCCAAGCTCAATGTCGTCTCCGCGGGCGAGACGGTCAGCGCGGGCAGCTTCCGCGTGGAGTTTATCAATGTCAATCACTCCATTCCCGACGCGGTGGGTTTCGCGATTCACACGCCGGGCGGCACCATTGTTCACACGGGCGACTTCAAGATCGACTCGACTCCCATCAACGGCGGCATGATTGACCTCGGAAGGTTCGCGCAGCTCGGCAAAGAGGGCGTGCTTTGCATGATGGCGGACTCCACCAACGCCGAGCGCCCCGGTTTCACCATGAGCGAGCGCACGGTAGGCGAGGCTTTCAACACGCTGTTCCAGAGTGAATCCGCCAAGAACAAGCGCATTATCATCGCGACCTTTGCTTCCAATATTTACCGAATCCAGCAGATTATTGACTACGCTTATAAATTTGACCGCAAAGTGGCGGTGAGCGGGCGCAGCATGATTAACGCTGTCAGCATTTCGCAGGAGCTCGGATATCTGAATGTCCCCGAAGGGGTCATGATCGACATTTCCATGCTCAGCCGCTACCCCAAAAACAAAGTGGTGCTGATCACCACGGGCAGCCAGGGGGAACCCATGAGCGCTCTGACAAGAATGGCGTTTTCCGATCATCGGCAGGTGGAGATCGGACCGGACGATTTCATCATCATCTCCGCCAATCCCATCCCCGGCAACGAAAAGAATGTCGGCAATGTCGTCAACGAGCTGCTTAAGCACAAGTGCGATGTGGTGTATGAAAAGATGTACGACGTTCACGTATCGGGACACGCCTGTCAGGAGGAACTCAAGCTCATGCTGGGACTGGTGAAACCGAAGTATTTCATTCCCGTACACGGCGAGCAGAAGCACCTTCTCAAACACGCGGGACTGGCGCGCGCCGTGGGGATTCCCCCGGAAAATGTGTGCATTGCCGATCTCGGGGACTGTGTGGAGGTCAGCGACAAGCACATCCAAAAGATCGGCACCGTGCCCAGCGGCAAGCTGCTGGTGGACGGTCTGGGCGTGGGCGACGTCGGCAGCGTGGTGCTGCGCGACCGAAAGCATCTCGGTCAGGACGGTCTGATCATCGTGGTGATGGCGATCAGTTCCGACGCGGGTATTACCGTTTCGGGGCCCGACATCGTTTCCCGCGGATTTGTCTATGTGCGCGACGCGGAGCCGTTGCTGGAAGAAGCCAGACGCATTGCGTCCGACGCGCTGGAGGACTGCTATGACGAGGGTATCCGCGAATGGGGCCTGATTAAAGGACGCGTGCGCGACGATCTTTCCAAATTTATCTATGAGCGCACCAAGAGAAGTCCGATGATCCTTCCGATTATTATGGAAGTGTAATCGCTTTTACAAACGCAGCGATATAATATAGAAGGCAAAACATCGGGCGAAAATCCGCCTGAAATGTTTTGTCATTCAGCAGGGTGGTGGTTTGATGAAAAACAACAAATATTGGCTGCTGTCGCCCTATTCCTATATTCAATTGGGATTTATC
Organism: uncultured Ruminococcus sp.; assembly: GCA_902802795.1. Classification (GTDB taxonomy): domain Bacteria; phylum Bacillota; class Clostridia; order Oscillospirales; family Acutalibacteraceae; genus RUG762. The sequence continues at coordinate 40,342 of CADCNI010000005.1, forward strand.
CTGCTTTTACTGCTGTTGGTGCTGGTCATGGCCGGCAGCGTGCCGCTGAAGATCATCGCGTGTTTCATTTCGGCGGCTGCGATAGGTTTTTCACTGCTTTTCGCGGGAGCGGTCAGGGAAAACCTCTACCGCTATGTGACATGGATTTCGCAGTCGTTTGACACATCCAACAAGGACGCGCTCAACAGCATTCCCGTGCCGGTTGTCACGGTGACGGAGCAGGGAGAAATTATCTGGTACAACGAGCAGTTCCGCGAGGTGATTTTGCTGGGAGCGGACGCGCAGGGCGTCAAGCTGCCGCGTGTCTTCAAGGGATTTGATGAAACATGGCTGGCGGCGGACAATGAGTTTGAAATCAAAAAAGATAAAAAAGTTTATCTTGTCTCGGTGGGCGTGCATGACTTGGAGGAAAACAAGCAGTACGCGTTGTATTTCAACGACATTACCGACCTGAAAAAAACCGAGAACCAATATACCGTCAGCCGTCCGGCCGTGCTGCTGATCGTCTTTGACAATGAGGAAGAACTGCTGAAAGTGAGAGAAAACGAGCGTGTGCGCGTGATTTCCGCCGTGGAATCCCTTCTCGGCAAATGGGTGGAGGACACCAACTGCATTTCGCGTATCAACGCGCGCGACCGCAGCTTTATCATGATGGAGGAACAGTATCTCGAAAAGATCATTTCCTCGCGTTTTTCCGTACTGAACGAGGCGCGCCGGCTGGTGATCGAGGGCGGCAACCCTGTCACCCTGTCCATCGGCGTGGGTCGCGGCGGCAATAATTTCAGCGAATGCGAATACTGGGCCAATCAGGCGTTGGAGATGGCGCTCGGACGAGGCGGCGACCAGGCGTGTGTCAAAGACATGGACGGTTATTCCTTCTACGGCGGCGTTTCCAAATCGGTGGAAAAGCAAAGCAAGGTGCGCACCCGTATGGTGGCGCAGGCGCTGGTGGAACTCATCAACACGGCGGACAAATGCTTTGTAATGGGACACCGCTTCTCTGATCTCGACGCCATCGGCGCGGCGATCGGCATGGCGGCGATTATCGAGGCGCTGCAAAAAGAAACGGAGCAAACCGTTCATATTGTGGTGGATGAAAACGCCACGCTCGCACAGCCGCTCATCAACTCCTACCGTGAGACGCGCGGCGTGAGCTGGTTTATTCCGCCCGACGCGGCGCTCGACGCGATGACGGATGATTCGCTGCTGATTGTGGTGGACACCCATTCCCCCGAAGTGATAGAAAGCAAGGCGGTCTATAACGCCGCCCAGACGGTTGTGACCATTGACCATCACCGCCTGTCGGTCAAGCGTATCCAGAACTCGGTGATATTCTTCCACGAGCCTTACGCGTCCTCCACCTGCGAGATGGTGACGGAACTGGCGCCATATATGCATGAAACGGCGATTGCGCGGCCCGAAGCCGAGGCGCTGCTCTCCGGTATCATGCTCGATACCAAGAGCTTCGTGCTGAAAACCGGCGCGAGAACCTTTGAAGCGGCGGCCTATCTGCGGCGCAGGGGAGCGGATACCATTGAGGTCAAACGCTTCTTTTCCGGTTCGCTGCAAACCTATATCGAAAAATCGCAGCTCGTTTCTTCCGCGCGGCTGTACGGGGACTGCGCGATTTCCTCGACTGCCGAAGAAGTCGAAGGCGTGCGTGTCATTGCTTCGCAGGCGGCGGACGAACTGCTCAATATCAACGGCGTGACAGCTTCCTTTGTGCTGTATATGACAGGAACACAGGTTAATATCTCAGCGCGGTCGCTCGGCAAATTCAACGTGCAGGTGGTAATGGAAAAGTTAGGCGGCGGCGGTCATATGACGATGGCGGCGGCACAGTTGCCTGACACCACGCTGGAGAACGGTGTGGCCAAGCTGAAAGCGGCCATTGATGAATTCCGTAGGGAACAGGTACAGGAAGAAGCCGAAAAGTAATTTTTTTATATGAAGCATTGTTTTTGAGAAAGGACAGATGAATCCAATGAAAGTGATATTAAATCAGGATGTAAAGGGTACAGGCAAAAAAGGTGATCTGGTCAATGTATCGGACGGATATGCCAGAAATTTCCTCTTTCCGCGCAAGCTGGCGGTAGAGGCCAACGCGCAGGCGATGAACGAAAAGAACGCCAAAGAAAGCGCCGCGGCTTTCCGTCTGGCGGAAGAAAAGGCGGCGGCTGAGACCAAGAAAGCAAAGATTCACGGCAAGACCCTCAGAATCGTCGGCAAGGCGGGACAGAGCGGCAAGCTGTTCGGTTCCATTACGCCGAAGGAAATTGTGGAAGTGCTCAAAAATCAGTACGGTCTGGATATTGACAAGAAAAAAATTACGCTTAAATCGGAGATTAAAACCTTTGGCACCTTTTCATGCGATGTGAAGCTGTACACCGGCATTGTAGCCGAGATGAACATTGAGGTTGTGAAAGAATAAAAAGTTAATTAACTTTACAGATGGACTTTATGAAAAGATAACCGGCTTTACACCGAAAAAATCATGAAAGGGGGTGGTCGCTCATGGAGAACATCGGCAGCGAAAATCGGGAATCCCGGTCGGACTTCGATCAGCGGACAAGCTACGACAGATTGACCGTACTTCCCTCCAACAACGAGGCGGAGCAATCGGTGCTTGGCGCGGTGCTGCTGGATTCCGAATGCCTCAACCGTATTCTCGACATCGTTCGCCCCGAGTATTTTTACAACGAAAATCACCGTGAAATTTTTTCCGCCATGCACCGGTTGTTCCGTGCGGGTTCTCCGGTAGATATCATTACCGTATTAAATGAACTGGTGGGAATCGGCGTTTTCACGGAAGAGACTGGAAAGCAATATCTCTTTACACTGGCTGACTTGGTGCCGTCCGTGTCGAACGTCGAGGCATATGCCGAGATTATCCGTGAAAAATATGAAATGCGGGCGCTGATTCTGGCGGCGAAGGAAATCATCAACGACGCGTCGGATGAAACCAACGACGCGCGCATGGTGCTGGACCGCTCGGAGCAGCGCATTTATGAAATTGCCAATTCGAGAGGCAGCCAGGGACTCAAACCCATTTCGGAGGTTCTGATTGACGCCTACGACCATCTCATGCTGATGAACTCCGACAGGCGCGACGAATTTGTGGGAACCCCGACCGGTATCAAAACGCTGGACGATACGATTTCGGGTCTGAATAAATCCGACCTGATTTTGCTGGCGGCGCGACCCGGTATGGGTAAAACCAGCTTTGCGCTGAACATCGCCCGCAATGTAGCGCTGGTGCATCGCAAGAAAGTGGCGTTTTTCTCTCTGGAAATGACGCGTGAGCAGCTTGCGCTGCGTATGCTCTCCACCGAATCCGGCGTAGAGGGCTACAAACTGCGCGACGGCCGTATGAACCCTGAGGAATGGGCCAAGCTGTCGCAGGCGGCGGGGGAACTGCATTCTTCCCCGATTTTTATTGACGAGGCGGGCAACATCTCCGTTACCGAGATGAAAGCCAAGCTGCGCCGTTTGGGAGATGTGGGGCTGGTGGTCATCGACTACCTTCAGCTCATGGGCAACGGAAAGATTGCCAACCGCGTGCAGGAGGTTTCGGAAATCACCAGAGGTCTGAAAATTCTTGCCAAGGAATTACTGGTGCCGGTGCTGTGCCTGTCGCAGCTTAACCGCGCAACGGAATCGAGAACGGGACACAAGCCGATGCTCTCGGACCTGAGAGATTCGGGTTCCATCGAGCAGGACGCGGATATCATTCTCTTCCTTTACCGTGAGGGCTACTATCAGCAGTCCGACGCCAACCAGAAGGAAGAAGTGGATCAGACCCGCGCCATCTGTATGGTGGCCAAAAACCGCCACGGCAATACCTGCGAGATACCGCTGCACTGGTCGGGCGCCACGACCCGGTTTACTGCTGCGGAGGATACATACAGTGAATATTAAAGGCAGACTGGCTATAGAACGCTATCACATGCTGCGTCACGGCGATCGGGTGATCGTGGCCTTGTCGGGCGGCGCTGATTCCTGTGCCCTGCTGCATTTCCTGCACAGTCTGCGGGAGGAATACGCGCTTTCGCTTACTGCCGTGCATGTCAACCATATGATACGCGGTCAGGAGGCGGAGCGCGACGCGTTTTTTGCGGAGGAATTCTGCCGCAGACTGGGTGTGACGTTCCGTCTTTACCGACGCGACGTGCCTCGGATGGCCGCCGAGAGAGGTTTAGGACTCGAGGAATGCGGTCGCGCGGTGCGTTATGAGATTCTGGCGCAGGAGGCGGAGCGTTGCGGCGGCAGGATTGCCACGGCACATACGCTTTCCGATTCGGTGGAAACGGTGCTGTTTCATATCATCCGTGGCTGTTCGGTGGCGGGGCTGAGAGGGATTCCGCCTGTCAGGGGGAATATCATCCGTCCTTTGATCCTGTGTGAACGGGCCGATATTGAGTGCTACTGTGCCGCGAACGGCATTACATATGTGACGGATTCCACCAATTACGATACGGATTACACGCGCAACCGCATTCGTCTGGCATTGCTGCCGCTGATGCGGGAAATCAATCCCTCCGTGTCTGACGCGATCGGGCGATTGTCCGACTGCGCCGCACAGGACGAAGCGTATCTGCAGGCGAAAGCGGAGGAAATGGCCGACGCTTTTCTGTCAACGGGGGACGCGGGGGTGCTGTCGCCGGAAAACAGTGCGCTGACAGGACGTGCGCTGGTTATCATTTGCGAGAAAAAAGGCGGCATTTCTCCCGAGTACAGGCATGTGGCCGCCATGAAACATTGTCTGCGCGAAGGCAAAGGCTGCGTCAATCTTCCGTGTGATATGCAATTTACGGTAAAAAACGGCAGCGTTATTTTTGAAAAAATAAGGAAAAAAACGTCCCATACCGAAGAATGGTCTGCTTGGCGCTGTGAGATCGCCGCAGGGGAAATAATTACACCCGGCGGACAAAAAATAATCTTGCAGGTGACAGACAAAAATAAATATGATAATATTCGCAAAATTTTTGAAAATGTATTTCAAAATTCTTTGGATTATGATAAAATAAAAGAAGCATCTTTCAGAGGCAGACAAAACGGCGATACCTTTCGTCCTTATGGAAGAGGATGCCGCAAGAGCCTTAAAAAACTCTTCAACGAGCGCCGCGTTCCGGTGGAACTGCGAGCGTACCTGCCGCTGCTCGACTGCGGCGGAGAGATCGCGTGGATTGACGGATTCGGCGTGGCGGAAGGCTTTGAGGTGACAGAAAATACAACCTCCGTGCTCTATATCCGCACGGAAGGAAACGAGCCGGAACGGGTTCGGTGATGGAGGCATGTGTTATGGAAAATGCAGTGAATGCAGCGAATGAACTGGAAAAAGACATCGTAGGCGTCGTTTATTCGGCGGACGACATTCAGGCGATGGTGCTCAGGCTCGGTGAGCAGCTCAGCCGCGATTATGCCGGAAAGAACCCGCTGCTGGTTGTGGTGCTGAAAGGCTCGGTCGTGTTTGCCACGGACCTGATGCGTGCGCTTACCATTGCGTGTGAGGTGGATTTCATCACTGTTTCCAGTTATGTCGGCACGCAGTCTTCGGGTACCATCAACGTGATTCACGATCTGCGCACCGATATCAGCGGACGGGACGTAATTGTCGTGGAGGATATCGTGGATTCCGGTCTGACGCTCCGCAAGCTCAAGGAACTGCTGCTTGAAAGAAATCCCGGCAGTCTCAAAATCTGCGCGCTGCTGGACAAGCCGTCCGGCAGAAAGGTGGAACTGGCCGCCGATTACGTGGGGGATGAGGTCGGTGACAAATTCATTGTCGGGTACGGTCTGGATTACAATGAGAAATATCGCAACCTTCCGTATATCGGCGTGTTAAAAAATTAACACAAGCAGCTTTTTTATTCACACATTTGACATAATTATATTGTATCATTAAGTATAATGTATGAATCCCGCATGTCTTAAAAATAGTTAGGAGTGGAATGTTTGGAAAACAACAAAAGCAAGGTAGGGGGCTATCTGATCTGGCTCGGTATTCCGATAATGATTATTTTGGCGCTCTACATTATTTCAGGTCAGAAAAAGCCCGACGAGCACAAATATTCCGAAATCATGGAATATTTTACCCCGGGCAGCAGCGACGTCAGTCCGAGTGACTGGAAAGCCGCCACGGTGAAGGATTTTGATCTTTCCTTCAACACCGGCGTGCTGACCATTCATCTGAAAGAGGACAGCGCGGCGGCCGGCGATACCGTCAGCAGCAATGTGAGCAGCAATGACAGTGAAAGCGGCAGCGCCCAAAAGAGCGACAGCAAGAAAAACACTGTCACTTACAAGGTGCCGAGTATCGAACTGTTTGTCAACGACGCGAAAAAGGGGATTGCCGACCTCAGACAATACGGCATTGTCATCGGGGAAGATTACGAGCCGAAGCAGGACAACAGCCTGATTGCGAGCCTTCTGCCCACCATTATTCTGATCGGTGCGATGGTATTTCTTTACTATTTCATGTTCAAACGCGTCAACGGCGTGATGGGAGAAAGCAACCGTCAGATGAATTTCGGCAAAGCGAAAATCAAGAACGTCAAGGACGAAAAGCGCAAGACCACCTTTGCCGATGTGGCGGGTGCGGACGAAGAAAAAGAGGAATTGCAGGAGATCGTGGACTTCCTGAAAAATCCTAAGAAATATAACGAACTGGGCGCGCGTGTTCCCAAGGGCGTGCTGCTCGTCGGCCCTCCCGGTACCGGTAAGACCCTGCTGGCGCGTGCCGTAGCTGGCGAAGCGGGCGTTGCGTTCTTCTCCATATCCGGTTCCGATTTTGTGGAGATGTTTGTCGGCGTAGGTGCGTCGCGTGTGCGTGACCTCTTCGATCAGGCCAAAAAGAACGCGCCCTGCATTATCTTTATCGACGAAATCGACGCGGTCGGCCGTCACAGAGGCGCGGGTCTTGGCGGCGGACACGACGAACGTGAGCAGACCCTCAACCAGATGCTCGTGGAGATGGACGGCTTTGGCGCAAACGAAGGCGTGATTATTATCGCCGCCACCAACCGTCCCGACATTCTCGACCCGGCGCTCACCCGTCCCGGACGTTTTGACCGTCAGGTCATGGTGGGTTATCCCGACATCAAGGGCAGAGAGGAAATCCTCAAGGTGCATAAGAAGAACAAGCCGCTGGCTCCCGACGTTGATCTTGCCACGATTGCCAAGACCACTGCGGGCTTCACGGGCGCCGATCTGGAAAACCTGCTCAACGAAGCGGCGCTGCTTGCCGCCAGAAGAAACCTCAAGGCCATTACGATGAAGGAAATCGAAGAAGCGACCATCAAAGTGGTCGCGGGCACCGAGAAAAAGTCCAAGAAGATCTCCGACAAGGAAAAGCGCCTGACCGCCTACCATGAGGCGGGTCACGCGATTGTCACTTTCTACTGCCCGACACAGGATCCTGTGCATGAGATCTCCATCATCCCGCGCGGTATGGCGGGCGGCTACACCATGAGTCTGCCCCAGGAGGACCGTTCCTACAAGCTGCGCGGCGAGATGAAAGAGGATATTACCGTGCTGCTGGGCGGACGTGTGGCGGAGGCGCTGATTCTCGACGATATTTCGACGGGGGCTTCCAACGACATCGAGCGTGCCACCAAGGTGGCCAGAGAGATGGTCACCAAGTACGGTATGAGCGACAAGCTCGGCCCCATCAAGTACGGCTCCGCGAATGACGAAGTGTTCCTCGGCCGCGATTTCGGTCACACGGTGGATTACTCCAACGAGATTGCCAACGAGATCGACAACGAAGTGCGTCTTCTGGTTTCCAATGGTTACAAACAGGCGGGAACCATTCTTTCGCAGCACGTTGACAAGCTGCATGAAGTGGCGGGTTATCTGATTGAGCACGAGAAGATGTCAGGCGATCAGTTTGATAAAATAATGAAAGCGTAATAAACAGCATCCCCTGTGAGGATTTCGGTTTCTCACAGGGGATGTTTTGCAAGGGGGATTCTTAGCAAAAGTTATAAATTTTGTAAAATATTTTTAACTATTATATCATAATTATAGTATATTATGATAATCGTAATCGGGAATAAGAAACCGATTGTATTGCATTTGATTATATCTCTCCTCCTCAAAAATAAATAGCAAAGCAGGAACCCCCGTCGGTGTAAATCGGCGGGGGTTTTTGCTTGTGTCAGTGTAGTGTTTTTTGTTTTGAGAAGTCTCAAAAAAATTTTCTCCAATCTATTGACAAATCATTAGATTGTGTGATATCACTAAAATATGTCATTATTTGGGAGATGTTTATATGAAAAAAGCACTATCTGTTGTTTTATCCATTTTCATTTTGTGTTCCTTGTTTAGCTGTGCGAAAGAAGAAAAAGACTATTCGCAGGAATTCAGACAACTGTACACAGCGGACGAGTATTATGAGGAACAGCGGCAGGAAATCGAGGCGATTGTCAAAGAATATGCCGATCAATTGCAGGCCACGGATGAAAACAAGGATATGAAGTCGGATGAAAAATCAGCGGCCGCAGACAAGATGAAGAGCGAATTTGCCGAGAAGATCGCGGAAATCGACAAAAAAGATATGGTGGACGCCAAGAAGTATGCAGAGGAATTTTTTGCGTATACCAAAACGGTTATTCTTCCGTATGATTCTTACATTGAGTATGTGAAAGCTAAGCACTATGACTATGATAATGCATCTTCAGCGGAGGATATTGTTTCAGCCGTCGATGAAATGAAAAAGGCGCTGAGGAATGCTTCCGACTCGCTTGATTTCGATGTTCAGTATAAAAATTCTCCTTTTCATCTGAACATCAAGTGCGGCATAAACAGCGCCGGATATCCGGAACTGACATTCACGTCGGACAAAGAATGGTCCAGTCTGAAAATTCCGAATAACGGCTTTTTCAGTATTTCGGTCAGCACGATATTGAATCAGGACTGTGAAAATTTAGAGGATACAGTCTATGACCGTATTTCCCATACGGATATGGTTCACGAGTTGAACCGCAGAACATACAATGTCCTGTATGGGGGGGCCATCCGCTATATCAACGCGGCTTATAATATCAAAGTCAAAGACAACACCTATTATTCTTATGCGGATGGCGCCATCGGCCAGCAGGAAGTTTATACCGATGATCCGCAGCAGGCAGGTATTTCTTATTCCTCTGACGGTATGAGCTTTGTGATGGAGACCATCAATCAAAAGCATGACGATATCTTCAAAGCGGACGGCAGTTATACCAATACCTTTGGTAATATCGTGTCCAAAGATGAATCGCTTGCTTATGACGCTGATTGCATTGTTCTTATGCTCACCACATGGCCTGCGGTGCTTGGCCTTGAGAACGATGTCAATATTATGTTTTACGTTATTCCGCTGTAACCGCTGTCATTCGGAACGGGGATAAGCGTCAGTAAGCAGATCAGAATCAGAAAGACCATAGCGTCAGGTTGTGCAAAACCTTTCGCTATGGTCTTTTTCTGTGATATCAGACGGTTATTACTTTTTCAGCAGGATGCCGGATTTTTCCAGCTCCGGCACGATGCCGCCAAAGATTACGTCCTGAATCTCGTTCATAGAGAGTGTCTTGTCGGGGGAGGAGAAGCCGAGACGCAGCGTGATGCTGCTGATGAGTCCGTCGTAAACATCGGTGACTTTGACGGAGTTGAGATGCTCGCCGCCATTGTCCCTGATAATTTCCGCAACACGGCTGTAGGTGACGTCGGGATTTCTGAGAATGGTCAGGTCGATGTCAATGCCGGGGAATTTGGACGGCTCGGTGAAATCGAGTTCCGCTTTTTCGATGCCCGTGAGGGTGTCCATGTCGATTTCGGCACAGACGATGGCGGCTTTCTTGTCGATCTTGAACGCGGTGAGCGGGTGCAGGGTGGAGATAAAGCCCAGCTTTACGCCGTCCACGGCAATTTCGCTGGTGTTGACAGGATGCTGCCAGTTATGGAATGCTTCCACATGGTTAAAATGCAGCGTCTTGTGCCGCAGGTTGGCGATGAGCAGCGAGAGCATATCGCGCAGACGGAAGAAGAGCGTCTTTTCGGAGCAGTCGCGGCTGAGCATGACAACGCCCAGCTTCTTGCGCTCGTTGCAGGCGCCGTCTTCCTTAACGCCGTCGATGACGCGGGCGATTTCAAATACGCCGTATTCGGTGCCGAAAGATTTGTTTTCGTTGACAACGGTGAGCAGGGTGGGAACCATGCAGTTGCGCAGCACGACGTGATCGGGATTGATGGAGTTGAGCAGCTTGACGTTGTCCTCTACCTCGATGTTCAGCTCGCCGAATTTCTTGTAATCCGCCCAGATGTAGGAGTGGATTTCGTGCAGTTTAAATTTCTCCACCAGCAGGTCTTTGACGTAATATTCGTCGGTCTTGTTGATGCTCTTGCGCACGGGACGCAGCGGGCTGAGGGTGGTGGTGATTTTGAAATTGTCGTAGCCGTAGATACGGGTGATTTCCTCGATGATGTCCGCCTTGATGGTCACGTCCTTGGTCGCGCGCCAGGAGGGGACGGTGACGTCGAAGCCGGTGCCTTCGTGCTTCACGCCGAAGCCCAGCGCGGTGAGGGTGTTGATGATCTGTTCGTCGGAAATCTCGATGCCGGTGTAGCGGTCTACATACGCCTTGTCAAAGGTCAGCTCGATCTTGTCGTACTGTCTGACATAGCTGTCGGAGAGGGAAGAGATGACCTGCACATCCGGGTCGATGTCCATGAGCAGCTTCATAAAGCGTTCGATGGCGACGACCGTAATTTCGGGGTCGATCATCTTTTCATAGCGCATGCTCGCGTCGGTGCGCAGACCGAGGCGCTGGGAGGATTTGCGGACGCACACGCCGTCAAAATTGGCGGATTCGAGAAGCAGGGAAGTGGTGTCGTCCTCAATTTCGGAGTCCAGACCGCCCATGATGCCCGCAATGGCGACAGGCTCGCCCTTGGAGCAGATCATCAGGGTGTTTTCGTCGATGTTTCTCTCGTTGCCGTCGAGGGTTTTGAAGGTGAAGGGCGCGTCAAAGCGCTTGACCTCCACCTGATCCACCTTGCGGCGGTCGAAAGCGTGCATCGGCTGTCCGACTTCCATCATCAGATAGTTGGTCAGGTCGGCGAGCAAATTGATGGCGCGGCTGCCGCAGTAGAAAAGACGGATTCTCATATTCACGGGGCTGACATGCTCGGTGATATTCTCCACCTTCATGCCGGAATAGCGGTAGCAGTGTTCGGTGTCCTGAATGTCGATGGCGACGGGGGGCAGGTCTTTGTAAACCGACGTATCCACCCGCTCGATGGGTTTGAGGGGATTTCCGGTCAGCGCGGCAAATTCGCGGGCGATGCCGTAGTGACCCCAGAGGTCGGGGCGGTTGGTGAGGGACTTGTTGTCCACCTCGAACACCACGTCCTCGATGTCATAGACCGATTTGAGGTCGGTGCCGAGGGGAAGATCGTCGGTGATCTCCATAATGCCCGAATTGTCGGCGCTGATGCCGAGTTCCGCTTCGGAGCAGCACATGCCGTAGGAATCGTAGCCCGCAATGGTCGCCTTGGTGATAGCGAAGCCGTTGACGCTGCCGCCCTCCTTGGCAAAGGCGACCTTCATGCCCTCGCGGACATTGGGCGCGCCGCAGACGCAGTCGTAAATCTTGTCCCCCGCGTCGATTTTGAGCAGGTGGAGCTTCTTGGAATTGGGATGATTTTCGATGGATACAATTTGCGCGACAACCACGTTGTTTGTGTTTTCGCCGTAATGAAAGATTTCCTCCACTTCCGCGGTGGAAAGCGTAAATCTGTGAATCAGTGCGTCGAGATCGAAGCCGTCAAGGTCAACGAAATCGCGGATCCAGTTCATTGATACCAGCACAGGTCATTACCTCCTATAATGTCAGAATTAAAGGCTTTCAAACTGGGAAAGCGCCTTGAGATTGCCGCTGTTGAAGGTGCGGATGTCTTTCACGCCGTACTTCATCATGGCAAGTCTTGTCAGACCCAGACCAAAAGCAAAGCCGGTGTATTCCTCCGGGTCGATGCCGCCGGCGGTCAGCACGTTGGGGTGAATCATGCCGCAGGGGCAAAGCTCCAGCCAGCCGGAATTCTTGCAGGAGGGACAGCCGGTGCCGCCGCAGACCTGACAACTGATGTCCAGCTCAAAGCCGGGCTCGACGAAGGGGAAGAAGCCGGGGCGCAGACGCACCTGCATATCGCGCTGGAATACCTCGGACAGCATGGTCTTCATGAAGTAGATGAGGTTGGAGATGGAGATATCCTTGTCGATCATGATGCCTTCCATCTGGAAGAAGGTGTTTTCGTGACACGCGTCGATGGCTTCGTTGCGGAAGCAGCGGCCGGGGAAGATGGCGCGCAGAGGAGCGCCGTATTTGCGCATGATGGCATTCTGGGCGGCGGAGGTGTGGGTTTTGAGCAGTTGCCCGTTGTCGAGATAATAGGTGTCCTGCATATCGCGCGCGGGATGATGCTTAGGGATATTGAGCGCCTCAAAGCAGTGATAGTCGTCCACGATCTCGTCGTAATCCTCGATGGTAAAGCCCATGGCGGCGAAGATGTCCTCCACCTCGCGCTGAATCAGTGTGATGGGGTGATAGGAACCGGTTTCCACGCGGGACGGCATGGTCACGTCGTAGCATTCGGCGCTGTTGATGAGCGCCTCCAGTTCCTTTTGCTCGATGGCGGCGGTGAGGTCGGTGAGCTTGCCCTCCACTTCCTTTTTGAGCTGGTTGATTTTCTGACCGAATTCCTTTTTCTGTTCGGCGGGGGCGGATTTGAGATCCTTCATCAGTTCGGCAATATCGCCCTTTTTGCCGAGGAACTTGACGCGCAGCTTCTCGACCGACGCGGAATCCGACGCGGTCTTGGCGGCTTCGGTGAAGTCCTGGATAATGGCTGCAATTTTTTTCTCCATTGCAATGGTCCTCCTTAAAAAATGGTGTTGTGACAAAACGCGGAATCTGTGACAACAGACGTATGACGGCAAAAAAATAAAGACCCCGTCCCCATGGGACGAAATCTCGCGGTACCACCCAAATTCGGAATTTTTCAAATCATTTGGAAAATTCCCTCTTTAAAATCCCCGTAACGTGGGGGAAAGCGGACTGCCCTCACCGATTCCCAAAGAGGGGAGTAGATCGAACAGTCGGCTCCGGCACCGAAATTCACCGCTGACCCACCCGAGAATGCTTCCAGCCGCCGGCGTTCTCTCTCTGAAAGGGTGTTTTTGAATAACAGCATCATACGGTTACTGTAATGCCATCCTTGCCGTTTCACAGATATTGAATTGCTTAAGCTTTATTCTACCATAATCCTCCATAAAAATCAAGAGTTTTTTGCAGGATTTTTCCGTGTTTCCGTGTATTCCGTCTATTGCGGGTTTTCAGGACGGAGCGGTTCGTTTGTTGCCGTTTCCTTTCGATTTGACAATTGTCAAACGGCAGACGGCCGAATGTTTTTTATCCGGTCGCCTGCCGCTTGCTTGATTATGCTTTGCTCTGTGGAGGGTTCATTAGTCGCCTCCGCCGTCTTCCACCATATTTGAAATTTCAATCACATCTTCTACATCAAACTCTGTGATCTCCATTTCGGGAGTAACGTATTTCTTTTTCATGGTTGTCTGTTTCCTTTCGTCGTTTTTGTTGTTTGCGCGGCGGTAGTAGTAGGATACAAAGGACACTTTCCCTGCCGAGATATTGGGCGTCACGCTTTCGATCATGGCGATACCGACTTCTTCCACATCCGTCGTATCGTCCACAAACACCGCTGTCAGCGATACGTTTTCAGAGGGCATAAAGAACGAATAGCTTGCGTTATAAGAAATAACCACGCCGTTTCTCTTCCAATGGGAGAACTTTTTGCCTTCCGCTGTGTCAGCGATAACCTTCACAAGCGTAGAAACCTGAAAATCTTCACTTGTTACGCTGCCGTCGATTTTTCCGCCGTTCACCGTCACGCTGAATATGCCGGGATTTTTCTTAGAGCCTGTTTAGAATCTCGGCGTGTGCGTACTGCGCCGTCAGATTTTTCGCCAGATGAAGGGAATTCGCCGCCGCCATACTGTCGTATTGCAAGGAAAAGATGCAAGCAGGACGTGCGCGAAGGGATTCTAAACAGGCTCTTATAACTCACCGCAACCGTGACGGTCGTTTTTGCCTTCACGAGCGTTTCGACAGCACGCAGAACCTCGTCAGCCGTGGCATATAGGGTATCGTTGACCTTCCAGCCCTCAAAGGTTTGGCCGTCCAGATAGGGCGCTGCCGGAACGGTATAATCTCCTTCGGTGTAGGTTTCGGCATAGACCTTTGCGGGGGTTACAATGCCGTTGATGTCAACGCTGTTGATGACAACTTCGGTCTTTTGGAGCATGGGGATACCCACGGTTCTGGTATCGGTGCAGGTTGCGCCCTGCCACGGGACGGTTGCCGTAACGACGGTCCGACCTTCCGCGCTGTAGGTCGCTTCGGTCGTTTCGGAAGTGATAACGGCGTTGACGGTTTCCTCATATCCGCACTGACCGCAAGTAAACTTTGCGCTCGCTGCGCTGTTATCCTCCGCCCAGATTCACTCAGGCGCGCCGTAGCTATGACCTCTTGCCGCGATGACAGTCTCTTCGGCCGAAATGCGGGTATATCCATTGTCGCTCAGCGTGTAAGCATTGCCGTCCGGGTCTGTATAATACGCGATATTGCCGTTCTCCGTGCAGGTTTCCGCCTTGGCGGGAACGAAGGTATAATCGGCGTTCCCTTCCGCGTTCGCTGTGACGGCTACACCGTGATACATCTGTGAGAACGGTTGTATCGGTACGGCACCCGAAACGGCCAGTATGGCCAGTCCGGCCGCCAATGTTTTTTGCCAGATTCTTCTTTCCATAATGTTTTTCTCCCCTGTCTGACTTCATATTTTATTAATTTTTAGCATATCAAAGGCGCCGTTGTCAACGGATTCCATTTGAATTGCGCGTTTTCTACGTGAGAGTCATATTTTTGCGTTATAATGAGAATTTTTTGGTATAATTTTGTTGTGGAATGATTTTTGATAAATACTGTTTGACAAATCAACAATCTCATACTATAATAAATTCCGCGTCGTCTGACCGCCAGCCGGACGGCTGAAAACCAAACGAGGAAAGAATGTATGATAAGATGAATATTTTCAGGAAAGTCTTTTGCAGAACCTACCAGATCGCCTTTCATCTGGCGTTCCCCATTCTTCCGTACCGTGAACCCAAGCTGTATGAAGCGATTGAGGAGATCAAGGAAATTGTGGGGGCAGAGCAATTGACCTCTGTGCTGCTGGTCACGGACAAATTTCTGTATGAGAACGGTCTTACCAAGAAGCTCGAAGCGGCACTGGCGGAGTGCGGCGTGCGCTGCACAGTTTACAGCGATACCAACGCCAATCCCACGGTGCGCAATGTGGCGGAGGCGCTGCGTGTGTATCGCGCCAATCAGTGCAACGGACTGGTCGCCTTCGGCGGCGGTTCGTCGATCGACTGCGCCAAAGCGGTCGGCGCAAGGGTGGCTTATCCCAACAAATCGCTCGACCAATTGAAGGGGATGCTCCGCGTGCTGCGTCCTATTCCCACGCTGATTGCCATTCCCACCACCGCGGGAACAGGCAGCGAGGTCACGGTCACGGCGGTCATCACCGACAGCGACACCAAGCACAAGTACACCATGAATAATTTTACCTTTATCCCGTCTTACGCTATTCTCGACCCCACCGTCACCTATACGCTGCCGGCTTCGCTGACCGCTACCACCGGCATGGACGCGCTGACCCACGCGGTGGAGGCGTTCATCGGGCGCTCTACCACCAAGGAAACCCGTCGGCTGGCGCTCGAAGCGGTGAAGCTGATTTTCGACAACATTCTCACCGCTTACCGCGAACCCACCAACGCCGAGGCGCGCCGCAATATGCTGGTTGCTTCCTATAAGGCGGGCGTGGCGTTCTCCAAGTCCTATGTGGGATACATCCACGCGGTGGCGCACAGTCTGGGCGGACAGTACAATATTCCCCACGGACTCGCCAACGCCGTGCTCATGCCCATCGTGCTGGAGGACTACGGCGACGCCGCCGGCAAGAAGCTCTATATTCTCGGACGCGCGGCGGGCGTTGTGAAGGAGAATGACAGTGTGCAGGTCGGCGCAAAGAAGTTTATCGCCGCCATCCGCTCTCTGAACAAGCAGATGAACATTCCCGAAACGCTCTCCGGCATCCGGAAAGAGGACATCCCCAAAATGGCGCGTCACGCCGACAAAGAAGCCAATCCCCTTTATCCGGTTCCCAAGCTGATGAACGCCAGAGAACTGCAAAAATTCTATATCAAAGTGGCAGAGGGGAGCAAGTAAAATGGAATTGGACATGATAATGCGGCAGCAGCGGGATTTTTTCCTCAGCGGCGCGACGCTGTCGGTGGATTTTCGCCTGAAGATGCTGAAACGGCTGTATGCCGCCGTCAAACAATACGAACCCGACATCGCGGCGGCGCTGCGGGAAGATTTAGGCAAAAGCGAATACGAGAGTTTTATGTGCGAATCGGGTCTGGCGCTCAGTGAAATCGGCTACATGATAAAGCATGTCCGGCAGTACGCGCGGCGGAAATTCGTTTACACACCCCTTTCGCAGTTTGCTTCCACGAGCTACAAGCTCCCCACGCCTTACGGCAATGTGCTGATTATGAGCCCGTGGAATTATCCGTTCCTGCTGTCCATCGAACCGCTTTGCAACGCCATCGCGGCGGGCAATACCGCGGTGGTCAAGCCCAGCGCCTATTCCCCCGCCACCAGCCGCATGGTGGAGCGCATCGTCACCGAGTGTTTCCAGCCCCAATATGTCGCCGTCGTGACAGGCGGACGCAAGGAAAACGCCGAACTGCTCAACCAGAAGTTTGATTTTGTGTTTTTCACAGGCAGTCAGTCCGTCGGCAGGGAAGTGCTGCGGCATACCGCCGAAACGCTGACCCCGGCGGTGCTGGAGCTGGGCGGCAAAAGCCCGTGCATCGTGGACGAAACCGCCAAAATCGAGCTGGCGGCGCGGCGCATTGTCTTTGGCAAATACCTCAACTGCGGGCAGACCTGCGTCGCGCCCGACTATGTGCTTTGCCAAAAGTCGGTGAAAGAGAAGCTCCTGAAAGCCATCCGCCGCGAGATCACCCTGCAATACGGCGCGAAGCCCCTTGCCAATCCCGATTACGGGCGCATGGTCAATCAGAAGCATTTCGATCGTGTGATGGGGCTGATCGACAGCGAAAAAACGGTGATCGGCGGCACGGGCAACCCCGAAACCTTGCAGATTGCCCCCACCGTCATGGATAACGTGACATTTGACGACGCGGTGATGGGAGAGGAAATCTTCGGACCGGTGCTGCCGATCATCACCTATGACAAATTTTCCGATCTGTTCCCCCTGATAGCCAACCGTCCCAAGCCGCTGGCGCTCTATATCTTTTCGCAGGACAAGCGCCGCATCAGGGCGGTCACACAGCGGATTTCCTACGGCGGCGGCTGCGTCAATGATGTGGTGGTTCACCTCGCTACCAGCGAGATGGGCTTCGGCGGCGTAGGGGAGAGCGGCATGGGAAGCTATCACGGACGCGACGGCTTTGAAACCTTCTCCCACGTCAAGAGCATCCTCGACAAGAAAACATGGCTCGACCTGCCTATGCGCTACCAGCCCTACGACAGAATCATCAACGGCAAACTGCTGCATATGTTTTTAAAATAATACTTCATACGACAAAAAGGGTGCTGTCTCACTGGGCTTTTTTCCCGGTGAAACAGCACCTTTGTTGTATGATTTATCAGTCAAAAAATGATCTTCCGATTATCCCTTGTATTCCGACAGGGTGATATCCACAGTATAATTCTGACCGTTTCTCCGGATGACCATGTTGATGGTGTCGCCCACGGAGCATTTCTTGAGGGCGGCCGAGAGATCGGCGTCGGATTCGATTTCGGCGTTGTTGAAAGAGACAATGATGTCGCCCGACTGTAATCCGGCCTTTTCCGCGTCGGAACCGCTGTCCACCTTGGAGATATACAGACCCGGTTCGCTCACGCCGTACATCCACATGGTCTGGTAGTTGCCGACATAGACCACGGAGATACCCAGACCCACGCGCCCCTTGACATAGCCGTAGTTCATGAGGTCGCTGATGACGGTTTTAACGGTGTTGGCGGGAATGGCGAAGCCAAGCCCCTCGATGTCGGAACCGCTGGATTTCGCGTTGACAATGCCGATGAGGTTGCCGCTGTCGTCAAAGAGTCCGCCGCCGGAGTTGCCGGGGTTGATGGCGGTGTCGGTCTGGAGCAGCGTCATGGTCTCGCCGTCGATTTCAATTTCTCTGTCAAGCGCGCTCACAATGCCGCTGCTGACGGTGCCGCCGAGCTGTCCGAGCGGGTTGCCGATGGCGATGGCGGTCTGACCGACCTGCAATTTGTCGGAATCAGCGACCAGCACGGCGGGAGTCAGTCCGCTCGCGTCGATTTTCAGCAGGGCGAGGTCAGACTTGGGGTCGTCGCCCTTGATGGTCGCGTCGTAGCTGGTGCCGTCTTTGAGGGTGACGGTGATTTTATTCGCGCCGTCAATGACGTGATGATTAGTAACAATGTAGCCGTCCGTCGTGAAGATCACGCCGCTGCCCGCGCCTTGGGAAATGTACTGCCCCATAAAATTGTTGGTGGAGACGATTTCAGTGGTGATCTCCACCACCGAGTTAGCGACGGAATTGGCCACATCCACCACTGAGTAGGCCGCCTGACTGCTGTCGTCGGAGGTGCGGTCAATGGCCTGAAAGACCACCTTGGAGCCGTCTTCCGTTTTGATGACGGTTTCAGTGGTGCTGCCGCCGCCCATTTTGGCGCCCGCAAAGCCGCTGGTCAGTCCGATGACAGCCGCCGCCGCGACAGAAACCAAAACGGTGGGCAGGTTTAAGCTGCCCGACTTGCCGCCGTTGTTCGGCGCGCGGTAGCCGCTGTTCTGAGGGGCGTACTGGTAGCCCGTGTTGTAGGCGGGGGTGGAATAGGTCTGCGACTGCGGGGTGTATTGCTGACTGTACTGGGTCTGTCCCGTATAGGCGTTGTCCCTCTGGTTGGGGACGGGATTGTTCGCGCCGCCGTAGCTATAGGAACCGTCGCTGCCGAATGGGTTGTTGTTATTGGTATAATTGTCAGCCATGAGAAAAAACTCCTTTATCTTTGTATTTCTTTGGATGAAGAAAGCCGCATGCGGGAAAATCCTTTCGCTGCCCCGCATGGTTTTCATTGGTTACAGTATATTCCTGCTGCGTGATATCAACATGATTGAAATGAAAATAAACTGTGATTTATACGTTATGAATATGTGATGGCAAAGAAGAAACCTTGCCAAAATTTACGCAACTATTCATAGTATATCCACATTTCGGGAGTATAATAATAAAAATATTTTTACATAATTCACAAGGATGAGAGGTTTTGCACCCATGAAGCATTTTATCCAAAAAAACAAAACATCACTGATCGGCTATGGCGGTGTGCTGGCGGTACTGCTGGCGGTGGCGGCGCTCTGGCTGGCGATGGGCCGAGGAAAGAATCCGGCGCCGACAGTCACAGAGGATGTGTCGGAAACCGACGCGTATCTGTCCGATGTGTCCGCGACGGACAATGTATCTATGGACGATGTGACCATCGAGCGCGTGCGTGTCACCGAATTGGTGCAGATTGTGGAAAACGGCGGCGACTGGGGCGGCGAGTCGATTGTCCAGCGCACGCAGATCTTCATGGTGAAGATTCTTACGGGCGAATATAAGGGACAGGAGGCGGTTATGACGCTCGATCTGACCGACATCACGGGCACCGGCAAGGGCGTGATTGTAGCGGAGGTGGGCGACAATCTTCTCGGCTATTTCGTGACGGACGAAAGCGGCACGCTGGTCGGTACCTGCACCGGCTTTCAGCGGGACGTTCCGCTGATGTGGCTGGGACTGGGACTCATCCTGCTGCTGGTGCTGTTCTTCGGGCGCAGGGGAATCAAATCCTTCTCCGCGCTGATCGTCACCTGCGTCATGCTCATTTTTGTGATGATACCGCTGATTTACAACGGCATGGATCCCGTTCTGGCGGTGGCGGTGTTCGGTTCCGCTACCATCATTGTGACGCTGCTGATGGTTCACGGACCTTCCGCTTCGTCTTTAGCGGCGGGCTGCGGCGCTGTCGGCGGCGTATTGGTGGCGGCGCTGATTGCCTACTTTATGAAAAGTATTCTCTGGATTACCGGCACGCTGGATGAAGAATCCATCAGCCTGCTTTACACCGACAACGGCTCTAAGCTGGATATTTCCGCCATTCTGTTTGCGGCCATCGTCATCGGCAGTCTCGGCGGTACGATTGACGTCAGCGTTTCCATTGCCTCGTCGCTGGAGGAACTGAAAGAGAAGATGGGGGACAACATCAAGGGCTGGGAACTGGTGCGCTCCGGCATGTCGATCGGCTGCGATATCATGGGCGCGTCGCTCAACACCATGATTCTGGCCTATGTGGGCAGCTCGCTGCAATTGCTCATGCTGTTCAGCGCTTACAACATTACTTTAAAAGAAATCATCAACAACGAAATGATCACCGTGGAGCTGCTGCGTTCGTTGGCGGGCTGTTTCGGTCTGCTGATGTCGGTGCCGATCACCTCGCTGGTGGCGGCGCTGGTGACGAGCAGGGGCGACATGGGGGCTTTCCGTTTTGGCGATCTGGCGGCGGTCAAGGCGTTTGTCGGCCTGCGGCGCAAAGCCGGCGGCGCGTGGCAGCGTTCTCTTGAGGAAGCGACGAAAAAAGCCGACCGGAAGGAAGAAGCTGACGAGATGTCGCAGGTGAATCTCTTTGAACGCGCCAAGGCGCATTACGATGAAACGCAGACGGAAGATGCATTTGACAATGACTGGGGAGAGTGAGCAATACGGACAAAGCAAACGAAACGTCGTCCTTTTACGCGATTATTTCGCGGATGAAATACATCGACCGCTGGGCGCTTATGCGCAACACGCACAGTGAAAACCTGAGCGAACATTCGCTGGACACGGCGATTATCGCCCACGCGCTGGCGGTACTTCGCAACAGGCGCTTCGGAGGACATGTCAACGCCGAACGCGCGGCGCTGCTGGCCATCTTTCACGATGTGCCGGAGGTCATCACGGGAGATATGCCTACACCTGTGAAGTATTTCAGCGACGATATCCGCAACGCCTATGCCGAGGTGGAGACAGCCGCCGAAAAGCAGCTTCTTTCGCTGCTGCCCGACGATCTCAGAGAAGAATATGCGCCGCTGCTCACCCATCAGGGGGAAGACGCGGAGCTGCTGCGCATCGTCAAATGCGCCGACAAGCTGAGCGCGCTGATCAAGTGCATCGAGGAGGAAAAAGCGTGCAACCGCGAATTTTCCGCCGCGCGTCTTTCCACCGAACAGGCGATCAGGGAGATGAACCTGCCGGAAGGCGTCGCGTTTTTGGAGGAATGCATTCCTCCTTTTGCGCTGACACTGGACGAACTGCAAAAATAGAGAAAAAAGATTCTTCCTGCTTTTTTATTTATATATTAAAAGATTATTGACATTTTGACCGAAATCTATTAATATATACGTAGCGTAATGAATCGCTGTATTATGGCAACGATGCTTCGTTGTGTCATGAAAGGATGTTTTACCCATGGAAAATAACAACAATCTGCCCACGATTGCGGAGGCAGTCGGCAACGCTGTGAATGACATCAAGGTGCCGTCTGTGGATTCGATCGGAGAAATGCCGACGGTGGAGCTTCCCTCTGTGGACGCTGTCAATCCCGCAGCGCCGACCCCTGTTCAGACAGCGCAGGCCGATCAGTCGGCACAGCCTGTCCAGGTGTCCCCGCCTGTGCAGCCGACCGCTCCGACCTACACGCAGCCGACTGCTTCGACCTACACGCAGCCGACTGCTTCGACCTACACGCAGCCGACCGCGCAGGCCTATACGCTGCCGACCGCGCAGGCCTATACGCTGCCCGCAACAAACTATCAGATTCCCGTACAAAACAATAACAAGCGCTCTGCCGGTCAGATCGTTTCTCTGGTTATCGGGATTGTGCTGACGGTGTTGTTCGGCTTTTTCACATTCTGCGTTGCAATCGTTGACATCGACACCTATAATAAGCTGGGTGAAGTGGATGTGGAATTGGGCGTTTACATTGTTCTGGGTATTCCGCTGCTGATAGGCATCCTGCTGATTGTTCTGGGCGCGAGAAAGAAGAATCAGGCGGTTCCCGCTTCGACGGCCGCATATGCGCCTCCTGTCGCCACGGGTTATGCGGCGCCGACCGCACAGGGATATACTGTTCCCACCGCGACGACTCCTGCCGCGACGATTCCCACTGCGACGGCTCCTGTTTCGGGAACGGTATCCGATACGGCGCCGCAGACGCTTCCGACGGCTGCGCCTGTCACCACTACTGCCGATTACCAGTATGCCGCTACCGCAATGATCGGGGACGATACCGAAAAGGTAGCCCGCAAGAGCGCCCGTAATTCGGGTCTTCTCGCCATCGGCTGCATCGTGATCATGTGGGTGCTGGTGTTTGCCCTCGATCTGCTGTCATGGTATCTGCTGATTATTCCGTTTGTTCTCTCGTTCCGCGCCATTAAAACCTGTGTGAAATCGCCCGCAGGTTGGTTTGGCATGGTGCTTTCGGTTTTGTCAACGATCCTGCTGATCCTTCTTATCATCGCAGCGCATACGATGTAATAACATTCTGTCGCTTCGCTTCGCGTCTTTGATGTGAAACGGGGCGACTTTTTTTGGTGAGGAAGAGCGAAATTAAAAATAAAAAAGTTGAAAAATTTATAAAACATCGCTTTACTTTTTGTAGATTATTGTGTATTATATATACTGTATGGAGTGCGAATGGCTCTTGAAAAAATCAGAGCGTGTTTTTTATATGAAATGACAGGCTCAGGAAAAGGTTGGTAATACTTATGAGAAAAACAAAAATCATCTGCACGCTGGGACCCGCCACTGACAACGGGGATATTCTCCGTCAGCTCATGCTGGGCGGCATGAATGTCTGCCGTTTCAATTTCAGCCACGGCGACCATCCCAGCCACAAAAAGCGCCTTGACGCGGTGATTGCGCTGCGTGAGGAACTGGGTCTGCCGATCGCCACCCTGCTGGATACCAAAGGCCCTGAAATCCGCACCGGCACCTTTGAACCCTCCAAGGTGGAATTGGTACAGGGGCAGAAATTCACCCTCACCACCAAGGATATCGTGGGCAGCAGCAATATTTCTTCTATTTCCTTCGCAGGACTGCCCAAGGACGTCAAGCAGGGGCAGCGCATTCTGATTGACGACGGTCTGATCGAACTGACGGTGGATTCCGTTACCGAAACGGAAATCTTCTGTACCGTGGTCAACGGCGGCACCGTCTCCAACAACAAGGGCATCAATGTCCCCGGCGTGCGGCTTTCCATGCCTTACCTGAGCGAACGCGATATTTCCGATATCATGTTCGGCGTGCAGTGCGACTATGATTTTATCGCCGCGTCCTTTGTCAGAAGCGCGGACGACGTGATGCAGATTCGCGCGCTTCTCGACAAGCTGCACTGCAATACCATTAAAATCATTTCCAAAATAGAGAATGCGGAAGGCGTGAAGAATATCGACGAGATTCTCCGCGTGTCCGACGGCATTATGGTCGCCCGCGGCGACCTCGGCGTAGAAATTCCGTTGCAGGAAATCCCGATTATTCAGAAGAAACTGATCGATCAGGCGTATAAAGCGGGCAAGATGGTCATCACCGCCACCCAGATGCTCGACAGCATGATGAAGAATCCCCGCCCGACCCGTGCGGAATCCACTGACGTGGCGAATGCCATTTATGACGGTACCAGCGCGATCATGCTCTCCGGCGAGACGGCGGCGGGCAAGTACCCCGTAGAATCGCTGCTCACTATGGCGAAGATTGCGGAGCGCACGGAGTCCGACATCAACTATGCGGGCGGTTTCAAGAGTACCATCGGCAAGCTGGAAAACGACGACGTGACGGGCGCGATTTCGCACGCCACCGTGACCACTGCCATTGACCTGAACGCCAAGGCCATCATCACCGTTACCAAGGGAGGCGGTACCGCGCGCCAGATCAGCAAGCACCGTCCGCCCTGTCCCATCATCGGCTGCACCCCTGACAAAAAGGTTATGCGTCAGCTCAATCTTTCGTGGGGTGTTACGCCGCTGCTCATTCCCGAAAAGCAGAGCACCGACGAACTGTTTGACTGCTCGGCCAAGGCCGCGGAACAGGCGGGACTCATTCAGTCAGGCGATCTGACGGTTATCACCGCAGGCGTGCCGATCGGCGTATCCGGTACCACCAATCTGCTCAAGGTTCATCTGACAGGTAATATTCTGGTTTCCGGCAAAGGCATCGGGGACGGCAAAGTCTGCTCCAAAATGTGCGTCGCCAAGACAGAAGAGCAGATTGCGGAGGAATTTGACAACGGCGATATCATCGTTGTGCCGCAGACCAGCAACCGTCTGTTGCCCTTTATGCGCAAGGCACGCGCGATTGTCACCGAATCGGCCGGTATGAACACGCACGCGGCGATTGTCGGCATGACGCTGGGCATTCCCGTGCTGACGGGCTGCAAGAATGCCACCGATATTCTCAAAAACGGCACCACTGTCGTGGTGGACGCGGAAAAGGGCATCGTGTACAGCGGCGACAGAATCAACTGACGGATTGACAAAAAATGACGGCTGCCTGATGCTTTGGTCTTTCTCCGGATGTCCGGGCATAAAGCAGACGGCCGTTCAATAAAAATGTATAGGAGCGCTTGATCATGCCTTTTATTAACACCAAAACCAATGTCCCGATTTCCAAAGCGCAGGAGATTTCCGTCAAGGAAAAACTCGGTCAGGCGATTTCGCTGCTGCCCGGCAAGAGCGAAAACTGGCTGATGGTCGGCTTTGAACCGGAATGCCCGCTGTATTTCAGGGGCAGCGACAAGGAGAAAATCGCCTTTGTCGAGGTCAAAATTTACGGCAAAGCGGCTAAACCCGCCTGTGACAAGCTGACCGCTGCCATTACCGGGATTCTCGCGCAGGAACTGGGCGTCGAGCAGGTTTACATCAAGTATGAGGAGGTCGGGATATGGGGGTTCAACGGAAGCAATTTCTGATGGACGCTGCCTCATCGAATGCACTATGTCTGACAAATACAGAATTGTTTTGGCGGAGGAGGATTTTTCCCCCGAGGAGTGCGTTTTCATCCGCCAACTGGCGGGTTATGACGAAAACTGCCCCTCACCCGGAGCGGAACTGCGCAGGTGTCTGAACGACTATCTTGTTTTTCAGAACGATTACATCTGTGCCGCCAAGAGAATACGCACCGAACTGGAAATACTGGAACTTGATTACCGTATCAGGTACGATCACCGCATTATCAGGGCGATTGACGGCAGAACCAAATCGGTCAAAAGCATCTGTACCAAGCTGCAAGAAAAACAGAAGCCTCTGACGCTGGCGTCGGCTTCCGAAAATCTGACCGATATCGCGGGCATACGCGTCATCTGTCCTTATATCAGCGATATCTACGAAATAGAGAACAGGCTGCTTGCGCAGGATAGTATCAGTCTGATCAGACGTTCGGATTATATCTGTCACCCTAAGCCCAGCGGCTACCGCAGTTTGCATCTGATCGTGGGTACAACCTTGCATTCCGCTGGAAAAACGAGCCGTATTCCGGTGGAGATCCAGCTTCGCACCGTGGCGATGGATTCATGGGCCGGTCTGGAACATAAACTGAAATACAAAAACCCTCTCGGCGTATCCGACGACGTTTCGACGGAGCTGAGCGAGTGCGCCGCCGTTATCGCGCAAACGGATGAACGGATGCAGCGGATTTACAACTCTCTCTTTGGAAAAGAAAAATAAAGACGGCCATTGTCACGCAACGGTGAAGAAGCGTGACAATGGCTTTTTTTCGCTTATCGGTTTGTCATCATACCGGATGACACGAATTATTTAAAAAAAAACAGTTGCTATCTTATTACGGAAATGGTATAATACCTTTTAAAGCATGTCATATTGTTTGGATTGATACAGAGTGTGGTGACAAATTATATGAAGAAAAGCGAAAAGGTGATGGCCGGGCTGCTGGTAACGGCGGTTAGCTGTGTGTTTGTGGCCGCGTCGGTCTTTTTTGCCCTCCATTACAACGCGTGGTTTGTCAGTCCCGAAGAAAAACCGCGTGCGGCCGTGAGTCTGACGGATATTCGTGACAACAAAATCGTTCTGGATATGGATATGGTGGAAATCAACGAGGAAGACGCCATCGCTGCCGACCTTTTTTCCGAAAAGGAACGCAATGAACGCAACCTGTACGGATTTCCTGTCGGCAAATCACCCTATCTGATTTATGTGGAAAAGGGCGCGCATACGCTGTCGGTATTCGGAAAGGACGGCTACGGACTTTATACCCGGAGAATTTACACATGGCTGACCGCGATCGGTACCAGCCAGCATCTTACCCCGTCCGGCACCTATCAGGTGGGAACAAAAGAAAAATGGCACGACTGGTTCGGGGAATCCTATTCACCCTATGCCACCTGTTTTTACAAGGCCAAAAACATCTATGGCGGATTGTTCATTCACGGGCCGCTGTATAAAAAGCCGAAGTTGTCTACCGTCATGAGCGGCACGGTGCAGCAGATCGGCACCAACTGTTCGTCGGGCTGTCTGCGCACGGAATTGGAAGCGGCTTATTTCATCTATGCCATGTGTCCGGAAGGCACCATCGTCAAGATTGCGGACGGCTCTCCGCTGGGTTTTTCCGCCGATCGGAAGGTCTATGTCTATAACCAGACCATTCAGCCGACGCTGGAAAATCTGTCGGTCAATACCATTGTTCCCGAAGCGATTGCCTTCGCGGAGGAAAGCCATACTATGAAAGTGGGAGACGTGTATCTTCCCGAGGTGCTCACCACGCCTGCCAACGCGAGAAATATTGAGGGCAAGTGGACGACCAACAATCCCTCTATCGTCAATGTGTCGGGACAGTCCATTTGGGCGGTGGGTACCGGCTCCGCCATTATTACCCTGACCACTGACAAGGGAAATCTGACAGCTTCCATGCTGATCAATGTCGTGGTGGATGAAGTGGATACTTCGGCGGAACCTCCCAATGTCGGCGGAAAAACCGTGGTCAAGGACAAGACCGACGCCGCCGATTTCCAGCCGCTGAGTGAGAGTTTGCTGACGCTGCGTATCAACGGAAAGGAATATGCCATCAACCAGAGTGTGAAGCCTCTGCTGAAAGCGCTGGGAACGCCCAATGATTATCAGAAATGCACCAGTTGTGCTCACGCGGACAAGGGCGACGACAAGGAATACATCTACCGTTACGACCGATTCAAACGAAACGGTCTCTGCACCATTTTCACGGTTCCGATTCTGGCGGACGGCGGCGACGCGATCTGCGAGATCAACATTCAGAATTACATTACCGAGGATGTGGAAACCACCAAGGGCATCAAGCTCGGTTCTGCCCGGAAGGCGGTAGAAAAAGCCTATGGAACGTATTATACCGAAGAAACGGTAGACAGCGAATCATCGTATATCCGCATGACCTATTGGGCGGGAGAGCCGAATCGGCCGGGTGTGCCGTATCTTTGCTTTACCCTTGACCCGGAGACACAGAAGGTCAAAGGGATGGGGATTTTCAGCGGAAGAAACATCGGATAACGATGGAGGAGGACAGATCATAACATGGTATTCAGTTCAGCGGCTTTTTTGTTCGCTTTTTTTCCGGTTTATATCTTGATTGTGGCGTTTGTGAGACATGTCAGAATCAGCAACGCGCTGCTGCTGGTTATGAGTCTGCTGTTTTACGCGTGGGGCGAACCGGTCTATATTCTTTTGATGCTGTTTTCGATGGCGGTTAATTTTGGGATGGCGTGGCCCGCCCGGAAATACGTTGCCAACGACTGCATTGCCAAGCGGGTGTTGCTGGGAACGGACGTTGCTTTCAATCTGGTGATGCTGGCGCTGTTCAAGTACGCCGGATTTCTGGTGTCGTCCCTTGACGCAATGCTGGGGCTTTCCGTCCCGGTGCCGCAGATTCCGCTTCCGATCGGCATTTCCTTTTTCACCTTCCAGACCATGAGTTACGTCATCGACGCTTACCGCGGGACATGCGGCGTGCAGAAGAACTTCGCGAAATTTATGCTGTATGTTTCCTTCTTCCCGCAGCTCATCGCGGGTCCCATCGTCAAGTACCACGATATCGAGCGGCAGCTCAGCGTGCGCAGCACTGATGTTTCCCGGATTGCCGGCGGAATCCGGCGCTTTATTGTGGGTCTTTCCAAAAAGATGCTGCTGGCCAATGTGTTTGGCGAAACGGTAGACCGCATTTTTGCCCTCGACAGCGGCGACCTCAATATTGTGTTGGCGTGGGCGGGCGGCATTCTCTATTGCCTGCAAATCTATTTCGATTTTTCAGGCTATTCGGATATGGCGATCGGACTCGGAAAGATGGCCGGCTTTGATTTCATGGAGAATTTCAATTATCCCTATACATCCTTCTCCATGCGCGAATTCTGGAAGAGATGGCACATTTCCCTGACCACCTGG
The DNA here is from genome assembly GCA_902802795.1 of uncultured Ruminococcus sp. Taxonomy (GTDB): domain Bacteria; phylum Bacillota; class Clostridia; order Oscillospirales; family Acutalibacteraceae; genus RUG762. The sequence goes on from CADCNI010000005.1 coordinate 68,953, forward strand.
TTTCGGGAGTACGTCTACTTTCCCCTCGGCGGCAACCGGAAGGGGAGTGTGCGCACGGGCGTGAACCGTATGTTTGTCTTTGTGCTGACGGGGTTGTGGCACGGCGCGATGTGGACCTTTGTGGCGTGGGGCGTATTTCACGGTATTTTTCAGCTTCTCGAAACCTATGTCATCCATCCCGAAAAGTGGAAGCACAAAGCGCTGGGCTATGTCTATGCCATGACGGTGGTGATGGTCGGATTTACCATCTTCCGCGCCGACAGCATGACCCAGGCGGGGCGGTTTTTGTGGCAGATGGTCGCGGGATTTCATTTCACCAAGATCGGCTTGCTCAATGCCTGGGGACTGCTGACATTCTACAATATCTTTATTTTCATAGCGGCTCTGGTGGCAATGACGCCGATGGTCAAGCTCCTCGCGAATCGTTTCGCCGAAAAGTACCATGCGGGTACACTTGTCTCCTGCCTGCAATACGGCGCGAGTCTGGTACTGTTTGCGCTGTGCGTGATGTCGCTCGCTTCGTCCACCTACAATCCGTTTATTTATTTCCGTTTCTGACAGGGGAGGTGCCGATAGATGGAGACAGTCAAAAAAATCGCTAAGGCGGGCTATATCCTGCTGATTCTGGCGGTGTGTACCGTTCCCTTTTTGGGCATGCTGCTGGGATGGGGCAGTGAGTCCACCGAAAACCGCACGGCGGCAGGCCTTCCCGAACTTTACACCGTGACGGAACACACACAGGAGTGGAACACCGCCTACACGACGGAACTGGGGGAGTATTATTCGGAAAATTTCGGCTTCCGCCAGGAACTGGTCACAGCGTATTCGTGGCTCAATGAAAAGCTCTTTCTCCGTTCCGCCAATCCCAAGGTCACGGTCGGCAGCGACGGATGGTATTATTTCAACGAGACGATTGACGATTACGCGGGTATTTCCGCCCTGTCGGACCGCGGTATCTACCGTCTGAAAAAGACGCTCGACCTGATGAACCGTTACGCGTCGGACAACAATATTACCATGCTGTTTTTCAGCGCTCCCAATAAAAACAGCATCTATCCCGAATATATGCCCCGCTATATTCAGCATTCCAACCAGCCGAGTAATCTCGACAGGTTGAGTGACATTCTGTCGGACAGCGATTATTATATCAATGTCAAAAAAATATTGCAGGACTCTGCCAAGGACAAATCCCGCAGCATTTACCTCAAAAATGACAGCCATTGGAATAATATCGGCGCGCTGGCCGCCTACAACGCCATGCAGGACAATCTCAACAGCCGTATTTCACATTATGATTACTGTCCCATCGACGAGAGTGGGTTAACCGTGAGCGAAACCGATACCAGCGGCGACCTGACACGAATGCTCTACCCGTCGTTCGATCAGAAGGCTTTGCAGTATGATTTAGGATTGACCAAGGAATTTTCTTCGGATAAGCCGCTGACCGACCTGATGGCGCAGGAGATCAACACCACCTGTCAGGGGCGTTATTACAACGCGATCTGTTATCGAGATTCCTTTTTTAACGCGCTGATTCCCATTCAGTCCAACGCGTTTGCCAAGGTGCGTTATACCCGTCAGAACCCTTATGACCTGACGGCGGCCAAGAGCGGCAATTTCCATATCGCCGTGGTGGAGATCGTGGAGCGCAATCTGCCCGATCTTCTCAAAAATGCCCCTATTATGGACGCGTTTCAGACCGAAGCGCCGCGGATTACCCGCCGCCGATATGCGCAGCAGGACTGTCATTTTGTGGACGAAGGTAACGTGCTGGTGTTCAGCGGGGCTATCGGGGATTGGGTGGAACTCAAAGACGACAGCAATATCTATATCGAACTGCGCAGCGCGGGCGGTCAGTCGTATTTTTACGAGGCGTTTCCTATTCTGACGGATGACGCTTACGGCGACAACGGCTTTTCCCTGCGCATCAATAAGTACACCCTGCACAATGACGAATATGAAGCGTATCTGCATGTCGGCAATGAAGAACTGACCAGATACACCGAGCTGCAACTCGATTGATTTTGAAAATGCTTGATTTTGAGAGAGGAAGATTCAAATGGAAAACAACACAACCGTGGCGGAGAAAACCGCACCCGAAAGAAAGAAGCGCATTTTTTCCGCCATTCAGCCCAGCGGACAGATGACGCTCGGCAATTACCTCGGCGCGATTCGCAACTGGGTGACGCTTCAGGATGAATTTGACTGTATTTACGCTACTGCCAATCTTCATGCCATTACGGTGCGGCAGGACCCCAAGAAGCTCAAGGAAAACACAACCAATCTGTTTGCCCTGTTGATTGCGGCAGGCGTGGATCCCGAAAAATGTATTTTCTTTCACCAGAGTCAGGTGTCGGCTCACGCGGAACTGTCGTGGGTACTCAGCACCTACACCCAGTTCGGTGAGTTGTCCCGCATGACCCAGTTCAAGGATAAATCCGCCAAGCACGCCGACAACATCAACGCGGGTCTGTTCACCTATCCCGCTCTCATGGCGGCGGATATTCTGCTCTATCAGGCGGATATGGTGCCCGTTGGCGCCGACCAGAAGCAGCACCTCGAACTCACCCGCAATGTTGCGGAACGGTTTAACGGCATCTATGGCAACACCTTTGTGGTGCCGGAGCCGTACATCACCAAGACGGCCGCCAGAGTCATGAGCCTGCTCGACCCGTCCAAGAAGATGAGCAAATCCGACCCGAACACCAAGAGCTTCATTCTGATGGTGGATGAACCCGCGACCATCATGAAGAAATTCCGCTCCGCTGTGACCGACAGCGAAGCCAGCGTGCGGTATGCCGAGGGCAAGGACGGCATCAACAACCTCATGGAGATTTATGCGGCCTGCACCGGAAAGACCTTTGAGCAGATCGAGGACGAATTCCGCGGCAAGGGATACGGCGATTTCAAAACGGCGGTCGGCGAGGCTGTCGTGGCGCAGCTCGAACCTATCCAGATTCGCTACAAGGAACTTATCAAGGACAGAAAGTACCTTGACGAGCTGTCACGGAAGGGTGCGGAAAATGCCGCGAGAATCGCGAAGCGCACGATAGACAAGGTTTACAAAAAGGTCGGTCTGGTGAGATAACCGGATTCTGACGGCAAATGCGCCGATGGAGCGTGACGTTTGTGTCATGGTTCATCGGCGTTTTTGGCAGGAGGCGGCGCTGGGTCAAACAGGAGCTTTCTTTCCTGTGAAATCTCTTTCAGAAGCGTGACCGTGCGGGTAACGCGAAGGCCGCCATTACAATCGCTCACCGTGACGTCGCTGCTGACGATCTCCTTGTAATGGCTTTTTTGCAGCTTTCTGTCGATGAAGGACTCCGCCTGCGCGATGCATTCCTCGGCGGTACATTTTTTTTCGATGTAACAAAGCTCCTGCCACTGTTCGCTCCGCAGCAGGAAGGGGAGAGGGATTGCGCCGACGGTGACGGGGGTTTCGTGAACGGTTCGGCGGTAATTGCCCTTGGGCGGGGAACCGAAAAGCGGAATTTCCATGCCGAATGCCATAATGTGGTGGATATTGACCGTTCGCCCGGTAGGTTCCGTCGCGGTTTGCCTGTAGCTGACGGATTCCGAAAAGGTTTCCTCCACCAGCGCGGTAACTTCCCCGCTGGCGTGAACCAACGTATTTTTGCCGCCCTCATTGGAAAAGATACCGCTGATCAGGGTATCGCCGGGATAAACCACGTCGCCCTGCTCCACCAGCGGCAATCCCTGGTTTGCCACCACGGAAACGATGACGCCGCCCTGCGAAGCAGTCAGATCGCACGGGTCCTTTTCCGATACGGATTCGTTTTCCCGTTGTGTCGGGCTGAAATAGACCTGCGCGTTGCAGCCTATGCAGGAAACTTTGATGAAGTCGAACTGCGGCAGTCTTTCTTCCAGTTCCACTTCCAGCAGCGGTCCATCCACCGATGATATGAAAACGCCGGTGCGGACGCCCAGATCGTTCATCGCGTCGGACACGCTCACCGCGTATGCCTCCGGCACGTTGACCGTATCCACAAACCACACAAAGAGCGAAAGATACCACAGCGTCAGACAAAACAATCCGAACCCTGCCATAAATCCCAGCCGTTTGCGGTAGTGACGGGCAAGATAGGGCAGTCCATGGCGGTCGGTGATTTCGAGACGTACGCCCGCTTTCTGCGCTGCGTCGGCTAACGACGGGAAGTCTGCGGCGGAGATAAATCCGAACATTCTGTTTCCCACGCAATGTACGTTGAAAAGGGGAAGCTGCCGTCGGTTGACGACATTCAAAAAGCGTTCGGGCGTGATGCCGATTATTTCAATACGGTATATTTCCCGGATAAAATGCATCATAAGGATGCCGCCTCCTTTTTATTTAGCGAAATAACAAAAAAGAAAAAGCGAAGCGCAACTAGCGAGCGAATGCGAGCGCGGGGGTCCAGCCGATGACGACAAGCGTCATCTCGGGCAAGGCTCCCTAGCAGGTCAAGGGCAGCGCCCTTGCGGGAGAGTGAGGGCAGGGCCCTCACAAGTGAGGCAAAGCCGAACGAGCAGAACGCGCTTGGTTTTGCAACGGGGTTGGGCGAATACAGGGAGTTTACCTATCCGCATTCGCCCGACTGCTTTCTTGATCGAGGCTCATTCTGCTCGTTCGGCTTCGCCTCACTCGTGGGGCGCTGCCCCACCCCCCGCAAGGGCGCTGGCCTTGACCCGCCAGGAGGGCCTACCCCCCTGGACTCCCGCGCTCGCATTCGCTCGCTGGTTGCGCTTCGCTTTTTTTTACTTTTCCATCGCCTGATTAAGCGAATTTTACGGCAAAAATATTGCCGCAGATCACAATGGCGTCCTCCATCATGCGGCAGATGCAGAGACATCCGCCTTCAATGATAACAGTGCGGGAACAGGTGGCGATAATCAGCCGATCCTCCGTGTATTCACAAACGCTGCGGATTCCCTCGATCATCAGCCCTTTGCCCACTTCAAAGGTGATGCGGCATTCTCCGCGCACAAAGCTTGGCGTGGTATTCATCATATGGCTGAGAAAGCGGTCGGAAAAGCTGTCGTCCCCGCTGTTTGGTTTTCTGCTCATGCTGTCACCCCAAATGACGTTTTTTATTCATTCATATGCGGGGGGAAATCAGAATATCACGTTATGATTGGCGCGGCAAGGGCATATATATGCGGTATGAATGGATAAGCAGGTGAGGAATTTGACCGACATACAAAAAAATCGCGTTGTTCCGGCATTGACGGCGGTGCTGACACTGACAGCCTGTGCGGTCGTGCTGCTGCACGCGGCGCAGGCGGCCGAAGCGGTGCGGGGCGGTTTGCGAATGTGCGCGGGAAGTGTGATACCGTCACTTTTTCCCATGATCGTGCTGTCCCAGTACATGGTCAAGAGCGGCGGCGCGCAGCAGATCGGCGTGCTGCTGAATGCCCCCACCAAGCGGCTCTTCGGACTGCCGGGCGTGTGCGGCGCTGCGCTGCTGACCGGCCTGATCGGGGGCTACCCGGCGGGAGCGCGCGCCGCCGCCACGCTGGTAGAGAGCGGCCAGATCAGCCGCCGGGAGGGAGAACGCCTCGCCAATATTGCGTTTTGTTCCGGCCCGGGTTTTACGGTGGGAATGATCGGCGCACAACTGTATAAAAATAAATTGGCGGGTCTGTTGATATTGACAGCGCAAATGGTTTCCTGTATAATATTAGGAATGATGTGGAACGGGATGCATTGTTTGTATCACCGCAAAGAGCGGGCGTCACAGATTTCACACACAACTCTCAACCATGCGGAAAGCCGTTCCTCCGACGCGTTTGTGCAGTCCGTTTCCGATGCTGCCGCCACAGTGCTGACGATGTGCGGTTTTGTGGTGATCTTTCAGGTGATCGTCGCCATGATGGAGGCGGCGGGCGTGAATGCGCTGGCGGAACGGGTGCTGGAGAGAATCGGGCTTGACGCATACAAAACCGTTCTGCTGCCGGCTATCAGCGAAGTGACGGCGGGCAGCGTGATGTCGGTGCGGCTGGGACTGCCCTTTACCGCGTTTGTCGTAGGATTCGGGGGACTGTCGGTGCATTTTCAGAATTTTGCCATCTGCCGCTGCGTCGGACTGCGCAAGGCGACCTATTTCTTTTGGCGCACGGTGCAGGGACTGCTGTGCGGTTTGCTGGTTACGGCGGCATTGCAGCTCCCCTGTTTTGCGCAGATATGCCAGCCTGCCGCCGCGCTGACGGGGAATGACGGGACGGCGGCGTTTTCACCGGTATCAAACACATGCGGGATACTCATGCTGGTTATGTGCCTGATGAGCGTGATTTGCCTGCCCGGCGAACACCATTCGCCCGATAAATGGTATTTGCCCGGGAAAAAAGGAGTGTAGTAAGTATTGAATTTATCCAGACTGTACGGGAAAAACATTCTTCCTTCCTGTGGGTATTGTCTTTACCTGAAACGGGACGGAAACGAAGAAAAATGCGTGAAAGGAAAGCCGACCGACGCGGGCAGCTGCGGCGCGTTTGTGTATGAGCCGACGCTGCGTGAACCGAAAGAGGCGCCGTCGCTGGGGCATTACAAACCGGAGGATTTTCAGATATAAATATGTAATGGCTAAAATGAAAGGACGTTGCAATTTGGAAATAACAGTGAGACAATACACGGAAAACGATGTCAAAAGCATGATTGACATCTGGAACGAAGTGGTCGAGGAGGGCATTGCCTTTCCGCAGAAAGAGGGGCTTGACCAGCAAAGCGGCAGCGAATTTTTTGCCGCTCAGACCTATTGCGGTGTAGCCGAGGACAGCGAGACAGGGGAGATAGGTGGTCTGTATATCCTGCACCCCAATAATGTCGGACGCTGCGGGCATATCAGCAACGCCAGCTATGCCGTGCGGTCGGACGCGCGGGGTCGGCATATCGGAGAAAAGCTCGTCACCCACTGCATGGAACAGGCACGACAGGCAGGCTTCCGGATCCTGCAATTCAATGCCGTGGTCAAGACGAATTTCGGCGCGCGGCACCTCTATGAAAAGCTGGGATTTGTGCCGCTGGGCGTGATTCCGGAGGGATTTTTGCTGCGAAACGGCCATTATGAGGATATTGTCGTGTATTATCATACGCTGTAAAAAAGGAGGGGGAAGGTATGAAACTTATTCTCGCCTCCGGTTCTCCCCGGCGCAGGGAATTGCTGGAAATGACGGGGCTGAAATTTGAGATCGTGACCGGCGACACCGATGAAACGGTTCCCGAAGGCCTCGATCCCATGCTGGCCGCGCTGGAACTGTGCGAACGCAAGGCGCGGGCGGTGGCGGAGCTGCCCCAGTGCCGCGGCTGTGTGGTGATCGGCGCGGACACCATCGTCAGTCTGGACGGTAAAAAATTCGGCAAGCCGAAAGACGCGCAGGACGCGCGGCGTATGCTTTCGGCGCTGTCGGATAGAACGCACACGGTTTACACGGGGGTCGCTATTGTGCATTCCGACCGGACGGTGAGCCGGTTTGTGGAGAGCACCGACGTGCATTTTTATCCGCTGAGCGAGCGGCAGATCGACGATTACATCGCGACCGGAGAATACGCCGACAAGGCGGGCGGCTACGCCATTCAGGGCGGCGGCGCGGTTTTTATCAGCGGCATTATCGGAGACTACTACAATGTCATGGGTCTGCCGATTGCCCGTCTGATGCAGGAAATACAAAAGATACACTAAGAATTTAAAAAAAAGAGGTTCTTTCATTGAAAATCAAAGAGATTATCACAGCCAATCAGGCGATTTTTTCGTGCGAGATTTTCCCGCCGAAAAGCTATATGAACATAGACAAGACCAAGGCGGTGGCCAAGGAAATCTGCGGTCTGAACCCCGATTTTGTCAGCGTCACCTATGGCGCGGGCGGCGGCACCTCTCAGCAGACGGTGGAAATGGCGCAGTACATCAACCAACTCGGCAGCACCGCGCTGGCGCATCTGACCTGCGCTTCTTCCAATCGGCAGGAGGTGCAGGCGGCTATCGAAAAGCTGAAAGAATACGGCATTGAAAACGTGCTGGCGCTGCGCGGCGATATTCTGGAGGAAAACCGGGACAAGCCCCGCGATTTCACCTATGCCTCTGACCTGATCACCGAAATCAAGCGGCACGGGGACTTCTGCATCGGCGCGGCCTGCTATCCCGAGGGACATGTGGAGTGCGACAGCATGGAGCAGGATCTCATCCATCTGAAAGCCAAGGTGGACTGCGGCGTGGACTTTTTGACGACGCAGATGTTTTTTGACAATACGGCGTTCTACAGCTTCATGTTCCGCGCGCTCAAAAAGGGCATTGACCTGCCGATTTTAGCGGGTATCATGCCGATGACCAATTCCGCGCAGATCGTGCGGAGCTGCAAGCTGTCCGGCGCGACGCTGCCCACGCGGTTCCGCCGCATTGCCGATAAATTCGGGGATAACCCCGAAGCGATGAAGCAGGCGGGCATTGCCTACGCGACTGAGCAGATCATCGACCTGATCGCCAACGGCGTGAAAGGCATACATCTCTACACCATGAACAAGCCGGATGTGGCCGCGAGCATTCTATCCAATCTCTCCTGCATCGTGGGCGCTGACAGAATATGCATGAAATAAATTCCCAAGAGTGGTACAGCGGCGTGCCTTTGCCGGAAGTGCTGCGCTATGCGGGCGTCCGGGAAGAAGCGGCGTGCGGCGAGGAATTATGGCAAAGCGCGGCGGAGGCGGTCAGCGAGGTGGGACAAGCCGCCGCGCCCAAGCGGATTTTCCGCGAATGCAGGCTGCAAATGCCGCAGGAGGGCGTTTGTGAGATAGACGGCATGGTCTGGAAAAGCAAGTCGCTGGCGGCGCATCTGCGGGGCTGTGACCGTGTGCTTCTCTTTGCGGCGACACTGGGGAGCGGTGTGGACAGGCTGATTGCCCGAAGTTCGGCGGTCAGAATGAGCCGGGCCGTCATGATGCAGGCGGCAGCGGCGGCGCTTATCGAAGCCTACTGCGACGGGGTCTGCGCCGCGCAGGAGGAAGAATACCGACGCGCGGGCTATTACTGCAAGCCGCGGTTCAGCCCCGGCTACGGCGACTTTCCCCTGTCCTGCCAGATTGATTTAATGACGCATCTCAATGCCTACAAATACACAGGGATTTCGGTGAGTAGCGGAGGGCAGATGGTTCCGATGAAGTCGGTTTCGGCGGTCATCGGACTGACGCGGGACAGGCAGGGCGGCGCGACGGGAAGCTGCGCCGGCGGAAAGTGCGCGGACTGTCCCCATGTCGGCTGCGAATTCCGACGCGTCTGATCTTTTTAAACAGACAAGGTGTGATACACATGAATAACATAACGGAAAAACTGGGCAAGCAGCTTCTCTTTTTCGACGGCGGCATGGGAACCATGCTGCAAAGCGCGGGACTCAGGGCGGGTGAACTGCCGGAGCTGCTCAATCTCACCCATCCCGACCTGATCACCTCGATACACAAAAGCTATTATGAAACGGGCTGTCATATCGCCACAACCAACACCTTTGGCGCGAACGCGGACAAGATGAACGCTGCCGGACATTCGGTAGAGGAGGTCGTGAACGCCGCCGTCAACTGTGCCAAAGCGGCGCGGGAACAATGCGGCGATCCCTCCGACCGCTATATCGCCATGGATATGGGTCCCATCGGGCGGCTGATCGAGCCGATGGGGGATTTGTCCTTTGACGAGGCATATGCCCTTTTCAGAGAAATGGCGGTCTGCGGCGAAAAAGCGGGTGCCGATCTGATTCTGATTGAGACGATGGGGGCGGTGTATGAGGTGAAAGCCGCCGTCCTCGCCGCCAAGGAAAACACATCGCTGCCCGTTTTTGTGACCTGCGCCTTTGACGAGCGGGGAAAGCTCTTTACGGGGGCGGACGTGGGGGCGGTTGTCGCGCTGCTCGAAGGACTGCGGGTGGACGCGTTCGGCATGAACTGCGGTCTGGGGCCTGATCAGCTTTATCCCGTTATCCGCGAGATGTCGGAACTGTCTTCGCTGCCGCTGATTTTCAATCCCAACGCGGGACTGCCCAAGCAGAAGGATGGCGAAACGTACTATGATGTGAGCCCCACGGATTACGCCAAATCCATGCGCAAAGCCGCCAATCTGGGACTGTGCGTGATGGGCGGCTGCTGCGGTACCACGCCCGGCCATATCCGTGAAATGATCGCCCTCTGCCGCGACGTGGCTCCCGTCACGCCGCACAACAAGGGCATACCCATGATTTCCTCCTATACGCACGCGGTCAGAATCGGCAGCGAACCGCTGATTGTGGGGGAGAGGATCAACCCCACGGGCAAGAAGCGCTTTAAGGAAGCCCTCAAAAACGACGATATATCCTATATCCTCGGAGAAGGTATCGCGCAGGAGGACGCGGGGGCGCAGATTCTGGACGTCAATGTGGGCATGCCGGGGATCGACGAGCCTGCCATGCTCGAAAAGACGGTCAAAAAGCTGCAATCCGTGCTTGACCTGCCGCTCCAGATCGACACCTCCAACGTGGAAGCGATGGAACGCGCCATGCGCTGCTACAACGGCAAGCCGCTGATCAATTCGGTCAGCGGCAAGGAAGAATCCATGCGCGCGGTGTTTCCGCTGGTGCGGAAATACGGCGGCACAGTGGTAGGTCTGGCGCTGGATGAAACGGGCATTCCGTCCACGGCCGAGGGACGTGTCGAGGTGGCAAAGAAGATCATTGCGGTCGCGGCTGAATACGGCATTGACAAAAAGGACATCATCATCGACGGACTGACGCTGACCGTGAGCGCGGAACCGGACTCCGCCAACGTCACGCTCGAAACGCTCCGCCGCGTCAAGCGGGAACTGGGCGTATGCACGACGCTGGGCGTTTCCAACATCTCCTTCGGTCTGCCCAAGCGCGAGGTTATCAACGCGGTATTCTATACCGCCGCCATGACTTCGGGACTCGACTGTGCCATCATCAACCCGAAATCCGAGGCGATGATGAACGCTTATTTCTCCTACCGCGCTTTGTGCGGCTGTGACCCGTCCTGCGGCGCGTATATCGAGCGCTACAGCGCGATGACTGACGAAGCAGCCCCCGCCGCCAAGCCGGGCGGCGCCATGTCGCTGAAATCCGCCATTATCGCGGGTATGGGGGAAGAAGCCTCCAAAATCGTCCGGGAACTGCTGGGCGGCGCGAATCCGCCCGAACCGATGGAGCTGATTAAGGGAGAGCTGATTCCGGCGCTTAACGAAGTGGGCGACGGCTTTGAGAAAGGAACGGTTTTCCTGCCGCAGTTGCTCATGAGCGCCGAGGCGGCCAAGGCCTCCTTTGAAGTGCTGAAAGACGTGCTGTCGGGCGGCGCTTCGGAGGAAAAAATCGGCAGGGTCATTCTCGCCACGGTGAAGGATGACATCCACGACATCGGAAAGAACATTGTCAAGGTACTGCTGGAAAACTACCGCTTTGACGTGCTGGACCTCGGGCGGGACGTTCCCGCGGAGACGGTGCTGGAAAACGTCAGAAAGTACCATATCAAGGCGGTGGGACTCAGCGCGCTGATGACCACTACCGTGGTGCGCATGGCGGAAACCATTGCACTGCTTCGCAAGGAAGCGCCGGAAGTGAAAATCTTTGTGGGTGGCGCGGTGCTGACCGAGGACTACGCCATGCAGATCGGCGCGGACGCGTATTGCCGTGACGCGATGGCTTCGGTCAGGTATTGTCAGAAGATTTTCGGAAATGTTGAATAATCATCAAAATATCACATCGGATTTCACGAAACCATAATATAGAACGGTTATAATAAAGATATGTTTTGAAACAATGGTAGGGAGCGTGAAAACGGTGCAGGATGTGAAACTCATTTTAGGGTTGATTATATCTGTCATGTGTGCGGCGTCGCTGATTTTCATTGTCGCCTTTCGTTTCCTGAAATGGCAGCATCCCCGTTTTTTGGACGACAATTACAATGAAATCACCCTGCTCACAGTGGTGTCCCTGATGATGGGATTGGTTTTGATTTTTTTCTGATTTCCTCTCTTTTTACTTTTTTAACAGCAACGGCTGCGAACGGATGACTATGCGTCAATCGTTCGCAGCCGTTGGCTTTTTTGTTTATTTCTCGCGATAAGGCTTCAGTTCTTCGAGCGACTGCGCGGCGAGTAATGCCTCGGTGGGGATGGCTTTATAGACCGCATATCGGAATTCACTATGGCTACCGTCTATTCTGTTGCAGTCAAAAAAATACAAGTCGATGCGATAACCGTTTTCTTTGAGAATCGTGGCAATCTGCTGTGTACGCCGGAATGATTCCTGCTCATCAGAATTCAGATGTAGGCTGATGCGGGTTGTAACAGGCATATCTTTAACGTCAAATGCCATATTTATATATAATGTGCTTTTATCGCCTGTCGAAACAGAACTCCAGCCGGTTTCTTTATACATATCATTTTTCGTCTTGTCGGGTGTGACATTCTGATCGAGATACGGAGTGATAAAGGGCTTCACCGCCTGCGCAAATCCGTTAGCAAGGCGGTTCAGCGTATGGTTCAGATTCACAACGCCTGCATAGGTGTCATAAATCTCCCCGTGGTCATAATATGCCTGAAAGCTGCCGTCCTCGCTGTTCGGGTCGGTGATAGTGTAGTAATAACTGTCGCTGTTGAATTCATAAAAATCGTAGGAGACTTGATAGGAACCATTCGGATAGTTCTTTTCGATGTAAGCTTCTATTTTGGGTTGATAGAGGGACGGCGCAAAAGGATTGCCGTTAAAGCCAAAATAATATAGTACAGCACGATGCCTATGAGCGCCAGCGCGCCGCAGCCGGCGGCGATTTTTTTGGGATGAATTTTCTTCATGATAATCCCCTTTTCTATATGTCAGTCAACCAAATAGTTTGTAAGGTCATTGGGCGACTGTGCCGCGAGCAATTCCTCGGTCGGCACTTCTTCAAAATAATGGTCCTCACTGTCCGAATAGCTATAATAATCAATGCGGTAGCCGAGCGACCGCAGTTCCGCCGCGATATGCTGGACGCGCGTCAGAGAGGCAGCTCCGTCGGTGCGCAGACAGACGGTAATCAGCGTGGGGACCGGCATATTCTTCACATCAAACGTCATATCGCGATACAGGGCGCTGCGATTGGATTCATGATTCAGCCCCGTGACCGTGCCGAATCCGAATTCCCCGTTTTGATTCTCATCGCGCGGCTGTGTGTTGAGATGACCCTCCACCAGCGGGTCGATTTCGCCGCGAAAACCCTCTTCCAGCCGACGGAGAATGTTTTCTTTTTCCTCCACGTCAATCTCATAGGAATCCGTCACCTCACCGTCGCCGAAGGTTGCGGTAAAATTCCCGTCGGGGCTGTCCGGGTCGGTAATCAGACAGTAATAGTTTCCCGATTTAAAATTATAATGCGCGGCGGATATCTGATAACCCGCGCCGGGATAGGTTTCCTTTATATAGCGGGTGATCTGATACCTGCTAAAGAGTGCGGATATCGGATTGCCGCAAAAGGCGTTGTAAAAAAACAGCACGACGGCAATCAACAGAACGGCTGCGACAGCAGCCAGAATTTTAATGGTTTTTTTCATTTTGATTTTCCCCTTTTTTAAAACCGATTGATTTGTCAATCAGTTTTTCAATCCAAAAATACCTTTCTACGATAGTTGGCAAGGTCGTCAAAGCTCTTCGCCGAGAGCAGGGATCCGACCGGAATATTTTCATAATAATCTTCCTCAAATGACACGTCAAACGCGTCCACGCGATATCCTCCTTCTGTCAGCTCCCGTGCCAGCGTCTGCGCCGCGCTGAAGGTGGCGGATGAGTCTGTATAGGAATCGTACCACACAACCACCTCTCCCGGCAGTCGGCTTGGCTCAAACGCCGTGTCCAGATCCGCATCATCCGGCACGTTTCTGATCTGTACATTGATGTAATACTGATCGCCGGATGTAAAGTCATACTGACGCGCAAGAATCTGCTCTGCTGCGGGTTCTATCTGCTTTTCCAGTTGTTCCTCTAAGCGGTAGATTTTTTGTTCTCTCCAGCCGTCCGTCAATTCGGGACTTTCAAACCAACTCAGTGGCGCTATGGGGGTATTCCACATCAGACGAATGGTAAAAGAGTCGTTGCTTGGCTTGTCGATTTGATAATCAAACTCGTATCGGCTGAAATGAAAGTCGTAATAACAGGATTGATAGACCGCGTCGGGATATGTCTGCGACACATATCGGTCAGCCTGCCTCCGACCTTTTATATAGAGAACGGGGTCGCCGGAAAACAACATGATAAATTCCGCTGCCATCGCCACGATGATGACGCCGCCCGCCACCATCGCTGCCCGCACCGGGCGGTTGGATCGGGGCGCATCCGGGTCTTTGGCAAATCCACGCTGAAAAAGAAACGCGATCAGCGCGCCGACCATGCCGACGAGAAAATAAGGATAGCAGCCCATGACCGCAAAAAGCACTTCCATGAGCCATTCCCACGGTTTTTCATAATTCGCATATAGCATGCAGCCCATCAAACTGTTGAAAACGGAGATTGCTGCCACGATGAGCGCACCTTTCCACTGTATTGCCGTATAAGCGAAAAAGCCCGACAGTATCAGCAGCACGATTTCCAAAATACCGATGTCTCCGATCAGATAGGTAAACGAAGCACTGAAGCCGCAGAGAATGGCAATCACTGCCATTACGCGGGATTTTGTGATTTTATTTTTCATTTTATTTTTCTCCCTCGTTTAACTTAAGTAGCCGATTGTAAAAGTTGAAAAACGGCGGAAATACGGGTTCTGGTCAACGCGAAAAGGGCATTTTTTCTCCGTTTGGAGCAAGGCAAATCGTGATATTGGACTGTTGCCGTATTCGCCCGACTGCCATCTTAATCGAAGCTCGTTCCGCTCGCTCAGCTGCGCTTCGCTTATGGGGCGCTGCCCCATTCCCCGCTGGTGGCGCTGCCCCCAGGCCCCTGCCAAGAGGACCAGTCCCCCTGGACTCCCGCGCTCGCATTCGCTCGCTAATTGCGCTTCGCTTTTCTTCTTTTTTCATTTATTTCTCCAACCGCTAGCGGCTATTCCTTGCGAAAGGCGTAATGCAGCAGCACCGCAATGGCAATGCCGATGAGCACCAGCACCGCTAATATTTCTCCGTAAGCAGCGTAGCCCCAAAGCGCCTCGCCAAACATTTCCTCATCCTCACCTGACAGCGTGTAGAGGACAGGTTTGACCACCACGCACATCAGAAATACAGCCACCGGCAGCAGGAGCGCTTTGCGCTTAAAGCAGAGATATCCCAGCGCGCCGATCAGCGGCATAAGGATAAAGTTGTGAAATTGAAGCTGAGAATCAATCATCATGACCCCCGCCGATGCGCCGATCATGATGAGAAGTGCGCCGAAAAGGGCATAGCGCCGCCGCAGATAGGTGAGGATTTTTTTTTCCTCCGCGCTGCTGAACGGCGCGGGAACGGGCGGCTGGCTTGCCTGCGTCTTGTCCCACAATTCCCGGCATTCCCGGCAGGTTTGCAAATGCCGCGCCACCGCTCTTTCGCTGTCCTCAGAGGCGACGCCGTCCGCTACCAGCGGCATTAAGTCCCGCACGATGTCGCATGTCATGATGACGCTTGTCTTCTCGTTGTCATTCATGGCCATAACCTTCCTTTCTTAATTCTTTCTGTAGATACATTCTCACACGATGCTCCACCACGCGGGCGGAGTTTTCGGAAATGCCCACCTTTTCTCCTATCTCTTTGAACGAATAGCCCTCCAGCCGCATGCGGAACACCGTGCGGCTGCGTTCGTCTTTCTGCGCGAGCAGCCGGCTGACAAGTTCCGCCAGCTCGCTTTCGTTTTCCACATCGGGCTGCACCATGCCCGCCTGCACGCACATCTGATAGAGTACCGTTTCCTCCACCGAAACGTATTTTTTCTCCTTGCTCAGATGCTGGTAAAACATATGTCTCGCAATGGCAAAGAGCCATGTTTTGACGCTAGCCTCTCCCCGAAAGGTGCTGAATCCGACGAATGCCCTGAAGAACGTCTCTGCCAGCAGTTCCTCCGCCTCGTCGCGCGCGCCGGTGAGACTGTAGAGATATTGAAATACGTCCTGCTTGTAGCGGTTATAGATGTCTTCAAAGTTCATTCGTTTTCACCCCTTTCATTCCATTAGTCGCTTTCAGGCAGATTTCGTTACAGGGTAAGAAAAAATTAAAAATAAAAAATAACAGCCTGCCGTGTGCGGCGGGTTTGGTAACGCGCGCTTGGGCAGACTGTTTATTTTTTTGTTTTGTCAATGGTCGCTGTCGGACACCGGAAAAGTCGCCGCCAAAGCCGCCTCAAACTTTTCATGGCATTCCTCTGCCGTACCGTCCGGCACGAGGGAGAGAATCACTCTGCGCAGCCGCTTGAAGCGTCGGTTGCTCGGATTATAGCCGCCGCAGGTGCGGGACGTGCCGTCGGCATAGACCGTGATATGTTGTGAGGAACCGTCAAGGACATACGGATCGGTGAGATCTTCGCGCAAATGCATGAAATTGACACGCGCGATCTCCGCCTGTAATGAGGTGATTTCTGTTTCGCTCAGTGAAAACGCCGCTTCCGCGGACACTTCCTGTTCCTCATAGCCGACATAACGCACTTGACGGTAGACGCCTTGGCCGCTGTTGTCAATCATAATCTCGATATGTTCGTTAAGTCCGAATGCTTCTGCCTCCGTGTAGGTGACGAGCGTTTCATCCGTGAAATCGAGATAATTCCCGCCGCAGCCGGTCAGAAACGCAACCAGACACAGTACGGCAATCCATGCCCTCCCCGGCTTTTTCATATCGGAATAGGATCAGCCCTGGAAGTGGTCGCTGAAATCGCCGTCGCTGTCGAGAATTTCGGTGCTGCGGAAACCGCGGCGGGTCTTTTCCTTCTCGACATTTTCGGAGAGAATGTTGCGGAATTCGCTGACATGCTTGATGTTCTTGATTTCGAGCATGGGGCAGGTCTTATCCTGCGAATGTACCTCGATGGTGCCAAGGCCGAAGAGCTTCTGGCTGAGTTTGCGCTTGACGCTGATATCCTGCACTCTGTAGAGAAGAATTTCATCTTCGTAAGAGCTGAGGAAACCCGTCTTGTAAATCAGCTTCTTCTCGGTGATCGCGTAAGTAGTGAACGAGAAAGGTAGCGCGAAAAAGGTGCGTCTTTTGCGTTCTTTGATGAGAACCGGATCCTGCTGAACCTGTTTTTTTGCCATAGTAAATACCCCCTGATTGATTGGTTACGAATATTATAGCATATAATATTGAAAATAACAACTAAAATTTCATAATTTTTTTGCAGAATTGTCAATTTCTGACGGTTGAAACGGTTTTAGCGGTTTATGCAAGCGGCTCGCACATCACAAATCCGTCGCCCACATCCGTGCCCTTGGCCCGGATGATCTGCCCGCTTAGCTGCTGCCCGCGAATGCGTGCGGGGGTGTAATTCTCGGTGTAGCCCTCGAATATGCCGGGTTCCACTTCACGTTCCGCAAGGAGATGCACGGTCTGACCCACCTGCGAGTGCAGAAACGCCGCCGCCGTAGCGGATGTGGCTTCGATCATGCGTTCGCTGCGGCGAGATTTTTCCCGTTCGTCCACCTGGTCGGGGAACGTGTCGGCGCGGGTACCCTTGCGGCGCGAATAGGCAAACACATGGGCGCGCGCAAAGCCGAT
This sequence comes from uncultured Ruminococcus sp., assembly GCA_902802795.1. Lineage (GTDB taxonomy): Bacteria > Bacillota > Clostridia > Oscillospirales > Acutalibacteraceae > RUG762. The sequence goes on from CADCNI010000005.1 coordinate 86,601, forward strand.
TTCCTTAGCAAAGGCAAGTGAAGCGGCGAATTCCTCCTCCGTCTCGCCCGCAAATCCTACCATGATATCGGTGGTAATGGAGGGATTGTCAAAGGTCAGACGAATTTTTTCACACACATGGCGGAACTGCGCGGTGTCATAGCGGCGGTTCATGCGTCGCAGGGTTGCGTCACATCCGCTCTGGATAGCGAGATGAAACTGCGGACAGAACTTCGGCTCTTTCGCCAGACCGTCTATCAGCTCGTCGGGCGTGAGGTCAGGCTCCAGCGAACCCAGACGCACCCGCTCGATGCCCTCCGCGGAGGCCGCCGCCCGGACAGCCTCCAGCAGATCGCTGCCGATGTCGCTGCCATAGGCGGATAGGTTGATGCCTACTAAGACCACTTCCCGGTAATGCTGCCCGATGCGCTGCGCTTCCGCCCTGATTTCTTCGGGGCGGCGGCTGCGCACCCTGCCGCGCGCATAGGGAATGATGCAGTAGGTGCAGAAGCGGTTGCAGCCGTCCTCGATCTTGATGTAGGCGCGGGTGCGCTCGTTCATGCCGCTGACCGAGGACTCGCTGCCGTATTCGCGGCTGTGGGAACCGATGGCGACAATGCGCTGGTGACTGCGCATGAAGTCTTCTATGTAGTCGAGAAGTCTGTCGCGGTTGGCATTGCCGATGACAATGTCGGCTTCTTCGATGGACTCGCATTCTTTGGGAAACGCCTGCGGCATGCAGCCGGTGAGAATCATCACCGCGTCGGGATGTTCCCGTCGGGCGCGGCGGACAGTCTGGCGCACCTTTTTGTCGCTGGTTCCCGTGACGGTGCAACTGTTGACGATGAAGACGTCCGCCTGCTGACCGTCGTCGATCGGTTCAAAGCCGTGCGCGCAGAGCATATCCATCATCACTTGTGATTCGTATTGATTGACCTTGCAGCCAAGGGTCGCAATTCCTGCTTTCAATTTTTTTATTTACCTCGCTTTTGTGATTTAATCGTACAGTTCATCGAGCAGCGCGTAAAGCCCGTCAATTTTCTCCTGCATTTCAGCGGCTTCCTTTGTCAGCTCCATGATCCTGGCGTAGTCCGCGCCGACTTCGGGCAGCGTCATGCGCTGGTTGAGTTCGGACAGTTCGGTTTCCAGCCGTTCGATGTCGCTTTCCGCGTTTTCGATTTGTTTCAGCCGCTTGCGTTCGGCGGCGGCGGCCTCCTTGCGCTGCTTGTAGTCATTGACGCGCTTTTCCTTTTCCTCGTCAGGCGGCGCGGCGTTTTCCGCTGCCATTGCAGGACGTGCCGCGCGAATGGCTGTGAAATCGTCATAGTTGCCGATGTACTCGGTCACGCCGCTGTTTTCCATATAATAAATGCGGTCGGCAAGGCGGTTGATGAAATAGCGGTCGTGCGATACCATGAAGATGGTACCCTCGTAACAGGTGAGCGCCATTTCCAGCGCTTCGCGGGAGATGATATCGAGATGGTTGGTGGGTTCGTCGAGAAGCAGCAGGTTACAGCGCGAGAGCATGAGCTTCAAAATGGCGACGCGGGCGCGTTCGCCGCCGCTCAGATCACCGATGTTTTTGAATACGTCGTCGCCCTTGAAGAGAAACGCCGCGAGACTGGAACGCACTTCGGTTTCGGTCATGCGGGGATATTCATCCCACACCTCGTAAAGCACGGTTTTGCCATTGTGCAGCGATTCCTGCGTCTGGTCGTAGTAGCCGATATCCACATTGGAGCCGAGAGAAACATAGCCCTGCGTGCCGCCCAGCCGACCGCACAGCATTTTGAAAAGCGTCGTCTTGCCGCAGCCGTTCGCTCCGAGCAAAAAGACGCGCTCCCCCTTTTTGATGTCGAGGTTGACGTGACGGAAAATCTCCCGCGAACCGTAGGCAAACGCCAAGTCGATGCCTTTTAACACATCGTTGCCGCTTTCAACGCGGACGGGAAAGTGAAAGCTGAAATCTTCGGGCAGGCGGTCTACCGCCACCAAGGTCTTTTTCAGACGCTCGATCTGCTTGAGTTTGCTTTCGGCGGTCTTGATGTTCTTTTCGCGGTTCCATCGCCGCTGCTGCTCCACGATGCCCTCGATGCGCTTGATCTCGCGCTGGGTGTTTTCATAGTGACGGATGGCAATTTCGCGGTTCTCCGCCTTTTTGTCGATATAATAGCTGTAGTTGCCGCCGTAAACCGTCAGCCTGCGGTTTTCCAGTTCAAAGGTTTTGGACGTTACGCGGTCGAGAAAATAGCGGTCATGGGAGATGACGATGTAGGCGCCGCGAAATGAGCGCAGAAAATCTTCCAGCCACTCCACCGAGGCGATGTCCAGATGGTTGGTAGGTTCGTCGAGCAGCAGCAGGTTCGCCCCCGACAGCAGCATCTTGCAGAGCTGCACCTTGGAGCGCTGTCCGCCGCTCAGGGTGTAGACCCCCTGTGAAAGCTGCTGCTCCGTGAAGCCCAGCCCGATCAATGCCGAACGCGCGCGGCTCTGGTAGGTCAGACCGCCCCGGTCGTTGTACTCCTCCGTCAGACGGTGCTGTTCTTCAATCAGGGCATCCATATCGCCCTCGCCCTGGGAGAGCAGCGCGTTGATCTCTCCCAGCCGTTTGTCAATGTCTTTCAGGTCGTCAAATACCGTGAGCAATTCTTCCAGCACGGTTTTGCTGCTGTTGATGGCGAACTGCTCCACATAGCCCACTTTGGCGAGCTTGCTTTTGCCGCAGTTGCCTGCGTCGGGGGCATATTCGCCCGTCAGCACCTTGAAAAGACTGGTCTTGCCGCAGCCGTTCACCCCGACCAATCCGATGTGGTCGCGTTCGTCGATTAAAAAGGAAATGTCGCTAAAAATATTTCTCGCGCCGAAGGAGAGTTCCAGTCCGGCGGCATTCATCAGCGTCATAATGCAAATCAACCTCATTTTACCAAATAATCAATGCTGTCAAATATTATAGCAAATTTACCGCACAGAATCAAGCCGCAATTTCCCTGGATTCGGTACAATAAGGATTGACAAAAAGGTAAAAAAACTGTATAATCTTCTTATCAATCTGATGAAAACGCAAAGGAGTATTTCAACATGAGCCAATTGGATTTGCAGTACACGGTCAAGGAGACAACCCAGTCCTACAGAGAACATGTGAGCAGCGGAAACGTCAGCGATTTGCTGCAACATAACCGCCAGGTCGGCGTGATCTGGGCGGTTTTGGGGGGGATTTGCGGTCTGTTGATGGGAATGATGGGACTCGTTGCGCTGTCTGAAAAGGGCTACGGACAGGCATTCTTCTGTCTGATCATGTTCGGACTGATGCTCTGGCTCTTTATATACGGGCTTCGCAGCGCCAAAAGACCGGAATCCCATGTGACTTTCAAGCGCGATTTCCTTCAGACGCAGCAAACCATCTGCCAGAATACCGGCTATCCCCAGCGTCCCTATGTTCCCCAGCAATGGGAGATTCCTTTCACAGAGTACAGTGAAGAAGCGCTGTCCGGCATTCTGCGCTATGTAAACGGCTGGGGGACGGACAACACCTGTCTGGTGTGCAACGAGTATGTGAGAACACGCCGCACCACCGCCATACACAACGCCTTTATCTTTAATCTGTGCGAAAGAGGACTTTATCTGATCCCCCTTTTCAGCGATAAAAACGGCGCTCCGAAAGCATATGTGGATTTAGCGCAATTCATTCCATGGGAACGCCTGTCGGCTCAGCGTTCAGTTCACCCGCCCGCTGTGGAACCAGAACCAATACAGGATGTTCGACAGTTGGTCGTTTTTGGTTTCCGACAGCATTGACGGCGCGGATTTTCACAGGGTCAATGTGGCAAAATTAAAGTCATCCTGCCAATAATGCAGTGCGTGAATGATGCACTTGCTCTGTAATATTCTTACAAAAAAAGTTTTAGGAGGAGAGAAACCCTGTGATTCTGTGTCAGCAAATCGTTGTGGAATACGACAAACGCAGCCGGGGCGCAGAGGGCGCCGCCGCGCGCGCAACATTGCCGGAGGCGTATGCGCTGCCGGACGCGTTTTTCGGACAGAACGGCCACTGCCACTGTGTACGGCTGCGACAGAACGGAACGGATTTTACCCCACGGGACAGCATGCCGGAACTTTCCTCGATCAGGGAAATGAAAATCGCGGGAAATAACGATGTATATGAAATCACCTTTACATATCATTTCGCTATTGGCAAGCCTGTCCGCACCTTCCGACACGCGAAAAGACCCGTTACAACGGGTTCCACGGATTATCTGCATTCCACTTTGAAGGAGAACGCCTTTACACTAAGCCGCACGCAAACTTATGGCAGATTGCTGTATAACGGACGGCTGACGGATTTTGACACGGGGCAGTGGTACTATGAATCGACGGTTATGAATATCATCCGTACAGAGAGTGGGTTTGATCGCGACATATTTGTCAGCCGACAGCCGGATGTTGTGTACCGTCAGCTTGAAATGCTTTAAAAAAATAAAAAAGTAAAAATCCAAAAAAAAATGAAAAAAACACTTGACAAGCGGGATACCCTGTGTTATACTTTAGAAGCTGTCGCGGACAACGACGAAAAACAAACGACATGGGGCATTAGCGCAGTTGGGAGCGCGTTTGAATGGCATTCAAAAGGTCAGGGGTTCGACTCCCCTATGCTCCACCACTTCAATGTCTTGCGAATTTTCTTCGCAAGACATTTTATTTGCCGGTGTGATGGAATTGGCAGACGTGCCGGACTCAAAATCCGGTGGTAGCGATACCGTACCGGTTCGACCCCGGTCACCATGACAAAGCCGCACTTGATAAGTGCGGCTTTGTTGCTGAGAGGATAGTTTGATTTTTAGTGTGAGAGGATGGGATGGCATGATCAAACTCGAACGAACAAGCGTGATGAATTGGGAAAACGCCATGAGAGGGGCGCGCAACCCCATGAACAGTTGGGCGCGCAGCGACAGCTATTACAACGAGGCGGGGGCGTACGTGCTCGGCCCCAATGACCTCGATCTGGCCAGACGGCTGCGCAAGGCGGGCAGCGATCACCGCAAGTTTCTCCGGCAGGTGTTTGTCTCGGTAGATATCACCGCGCCAATGTACTGGTGGAAGGAATATGACACCTACAAGATTGCCACGGTCGCCAACTCCACCAGCACCATGCACAGGATTACCAGCAAGCCCTTTGATATCGACGATTTCAGCCACGACCATATGACGGCGCAGGCCGAAGCCTTTATGCAGACAGTGGTGGACGAGCTGGAAACCATCCGCCTGCGCTATCTCGAAACCAAGGACAAGGCTGACTGGTATGATATCATCCAGTTGCTTCCCTCCAGCTACAACCAGATGCGCACCTGCTCTTTCAATTACGAAACCCTCATCAACATCTACTATGCCCGCAAGGATCACAAGCTCGCGGAATGGCACACCTTCTGTGACTGGATTCTGACGCTTCCCTATGCGGAAGAACTGATCGTCGCCGGCGAAAAATAATCTTTTCCTCATCCCATACGCCCGCTTTGGCATGATTTCCGATGTCAGAGCGGGTTTTTTTGCTGTTGTTTTGGAAGTCTAATAAAAACCTGCCAAAAATAATTAAATTTTGTATAAAATGTCTTTTCTTTTTCAAAATTTGGTGGTATAATAAAAGAAATCAACCGAAAGGGGCTCAATCAAAATGAAAAATTTACGCCGTGTGCTGGCACTCCTTGTTGCGGCTGCCATGATAATGGCATTTGCCGGATGTCAGAGGGAAGTGACCGCCGAAAATCTGATGGAAAATGTGGAAGCGGAGAATGCTTCCGAACTGGAATTGGACGACGCTTTCTGCAAAGCCTATTCAAGAGCGGCCTTCCGCATGCTGCAAAACGTCTATTCCTCGGACGGAGGCAATGTGGTGATTTCGCCGCTGTCGGTCTTTTATCATCTCGGCGTTCTGGCCAACGGCGCCGAGAGCGGCACGCGCACCGAGCTGGAGCATATGTTTGACAAGGAAATGACGGTGACCCAGATCAATGAGACGCTTCATTCCTATGTGGAGCAGCTTACCAATAACGACACTGCCAAAGTGTATTTTGAAAATGCCTTGTGGTTCAACGCCGACAAGAATGCGCAGCCCAACAGCGCCTTTCTTCAGAACGTGGCGAACTATTACGGCGCGTCCGTTTATAAAGAGAGCTTTGGCCCGGATGCCGTGACCAATATCAACAACTGGATTTACAATCAGACCGATATGGATGTGGAATACATCCTCGACGAGCTTCCCGAAGAGGCACCGCTGTGTATGATGAGCGCGGCCGTGCTGAGTGCGGACTGGGCGTCTCCTTATTCCTACAACAATATCCAGGACGGCACGTTTACCAATGCGTCGGGAACGGAGGAAAAGGCGCAGTTGATGTCCGCCTTTGAAAACAGATATCTCCAATGCGATTCCGCGGTGGGATTTGTCAAGAACTACGCGGGCAGCAATTACGCGTTTGTGGCCTTTTTGCCCAATCGCGAAGATATTACCAATTTTATCTCTTTGCTTGCCGGCGGCGGTCAGTATGAAAAATTCTTCAAAGAATCACAGAAAGCCGTGGTCGATGCGACGGTGCCGAAATTTTCCTGCGAATACAAAGGAAGCGCTCTGGACGTTGTCAAGACACTGGAAGTCGGGAAAGCCTTCCATCCGGATCAGGCACAGCTCAGCGGTGTGGGGCAGTGTGACGGCAATATGTATGCCGGCGATCTGTGTGTGAGAACCGTTATGAGCGTTACCGAAAAGGGCACCAGCAAGGGAACGGCCGCAACTGTGGCCAACAAGGATGTGCCGACCAGCGTGTATGTGGTTACGCTTAACCGTCCGTTTGTTTACGCGGTGATTGATACCCGTTACCACTTGCCGGTGCTTGTCGGTGCCGTGAACACAATGAATAACTAATACTGATAATACTGACACAAATGAATGAAACAGAATCAGTCCCGTTTCATTCACTCGCGTCCGCAGAGGCCGTGTCCGCTTTTTGCGGGTACGGCCTTTTACTTTCAATCAGAAAGGGATGACCGATGAAATGATGACACCCATGTTCGTAGAAGTACCGTCGTGGCTGCATGATCTGTGGCTGGTGCTGAAAGAAATCTTTCATTCGCTGGGCGGTATCACGTTTTTTGCACGATGGATCATTCCTGTGATTGCCGTCATCGTGTTGACGCGCTGCGTCCGTTCCATGCTGTCGGGGCACGAAGCGCCCGAAGTCTGGGCCTACCTGGATGTGGCGGGTTACGGGCGGCTGGCCGTGAGCCATTGGGAGAATACCATCGGCAGAGCGCCGGCCAGCGATATCGTGATTGACTTTCCCACGATCTCACGTTCTCACGCGGTGCTGATCCGCGACCAGAACAAGCGCTGGACGATTTCCGACCTCGGCTCCACCGGCGGCGTGAGCGTCAACGGCAAGTCGGTGAGCGGTACGGCGGCGCTTACCGCGGGCAGCACCCTGAAGCTCGCGGATGTGGAGGCGCGGTTTCTGGTGACGCGTCCCAGGGGGCCGCAAAGGGAAAAAAATATGAAAGTGGCAAGGACGCTGCGCCCTGTCAATACGCTGCTGATGCTCAGTGTGTTTATTTTGCTCACCGTGGCGGAGCTGCTGGCGGGCGGCGTGGCGGACAGAGGCGCGGTGACGGTCTGCTTCGGCACGCTGCTCGTGCTGATGTGGGGCTACTACATCGTCATGCGCATACTGGTCAAAACCGGCATCGAAGTGGAAATGTTGGCGTTTTTTCTGTCAGCCATCGGATTTTCCGTCGCTGCGTCCTCTTCGCCCAAGGAACTCTACAAGCAGCTTTTTGCCTTTTTGCTGGGTTTCGGTCTGTTTGCGCTGCTGGGATGGTTTTTGCGTGATTTAAAACGCGTCACGTCGGTCAAAATGTATGTGATGATCGGCGCGGTTGGCCTGCTGCTTTTCAATCTCATTTTCGGTCAGACCAAAAACGGCGCGAAAAACTGGATTTCTTTAGGCGGCGTATCTTTGCAGCCCTCGGAGCTGGTCAAGATTGCCTTTGTCTTTATCGGAGCCGCGACGCTGGATATTTTGCTGACCAAGAAAAACCTCGCCTACTTCATCGGCTTCTCCGGCGTATGTATCGGCGCGCTCGCGCTGATGGGGGACTTCGGCACCGCGTCCATCTTCTTTGTGGCGTTCGTTGTCATCGCGTTCATGCGTTCGGGCGACTTTGCCACACTCGCTCTGATTGGCGCTACGGTGGTGTTCGGCGTGATGCTGGTGCTGAAATTTAAGCCCTATGTGGCCCGACGCTTTGCGATATGGGGGCACGCGTGGGATGACGCGTACAACCTCGGCTATCAGCAGACCCGCACCATGTCCGCCGCCGCCAGCGGAGGGCTCGCGGGCGTAGGTGTGGGCAGCGGATGGCTGCGCAATGTGGTGGCGGCGGACACCGATCTGGTGTTTGGCGTGGTGTGTGAGGAATGGGGACTGGTGATCGCCCTTATTTCGGTGCTGTGCATCTGCGCGCTTGCGGCGTTCACCGTCAAGAGCGCCGCCAACGGACGTTCCTCCTTCTATGTGATCGCCGCCTGCGCCGCCGTGAGTATGATGGTGTTTCAGACCACGCTCAACACGCTGGGTTCGGTGGATATCCTGCCGCTGACCGGCGTGACGTTCCCCTTTGTGTCCAACGGCGGTTCGAGCATGCTGTCAAGCTGGGGGCTTCTCGCCTATGTCAAGGCGGCCGACACCCGCCGTAACGCCAGCTTTGCCGCCGCGAGGGAGAATTTCAAGGTGCGCATCCAGAGCGGCGCGGCGTGGACGGACGAAAAAGGACAGCCGCTGCCGGAAGTGGAAAACATGATCGGGCGCAGCGAGTACGATTTCAGCAAGCTGGGACAGCTTGCGGAGCGTGTGAGAATCAAGCTGATCGACGCGGGCCTCCTCAAGCCGGTGGCCGACATCGACTTTGCCGAAAAGCCGATGGAGAGCGGCGAGGGCGTGGTGGATCAGGATCCCGACAGTGTGAAGAAATTTGCGCCGGAGGATATGATTTACTCCAACCCGTGGAATAAATACGCCGAGCAGGCGGGTCAGGCGAAAGAGCCTCCGACGACAGAGAAGCCCTCCGAAACGGCGAACGAGCAGACCGTGAGACGGCGCGTGCGCCATCATTATGCCGACGACGGAGACGGCGCTTCGGACGGCGAGACTTACATCGGCAAGCGGCACAGATATTGAGAGGGGAGGCCTGACGACAGATGAAAAAGGTGCAAAGACGGGCATTGAGCGTGCTGCTCATCATCCTGTGTCTGATGGGCGGCGTGGGCTATTTCACGTTCCGGTTTTTCCATGAGGGCGAGAAATGGATCAATTTCACCGCCAACAAGCATATTTATTCGGGCGGTATGGTGATCGGCGGCGCGATTTATGACCGCGACGGCAATCCCCTGCTGCACACGGTGGACGGTGTGCGTAAATACAGCGAAAACGAGAGCGTCAGGTGCGCCACCATGCACATTGTGGGAGACAAAAAGAGCAATATTGCCACTTCGCTGCAAAAGGTGTACGCCAACGAAATGGTGAGCTACAACATTGTCAACGGCACTTATTCGGTAGGCGGCATGGGCAACTATATCTATACCACACTTGACCCCGACGCGTGCGCCAGGGCGTATGAAAAACTCAAGGGACAGAAGGGCGCGGTGTGCGTGATGAATTACAAGACCGGCGAGGTGCTGTGTCTGGTAAGTACACCCACCTATGACCCCGAAAATCCGCCTAAAATCGAGGACGGCGACGACGCGTATGAGGGCGTTTACATCAACCGCGCCCTTTCCTCCCGTTTTCCGCCCGGTTCGGTGTATAAGACGGTGACGGCGGGCGCCGCCATTGAGAACATTGCCGATATCGACGAGCAGGTTTTCGACTGTCAGCATACCTTTGTCACCAACGGGCAGAAGGTGGTGTGTTCCGGCACGCACGGCGAGCAGGATTTCCGTACGGCGCTGCGCAATTCCTGCAATGTGGCGTTCGGACAGATATCCATACAGGTGGGATGGGACGCGACCACGGCGTATGCCCAAAAAGTCGGCATCAGCACGGCGCATGAGCTGAGCGGCATCAAGACGGTCAAAGGCACCGTCGCATCCTCCGGCGGCAGCAACGAACTGGCGTGGCTGGGCATCGGGCAGAATACCGATGAGGTCAACCCCTATGCTATGATGCGGTATATGGGCATCATCGCCAACGGCGGCGTTTGTCAGGAGCCGTATTTAGTGGAGGATATCACCACTTCGGCGGGTCTGAAAACGGGATTTGCCCGCACGCGGAAATCGCAGCGCATTCTGAGCGAGGACACCGCGAGCCGTCTTTCCGACATGATGCGCTATACGGTGTCCAACGGCTACGGCGACAGACATTTCCCTGACGGCATGGAGGTCTGCGCCAAGACCGGCACGGCGGAACTCGACGGTAAGAAGAAATCTCACGCGTGGTTTGTCGGCTTTTCCGGCAATGAACAGTACCCCTATGCCTTTGCCGTAGTCGTGCAGAACGGCGGCAGCGGCTATAGCGTGGCGAGACCTATCGCGTCGGAAGTGCTGGGCGCGCTGAAAGAAAAGGCAGACAAGGCGAATTAGCGGTTAGTGGTTAGCGGTTAGTGGTTAGCGGCTGACCGCTATCAAAGGGGGGACGATGAAATGATAAAACACAACATCGGCAAAAGGACACTTGCGCTCGCGTTGGCGGCGGTGATGCTGGCTTCGTTTGCTTCGTGCGCACGCGGGAAAAACGGCGCGGCTGTGAGTGAAAGCGATACCGCTCCGCATTCGCAAAAGGCGGACGACGGGCTGTATTATCCCGTCACCAAGGAGTCTTTTTATGACGAGAACGGCGAGTTGTCGCGCTGTTACGAGTATGCCTATTCGCCCGAGGGCTATCTGTTGAAAGAACGGCATTACCATGTAACTGACGGAAAAATCGACCAGGATTACAGTTCCCAATACAGCTATGACGGAAACGGCAGAATGACAAAGCAAGTCAGCGACTATACGGGGTGGAACGATGAAATTGACCAATGGAACTATGACAGATGGACCACGACCTATGAATATGACGACATGGGACGTATGATGGCTTATGAATATTTGTGCGAAAACTACCACATGAAGGAGAGAAAAGAGGTGATGGACGAATCGGCGCTGACAGAAACCGACCGCCTTGTAATAAGATCGACCATTGCCTATTTCAACGATAAATTAACCGGCGGTTATCTGAGCAGATTGCGTTCCCGTCAGGTTGATGTAGACGGCGGGCTGCTTGATTTTTGGGAGGATACGCTGTACGACGCAAACGGTAAGCCGCTCTGGAAAAGTAACCAGTATAACGCAGGCTCGACTCGTTACGACGAATACCAATACGATAGCAAAGGACGTGTAACCTCACAATCAACCCGATATGTGACGGATGCATATATTTCTGAATCCCTTTACAGCGTGGAATATGACGACCAGTCCCGCGTCATAGCCCAAAAGAGAATGTACGACGGCATGAAGGATTCATGGGTCTTTTTTTACAACGAAGATGGTTCCTATGCCGGATGTGATGAAACCGATGTACACGGCTATGTATGTCAGGAACGATGTCAATATGCCGCAAACGGCGAGTTGATTTGTATGACGTTCCATCACGAGTGCGAGGACGCAGACCTTATAGCAATCCAAACAAACAAAAAGACAAGTTCGGCGCGCTGGTGAGCACATGGCTGCGTTGTCGTCCTAGGTGGGCGCCAGCCCACCGTCGTCCTCAAAAAAGGAATATTCCGATTACGACGCAAACGGCAACTGCGGCACGGTCACGCTCTATGCGCTGACCGATAACGGAGACTGGAAGCTGAATGAAAAGCATATCTATGAATACGGCGATAAGATACCCAAAGGCGTCACATACGGCACATCGCAGGACAAACAGGAGAAGCAGCGGTTGGCGGTGCTGAATTTTGATGAGGACAAAAGGCTGTTTCACGAATATCTGATTCGCTGAAACAGGATTGCGAAAGGAAGGAACAGAATGATCACGAAATCTCTCAAAAGAGCGCTTGTGTTCGCAATGGCGGCAGTGATCCTCTGCACGGCTTCATGCGGGAAAGACGGGAAAAGCGGGGAAGCCGAAGAAGCCGGGAAAAAAACGGAAATGGTTTATCCGCTGGTGGAGGAATGCTGCTATAACAATTCGGACGAGCTGCTCAGTCGCACCGAATATGCATATTCGCCGGAGGGGTATCTGCTGTCGGAGAGAACATGGAGCTACTATTATGTGAAAGACTTTGACGGCGGAGAAAATTATTCGCCCGAATATGACCGGTCTTATCTGTACGGTGAAACCGACGTCAACACCTACCGCTACGACCAAGCCGGACGGCTGGTGGAGGAATACAACGGGTACCACTTTGATGACGGCAGCAAGGGTCTTCACTACAGAAAGTACACCGCAGCTTACGCGTATGACGACAAGGGACGCAGAACCGGCACGAAGGAAATCATCAGGGACTATACGGTCAATGACCCGTTAAAGGGTTTTCATGACGATAATATGACGCAGGATTCCGAGAACACCACCGATTCGGAGTGCGTCATCACCGACAATACCGAAACAGGAGGCTGGAAAATCCTTGAAACCTTTACTTTTTCGGGCGACTATGCCAGTTACAGTGGGGAAACCGTCGAAATGGAATATGACGCGGACGGCAGGCTCCTGTCCAGAACCAAAACCGTTCCCGCTATTGAGTGCGTTTATACCGCGCGTTATGAATATGATGAAAAGGGCAGGATAGGGATTTTTACCAAAAGATCACCCGTCAGTACGGTGAAGCGATTCCCTCCGGCATGAAATACGGCACCTCCGGCATTCTCGCCGATCGTCTGACAAAGCGGCAGCGTTCGCTCGGCGGCGAAACAGGCTGCATCGAAACGGTCACCTACAGCGACGACGGCACGGCCGTCAGGAATCATATTTACCCGGACTGGAGCGAAGAGACTGACTGGCTCCAGAATGAAGAAACCGTCTATGCCGACCCCGACGAAAACGGCAACTATCATACGCTTTTCAAATATATATTGAAAGGGCAGGATAGGGATTTTTACCAAAAGATCACCCGTCAGTACGGTGAAGCGATTCCCTCCGGCATGAAATACGGCACCTCCGGCATTCTCGCCGATAGTACGGTGAAGCGATTCCCTCCGGCATGAAATACGGCACCTCCGGCATTCTCGCCGATGAAGAAAGCGTCTCGCCGGTGCATCATAATTTTGATCTCGGCATAGCCAACGAATATCTGTACTATGGTTTTGATGAAACGGATGTATTATACGATACATTTTAGCCACAAACGCTAACAGCTAACAGCTAACGGCTAACAGCTAACGGCTAACTTTAAGGGGGATGTCTGATGAAACTACTGGTAACAGGCGGCACGACCTTTGTGAGCCGCTGTACGGCGGAATATTTTGTCCGCAAGGGGCATGACGTGACAGTGCTCAACCGCGGCAGCCATCCGCAGGTCGAGGGCGTGACGCTGCTGTCATGCGACAGGCACGCCCTCGGTGATCGTCTGCAAGGGCGGCATTTTGACGCGGTGCTGGATATCTGCGCCTACACGGCGGAGGATATCGCGGCGCTGCTGGATGCGGGGATGACCTTCGGGGATTACATCATGGTGAGTTCGAGCGCCGTGTATCCCGAAACCAACCCCCAGCCCTTTACGGAGGAGCAGGACTGCGGCCCAAACGCCATATGGGGGCCTTACGGCGTGAACAAGCTCGCGGCGGAGCAATGGCTGCAAAGCCGCTGTCCTGGGGCGTATATCCTGCGCCCGCCTTATCTCTACGGCCCGTGGAACAATGTCTATCGCGAGGGATTTGTCTTTGACTGCGCCATGCGGGGCAGGAAGTTTTATCTGCCGCACGACGGCGGTATGAAGCTCCAGTTTTTCCATGTGGACGATCTCTGCCGCTTCATGGAGATTCTGCTGGAGCGTCATCCCGCGCCGCGTATTTTTAACGTCGGCAATCCCCAGACCGTCACGGTCAGGGAATGGGCGGCGCTGTGCTATGAAGCCGCCGGGGCGGTGCCGGACTTTGCAGAGGTGGAAACCGGCGTGCCGCAGCGGGATTATTTCTGCTTCCACGATTACGGGTACGAACTCGACGTGTCGCGGCAATGCGCGCTCCTGCCCGACACCAAGCCGCTCCGGGAGGGATTGCGGGAGACATTTGCCGTCTATCAGGCGCATCCCGAAAGCGTGTATTTCCGCAAGCCCTATATGGAATATATTGACAAGAATTTATCGGCTGTGAATTGACATTTTTAACAAAATGCTGTATAATATGAAAGAATACGATAACACAGGCGGATGTTTGTGTTATCCATTGGAAAGGATATGAAAAAAGCTATGAAATTCAACGGACTTTCCGCCGAACAGGTGGAGCAAAGCCGCCGTCAGCACGGTTCCAACAGTCTGACGCAGATTCCCCCCGACCCGCTGTGGAAGAAGATTTTAGAGGGCTTCAAAGACCCCATGATTCTGATTCTGCTGGTGGCGCTGGTCGTGCAGGTGGTGCTGTTTTTCCTGCATCAGGCAGAATGGTATGAGCCCGTCGGCATTCTGATCGCCATTCTGATTGCCAACGGCGTGGCTTCGGTCAGCGAAAGCAAGCAGGAGGGCAAGGCCTCCGCGCTCAAGGCGGAGGAAGAAGCCAAGGAAACCGCCAAGGTCATCCGTGACGGCAAACTCGAAGAAATCCACGTCAGCGAAGTGGTGGTGGACGACATCGTCTTTTTGCAGGCGGGCGACAAGATTCCCGCCGACGGCGAGATCGTCGAGGGCGAAATCAAGGTCGATCAGGCGGCGCTCAACGGTGAAACCGAAGAAGCGAAAAAGGCGCCGGCGTCGGATGGCACATCCTATGACATCAAAGACCTGCTCAACCAACATTACGCCTATCGCGGCACAGTGGTCTGCGGCGGCGAAGCGTATATGCAGATCAAGGTGGTGGGCGACAAGACCCTCTTTGGCGAGCTGGCGCTCGAAGTGCAGGAGGATACCCGTCAGACCCCGCTGCAGGTCAAGCTTGCCAAGCTGGCCAAGCAGATTTCCACGTTCGGCTACATCGGCGCGATTGCCATTGTGGCGGGCATCATGGCGAAAACGCTGCTTTCGGGCAATGTGCCGACCGATACCTTCGGCTGGATTCGTCTGGTGATGGACGCCATCACCGTGGCGGTGACGATCATCGTGTGCGCGGTGCCGGAGGGTCTGCCCATGCTGACCTCCATTCTGCTTTCCTTCCAGAGTATGAAAATGGCGAAGGACAACGTGCTGGTGCGCAAGATCAACGGTCTGGAAACGGCGGGCAGTCTGAGCCTGCTCTACAGCGATAAGACGGGAACCATCACCGAAGGTCGGCTTTCAGTGGTGGAAATGGCGACCGGCAACGCGAAGGTCTTTGACGCGCTCGACAAAATGCCGCAGGCTTACGCCAAGGACGTGATCACGGGCATCGGCGTGAACAACGGCGCGTCCGCGTCGGACGGCGAAGTGATCGGTGGCAACAGCACCGACCGCGCGCTCATGTCGTTTCTGATCGCATCCCACGCGACGGACGGTCTGGACAAGGAAGAAGTCAAGACCTTCAACGCCTTTGATTCCAGCAAGAAAAGCTCCAGCATTACGGTGGTGCGTGACGGGCAGTGCGTGACCTTTGTCAAGGGTGCGCCCGAAAAGATCATCGACAGATGCACCTCTTATGTGGACGAAAACGGCAATGTGCAGGATTTCACCGACAAATCTGTCATTGTCTCGTATATTGACGGGCAGGCGGCGCGCTCCATGCGTCTGCTCGGCGTGGCAAAAGCCGACGGCGAAAAAGACGACGAAAACCTTACCCTGCTGTGTGTCATGTGCATCCGCGACAACGTGAGAAAAGAAGCGGTGGACGCGATCAAGGAAGTGCAGAACGCGGGCATTCAGGTGGTCATGGTGACGGGCGACCGCAAGGAAACCGCCATGGCCATTGCCAAGGACGCGGATCTGTATCATCCCGAAACCGACGTGGCGCTCACCTCCGCGGAATTGGCGGAAAAGTCGGATGACGAAGTGAAAGAGCTGCTGCCGCGTCTTCGCGTGGTGGCGCGTGCGCTGCCGACCGACAAGAGCCGTCTGGTGCGTCTGGCGCAGGAACTCAATCTCGTGGTCGGCATGACGGGCGACGGCGTGAACGATTCACCCGCGCTGAAAAAGGCGGACGTGGGCTTCGCGATGGGCAGCGGCACCGAGGTGGCCAAGGAAGCCGGCGACATCACGATTCTCGACGACAACTTCGCCTCCATCGACAAGGCGATTCTCTACGGCCGCACGATGTTCAAGAGCATCCGCAAGTTCCTCATCTTCCAGCTCACGGTCAACGTGGCGGCGGTGCTGACCTGCTTCATCGGCCCGATGCTGGGCGAGAACGTCATGATGACGGTGGTGCAGTTGCTTCTCATCAATCTGGCGATGGATACGCTGGCGGCGATTGCCTTCGGCAGCGAACCCGCCATGAAGGAATACATGAAGGACAAACCGATTCCGCGTTCCGAGAGCATCATCAACAAGAGTATGTTCGTGGAGATTCTGTTCGGTGCGGCGTATATCACGGGTATCGCTTTGGCGATCCGCTTTGTGCCTTTCGTGGGCGATCTTTTGGGCAGCCATGACCCGGTGTATCTCAAATCGGCGCTGTTTGCCACTTTTATGATGGCGATTACCTTTAACGGCTTCAACGCGAGAACCGAACATCTCAACCTTTTCAAGGGGCTGAGCAAAAACACCAACTTCATTCTGGTCATGCTGGGCATTTTTGTGATGCAGTTTGTCTTTGTCACCTTTGGCGGCGAAGTGCTGAGCGTCACAAGCCTCACGCCGCATACATGGCTGGTATGTGTGGCGCTGGCGTTTATGGTGATTCCCATTGATCTGGTCAGAAAGATCATCGTCAAGCTGTTTAGCCGTTAGCGGTTAGTTAGTGGTGAGTGGAAAGTGGAAAGTGAAAAGAAATGTATTATAACTTCACATTTCACACTGTTTTCACAACGAAAGAGGGAGAAAAATGAGTGTCAATCTTCAAAAGGGTCAGAAAGTCAGTCTGACCAAGGGCAACGCGGGACTTCGCAGAGTCATGGTCGGTCTGGGCTGGGATGAAGCCAAGCCGCAGGGCTTCGGTTTTTACAAAGGCGGTCAGAAGCAGGACATCGACTGCGACGCTATCGCGTTTCTGCTGGATGGCGGCAACACCCTTGCTTCGCGCGATGATGTGGTGTTCTTCAATAACCTCAGCCACAGCAGCGGATGCGTCATTCATCAGGGCGACAACCTCACCGGCGCGGGAGAGGGGGACGACGAACAAATCATGGTCGATCTGGCGCGTCTTCCCGCCCGATATGAGCGCATCGTGATTCTGGTGAGCATCTACAAGGCGACCGACCGCGGGCAGCAGTTCGGTATGATCGAAAACGCGTTTATCCGTCTGGTGGACGCGGATTTGGGCAAGGAGCTTTGCATCTACAATCTGTCGGAAAATTACGAGGGCATGACCGCGCTGGTGTTCGGTGAACTCTACCGCCGCAACGGGGAATGGAAATTCAACGCGGTGGGGCAGCCGCTCAAAATCTGGTCGGTGGCGCAGCTCGCGGAAAAATACGGCCTGCCGCGTTCGGTATGGAGATAACGGAATGATAATCAAACAACGGAGGTATTTTTTTATGGCAGTCAATCTTCAAAAGGGACAGAGAGCTTCTCTTGACAGCAGCATGAAAATGGCGCTGATCGGCTTGGGCTGGGATCCCAACAAGTACGACGGCGGCTACGATTTCGACCTTGACGCGTCGGCTTTTATCTGCGGCGCGAACGGCAAGGTGCAGAGCGACGACGATTTTGTCTTTTACAACAATCCCGACTGGCGCGATCATACGGTCTGGTCGTCTGGCGACGACCGGACGGGCGGCAACAGCGCGGACGGCGACGACGAGCAGATCTACATCGACTTTACCAAAATTCCCGATTACGTCAGCAAAATCGCCATTACAGTGACGATTCACGACGCGGCGGCACGCCGTCAGAATTTCGGGCAGGTGTCCAACGCCTATGTCCGCGTGGCCAAGGTGGAAAGCGAATCCGACACGCAGGGCGAAACCGTCATCCAGTTTGACCTGGAAGAAGAATTTTCCATCGAGACGGCGCTGGTGGTCTGCGAAATCTACCGCAAAAACGGCCAGTGGAAATTCAACGCGGTCGCGGGCGGCTACCAGGGCGGCTTGGAGGCCCTCTGCCGCAACTACGGCGTGAATGTGTAATTTCTAGGAATCAGTAAGGAGTAAGAAAAACAGGCTGTGGTTTCGGCTGCGGCCTGTTTTTCAAAACCGTTTCATTTTTGGGGGAAATATGAAAATGTATGAGAAAACAGTGCTGCGGGTGTCACATACGGAAGAAAATACCGACCTCCTCGGCCCGTACCGCCGTTTTGTCATATGGGTTCATGGCTGCTGCTTTGACTGCGAGGGGTGTCTCGCCCCAAATACCCGATACGGGGCGTATGACGAGGTTTCGATTACCGCTTTGGCGGAACGCATTGTGCAAAGCGGCTGCGAGGGAATCACCGTGAGCGGCGGAGAGCCGTTTTTGCAGGCGGACGCGCTGGCAGCGCTCATCGGGGCGGTGCGGATGGAACGCGACGTCGGCGTGATTGTCTATTCCGGCTTTACGATAGAGGAAATCCGGTCGCGGGAGGATTTTCTGCCGCTGCTGGGCTGCGCGGATATCCTGATTGACGGGCGCTATGTACGGCAGCTCGACGACGGGCGCGCCTACATCGGCTCCTCCAACCAGCGGCTGCATTATCTGACCGGGCGCTATCGGGAGGCGGGAGCGGCGTATTATGCCTGCCCGACGCGGCGGGCGGAGATTAAACTGACGGCCGACAGGGCGGTGCTCATCGGGGTGCCGTCGGAGAATGTGCTGCGAGTGTGGCAGGCCATCAAGAAAAAGAGCGGAGGGATAAGCGATGATTTCTGAAATGACGGTTTATTGCAGGGATTCGCTGAAAATGAACGTGCTGCGGGAGGTGCTGGCGGGGGAGATGACCCTGACTTTTCGTATGGACGGGGAAAGGGCGGAGGATTACGCTTCGTCGCTCCACCGCGAGGACAGCCGCATGCGCGTGTACGGCAAATTCAATCTTTCGGAGGACCCCACGGGTCAGGTGCTGACCGTGCGTCCTGTGGCGGCGCAGGCGGGACTGCGGATTGACATTGCGTGCGGCACGGAATGCGCCGGAAAGACATTGACCCTCGTGCGCGGCGCAACCAAAACGGTAGAGCAGACATGGGATCTGGGCGGACTTCAGCGCATTGCGCTGCTCCCGTCGGGCGACGGATTTACCCTGCGGCTGACCTGCCGCGACATTTCCACGGCAGCCGATTCTTCGGCAGCCAATCCCACGACAGCCGATTCTTCGGAAACCGCTTCTTCGGCAGCCAATCCCACGGCAGCCGATTCTTCGGAAACCCCTTCCACGAATGCCTCTTCTGCCGGAACGGATTTTCGGGGATTGATTTCTCCGGAAGATGATTTTTGGGAAGCCGATTTTCCGCGAGCCGAGTCCACCCCAACCCCTGCCGCGTCAGTCTTCCCACAGGAGCAGCCGCCGCAGAGCGAGGAAGAAAAGCGACGCGTCATCGCGGCCGAAACCGAAAAAGACCAGACCGTTTCTCAGGCGGAACTGGAAGAGTTGGCGGCCTGCGTAGAGGCCGACGAGGAGGTGCTGGCGTATTACCGCGACAAAGACATCCGCCCCACCGAGGATTTGCTCCGAGACATTCGGGAAAGAATAGCGCAGGCCGAAACGCAGATTCGTCTGCTCATCGAGGCCAAACAGCGTAAGACCGCCGCCATCGAAGCGGAAATTAAACATCAAAAGAGTGGATCGCATGAGTGATTTGAGAAGTCTGGAGCGCGAGGTGAGCAACCTGCAATCGCAGCTCCGGCAGCAAAAGAGCGAAGCGGAGCGCGCAAGACAGCGTTTATTGGAAGAAAACAGACGAAACCTGAACAACTGCCGCGAGGAAATGCGACGTGCTATCGAGCAGCACGACAGACAGGCGCAGCAAAAATATGAAGCCCTTCTCCGGCAATATGAGCAGTCGCTCAGCGCGGACGTGAGTGAGCAATTGGCGCGTACCGACGCGGATTACAGGCGGCTGGTGGAGGAAACCCGCCGCAACGAGGCGCTGCTGGCGCAAAAAAACGCCGAACTGGAGCAGGCAGTGGAAGAACTTCGCCGACAGGCCGATTCGCGGGAGCAATTCGGCAGGAGCGAAGCGGAGGCGCGGCTGAGAAACGCGGTGCGGGTCTTTCGCGAAGTGGAAGCCAAGCCGCACGAAAAATTCCGCCCCCGTCGGCTGTCGCTCTATTATCAGACCATCGGGGACGGGCGGCAGTTGTACGCGTCGGGACTCTACGACGCGGCGGCAGCGGTGGCGATTTCCGCCAAGACGGGGTTGGAGCGCCTCGGCTATGACATCGACGATGAGGCGGCGCAGTGGCACTGGCAATATGAGCTTCTCACCATGAAACTGACGCAGCTTCGCGGGGAGATGGCAAGCGAACTGAACGCGTGGCAGACTTTCACAGGACAGACGGGCAGCGGTGAGAAAGAAAAAAAGAAACGGCAGATCGAGATCAATTTCTGGTCGCGGGGCGAATGGGCGCATATCAAGCAGATTGCCGACCGACTGCAATCGTTGGCCGATACAATTGAACAAACCGGCAGGGCGGCCTATCTGCGGCAGGACGACAGCGCTTCGATAGATCAGCTCCGCCAATACGGGGAGGAACTTGACGCCGCCGCCGGACGGCTGGCCGTTATGCGGGGGCTGGAACGGGAGCGATACGCCGCCTCCTGTCATCGTGCCGAATGGGGCGAACAACTGATCGACTTTTTGTGCGACGAAATCAACCTCGACTGGCTGGAACCGCTGTCCGGCTTTCAACGCCCGACGCAGGAGACCGCCGCCGCCAAGGATTACCGCGACTACGCGACCATGCGCGGCATGACGCAGCCGCAGGAGGACGAGCGCGAATGGCTGCGGCTGGTGTTTCAAAACGCCACAGGCAGCCGCATTTATCTCTATCTGGTGCCGATCGAAGCGCATGGTCGGGTGGAAAACCGTATCATTCTGCATATTGATTACGGCGGCGCGGAGCAGGAGTCCTATTCGCGGGAACTCTACGCGCATGTCTGTGAGGCGATCGGATGGCAGGAGGACGGCAGCGGCATTGTCAATTACGCCGCCGATCTGGATGAACTGAAAACCAGCGCGGTGCAGCCATACCGAGAGACGGCCAAGGAAATGGAACAGATCAAAAATGACAGCCGTTAGATAATATGAAGTGACCCCTCTTGCAAAACGTGGGTTTACCTGTCATACTAATAGTTGCAAAAACACAAGTATATAGGTTTTACCACATACAAGGA
>CADCNI010000006.1 GCA_902802795.1 uncultured Ruminococcus sp.
AACGTGCCACCTCCCTCAAAGAGGGAGGCATTATCGGCTCCCTCTCTGAGGGGGCTGTCGGCATAGCCGACTGGGGGAGTGCTTAAGTTGTAGATAGTGTTTTTATAATAGGAAAACCATCACCGCCTGATCTGGGCAAAACTGTAGGCGGAGGGTCCCTCCACCACTTCAAAGGCATCCACCGCCGCGAAGCAGTAGGCGCTCCACGCGCACAGCGCATCCGCGAGAACGGTCCCCGCCTGTACGGGACCGTCGCGCTTCTCGCCTTTCAGAATCTCGTAGACCACCTTCATCATGGGGGCAATGTCCGCCAGCTCCTGCTGGAGCGAGAAGAGACTCGCCAGCTTGACCTCCGGCATCAGCTCCTGCGCAAAGAAGATGTACTCCTGATAGGCGGGAATATACATGCCCTCGTCCACCGGCATGGAACACAGCGTCGGAAACGCGCCGGATTTCTTGTAATTGTTGCGGTCGCACTGCTCCACAATCTCGTTGGCGTGATACACATCCTGCGCCGTAACGTCCCGCAGATCACGCCCCGATTCATACATCAGCTGCGCCACCGTCCACGCGAGGGAACGCAGCGCGATCACCTGATTTTTGCTGCGGATAATGCCGTAATGCAGTTCGCATTCGATGTCGCTGTTGGCGCGGAATTCGATCTCCGGCACATGGAAGAGCCTGGTCACAAAATGCGCCGCGTCCACCAGCTCATCCGCCAGCTTTGCGTCGACAGGCTCGAGTACGAAATTCAGCCGCTTCTCGAGGAAGCCGTTTTCCACCTGACGAAGCTGGAGGTCGGGCTTGATGTTCGCCATCGGCGCGCCCGTGCCGCGGATGTTGATCATCTCGGGTTCGTCGGATTTCTCCCCCGCGCCGGACATCTTTTCCTCGATCTCCCGCGCGAAGTTCAGCACGTTTTCAAAATCCTCCATATGCGCGGCGCGTTCTTCCTCCGCGCTGCTGCGCACCGGGGTGTTGCGGATGACCTCGAAGCTGTCGCCGTAATCCGAAAGCATCTGCCGCACGGATTTGCGCATATGCTTGATGAACTCGTTGTTCAGGTCTTTGTAATAGAGCTGCTTGAGAATATTCTGCGACGGTATGAGGCGGCTGCGCGAGATGAAGTAGCGCTCCACCATTTCCGACGGGTCAAGGTAGGCGTATTTGACAAATTTGATGAAATACAGCAGTCCCCATCCGCCTTCCGCGAGGTCGCGGTCGCCGATGGCGTTCGCCAGTCCGTTGAGAATATTCTCCTGCGTCGCGTTATCAAAGCCTCGGAAGATCATGCCGATGGACTGCACGTCCACATCCACGTCATCCCCCGGCGCGGGAAGCCACGCGCTCTGGTTGATTTCATAGCAGAATTTTATATCAGGCATCATTTTATATAGATGACGTCGCACCTGTCCGAGAGCATAGCGTTGTCCGAATTGGTGAAAAACCATCACTAAAGCATGCATGGCAACTTCCAGCTTGGCATCTAATATGGTGAGGTGCTGGTTTTCCACAGGAATTTCGTGATAACGGCGCACTGCCTCAAAACGGCGGCGGAATTCCGTCGCCGTGGCGCAGTTGAGCCAGACGGCATTCGCACTGTCCCCGTAGATTTCACGCAGCACGGTCTGTCGGATATTCGCGCTTGCGGGCGTTTCGTAATTGACGTCGCCGCAAAGCTGCTGGATCGCCTGCACCAGCAGCCAGCTCACGGTTTTGCCGCCGCGCGCCACCATGCGGGCCGCGTCGTCGATGTGTGCGAGCGGATCCGGCTGTTCGCGGCCTCTGACAGGGGGATACACTGCGTCAAAGGAGATAAACAGATCATCAAACAACGCCATCACCGCGTTTTGCGGCAGGGTGTAATCGGTGTCGCCGTTCATCTCGGAATACAGACGAAGAATGGTGAATGCCGCGGCCTGTAAATTGTAGTTTTCGTCCCCGATGATTTCAACTTCATCGGTATTTTTAGGCTTGACCAGCGCCTCCACATCTACCTTGATATCCTGCGGCAACACCGATTTGAGCACCTGCCGCCGTGCTACGGAATCACCAAGCAAAATGTAGGTTTCATCGTTTACGCGCTCGAGCGACTGATCGTCCGCGTGATAAATGAAAACGTCGGGCGAGAAAGGATGTTCATACTGATCGCCGCCCAGTGAAATGGTGCAGTCATAGTGGGCGCTGAAACTCAGCATTTCCCTGATAGAAGCAAGGTCATAAAAATCGAAGTACACGATCTCGCGGCAGGGTACCGTCATGATGAGATCCTGCCCGTCTGCCAGTTCGCTGAGTTTGTCGTTCATGCAAAGCAGGTAACTTGCCAGATCATGCTGTACATAGCGGAAGGGACTGCAATCCTCCGTGCTGAAGGAATAACGAGCACGGAAGCTGACATTCTTCATGTTGTTTTCGGCGGCGCGCCAGACAAATTCCTCATCCACACCCCAGTCTCTCAAGGTACGCTGTTCAAGATAGAGCAGTCCCATAGTGGTTTCAATCACCACGAATTTCATCAGACTCGGCTCACATTTACGGTAAACGAGGTCTTCGAGTTCCTCATAATAATGGTTGTCGCTCAGCTCGATTTTCAGGCTGTCACGAATGGCTTCAAAGGTGAAATGCAGGAAGCCCACCTGTTCGAGCGTGCGGTAGTAGGGATAGCGGGTATTGGCATAAAGATTGGCCTTGCCCACGCCGCGCTCAAAAGGAATCTGTTTATAATGCGCCTCGCGTTCCTCCGGCGGGTTGAGAAGAATGCCTTTGGAATGCAGATAGGAGGTGTATTCATACTCACCGCCCTCCTCAAAGAGCGTCGTGCAGAGTGTAAGCAGAAAATCGCGGAAAGAGGCTTCGTCCTCCGGCACGCGCAGCTTGTAGCTGTAGCGTTCCAGCGCAAAGTCCATCAGCTTGCGCTTGACGGACGGCTCCGCCTTGGTGGCGAACATGAACAGCTTGGCACGGGTATTGGCATTGATACCGCCGAGGGTGTTGGCGGCAAACTGAGCCATAGCCGCTGTTTCCTTAGGCAGCGCGCCGGGATAAATGCGCATGAACTCGCTGAAAAGCTCGGAATTGGTGAGATCGGACTCCGCAATGCTCTGGTTGATATAGAGCAGCATGCCCATCACGCCTGTGCGAATTGCCTTTTCTTCGTCGCTCAGCTTCTTGCGGCGCAGTTTTTCCTCCGCATTGCCCGCAGCGCTTTCTCGCAGTTGGTCCATCTGAATATGAACCGGCTGGAAGCTGTCATCTTTCACCCCTATGCGCTCGGCCACCGGGGAAGGTTCGTCCGCTTCTTTCTCTGGCTCCGGCAAAGGAGCAGGCAGAAGCGGCAGCAATTCCGGTTGGGTTTGCGGTTCTTCGGGTAGCTCCGAAACCGAGGGAAGTGTGATCGGTTCGGGAGAAGGCTCTGCCTCCACATGTCCCGTGCGTGCACCAAAAGCGTAAACCTTGGAAGCGGGTTCCTGCGGCGGTTCTTCGCTTGTCAGCATTTCCTCCACGTCCACCGGAGCAAAGTCTTCCGGCTGCACTTCTTCCATCTCGGCAGCAGGTTCTTCGGCTTCTTCAGGTATCTCCTCCTCCGCAGGCTGCGGCAGCGCGATAGGAGCGGAAAGCTCCGACGCCTCCGGCGACGCAGGCTCGTCTGCTATGTCATCTTTTTCGGGTTCTTCATCCTTTTCGGACAAAGCAGGCGTTTCGACAACGGAAACAGGTTCGGGCGCCACCGGCGGGTCGATCTGTCTGACCGGCGCGAGAATGGGCGCTTCGATCTCCGTCACACGCACTTTCACGCGGTTGGTCACGGCGGCCAGCGGAGATTCCTCCGGAACCGCCGCTCCGATCAATTCCTCGTCACTGATCGGCACGGCGCGTACACGACTTGCGCCGCGCTCATCGTCCTGCGCGTATTCCTCAGCAATGTCGGAAAGAACAGGCAGCACGCGCTTGGGCTTTTCCACCTCCACATGCAGTTCCGCTTTCTGGGGCAGTTTGCCCGATTGGAAGCCGATTTCGGAAAGCTCGGCGGCGGAGAGATACTTGCCGCATTGCAGATCATACAAACGCTGCTCAAATTTTTCCTGTTCCTTGCGGCGGATGATATCGCCAAACGCCTCGCGTAAAAGCTGCGCGGACTGCCCCCCTCCGCAGATGGGATAAAGCAGCTTGAAGCCCAGCTTGGTCATAAAAAGCTTGTCGCCCGTATGCGCGCGGCGCGCATCCTGCCGGATCAGGCGCGCTCCGTCGCGGCTCTCCCATTTGACGTTAGACCGCTCGATTAAAGCGGCCGCGTCGGCATCGGTCAGTCCGGGGTACAACGCGGTAATATCGCGATAGAAAGCGTCAGTGCTGACACTGTCAGGATTGACGCGGCTGTAGAGGCGCAGCAAATAGATCAGCATCGCCCCTTCTATGTCCTCATCGGAAGGATGCGGCTCCACAAATCCAACGGGATAGATCACACCGTCGCGACTGTAGGCCAGACGCACACTGTCCCAGTTAAATCCCTGGAGCAGCGAAAAATCCGATTTGTCAATATCCCTGTCGGTGAAATCCGCGTCGTCGATATCAAACTGCGGCGGATATATCACGCCGCGTATCTCCTTAGCGGGCTGAATATGCACAAAGCGAAGCGAACTGACCCGGCTGAAATTGCTGCCCGAAATATCCCGGTCCGTAAAATCCGCAAGACTAGCGTCAAAGGAAGCAGGATATTTGATATAGGTTACATCAAACGCGGGAGCCAGCGTGTTCCAACTTAAATGTGCCGCCTTAGAAAAATCGCTGTGGGACAGATCGGCGTCGGTAAAATCACACGCGTCAAAATCAAACTCAGCGGGGTAAATAATGCCGCTCAGATCGGCAGCCAGTCGGATATCCTCCCATTTCAGCTCTTTACAGAGCGAAAAATCGCTGCCGGAAATATCTCTGCCGTAAAATTTGGCGGAGGAAAGGTCAAAGGAGGCCGGATATTTGATGCCTTTGATGTCGGTAGCACTCATGATATGCTCCCAACGAAGATTGGCTATCAGGCTGAAATCACTGCCGGAAATATTGCGTCCGCCGAATACGGCATTGTCAATATCAAAGGTCGCAGGATATTTGATGGCGGCAATATCCCTCGCGTCCTGAATATGTCGCCAGCGCAGACCGTAGACAGCACTGAAATCGCATCCGCTGATATCGCGGTCGTAAAAGCGGAATGATTCAGTGTCAATGGTAGACGGAAATACAATGCCGCTGATATCGGCCGCTTTTTCGATATGCTTCCAGCGAAGATTCTCCACCAGACTGAAATCGCTCAGATCAATCTCGCGTCCGGCGTAATTGACCAGGTCGGTGCGAAATCCCGCGGGATATTTAATGCCGAATATCTCGCTGGCTTCTTCGATTTCCTCGGGCTGCAGATCGGTGCGGTCGCTCAGATCCATAAAAGCGAGCGACTCCCCGCCTTCTGCGTGACGACGCGGATAAACGGGAACTTCCCCTTCTGACACACCCGCCATAGAGGGGATAATGGGAGCTGAACTGTCGGCAAGGCTCTCGGCCTCGCTCTTGTCTACACCGTAAATATCGGCAATATTTTCCACTTCCCGCTCAAACTGCGCCGCCCGTGAGGGCTTAGGCTGCGTCTGAGAGGGGTGGAACACCAGATTTTCCACATTCGCGCCGCTCGGATCAAAAGCCAGCACCGGAGCAAAATCAGCGTTGTTGTCCTGCCCCCGTGCGTTTTTTGTGTCCGTACCGTTTCGCTGAAAATCATCGGCCGTGGGTTGATTGGATTGTTTCTGCTTGTTGATTTCGTCAATTGCCTGATTGATCGCAGGATTTTCGTAGCGTTTTTTCGTATTCTGTTGTCTGAACCTTTTGAAAAAAGCCAACTTTACGACCATCCTTCCCATCGCCGGCTGAACCGGCGAATTTTTGAGGCATCGTCTGCCTTATCTAAATTATTTGACACGTACCAGACAGGTGACGGTTGCGTTGCCTGCCGTCGCGGTAATTGTCGCCTGTCCTGCTTTGAGCGCCTTGACCTTGCCGTTTGCGTCCACCGTTGCCACTTTCTCGTTGTCCGAACTCCATTTGACATAGCTTTGCGGCACATTGTCGGGATTGATTTCTACCGAAAGGGTGGTACTTCTGCCGCGCTGAAGCGTAATATCGTTGTTCTGACGCAGGGTAAGACCGTAAACCGTATATGCCACTTCTTCCGAAGAAGTGTTGCTGTTGGGGACGGTAGTAGGAATGACAGAAGATACACTGGCCGCCGTGGTGGTTTCGGTCGTCAGATCAGAACCGCTCACTCCCTGTACAATCGTCTGATCCATTTCAATTTCACTGTAATCGTCGAGTCCTTCATACGAAGACTGCGTGCTGCCGATCAGCCAGCCAAAGACAAATCCGATCAGCACACCTATCGCCATGATCAGACAGCCGACAGCAACAAAAATCATATTCTGTGTGATGTGAAAGCCGGGTTCCACTGCCTCGGCCACGATGGCGGACACATTATCGTCGCTGTCGTCACTCATGGCAAGCGCCATCAGTTCGTTGGTATGCCCGAAAGGGTCTTTGCGCTTGGCGAGACAAACGGTGATCTCATCTTCGTCAAGCTGGTCGGTCAGACCGTCACTGCACACTAAAAATTTATCGCCCTTTTTCACCTTAAAAGGCTTCGCACGAAACGGCTCCATTTTTCCCTCACGGCTGTTCATACCGAGAAACTTGGTGATGCGTCCGTGACGAACGCCATCCTCCGTAAGCGCGACGCTCTTCTGGCCTTCCACCGCCACATGATCACGCGTCAGCTTGATGAGCTGCTTGTCCCGGTAGAGGTACACGCGGCTGTCCCCTACATTATATACATGTACATTGCCGTGTTCGATAATCAGCAGCGCCATGGTAGAGGCGGTGCGCACACCGCCCGTCTCACGCCGCTGATCGCGAATCAGCTCATTCGTCTCCTGCATATAGGCGAGCACCGCGTCATCCGGGGTGACGTCGGTATCAAAGGCAATGCGGTCGGTCACCGCGTCGAGCTTGGTCGCCGCCACAAGCGAAGCGAAAGAACCAGTGTTGTTGCGTCCCATGCCGTCGAATACGGCAAAGACATTGACGTCGGTATATTCGCCGGTTTTGATGGCAAAGGGACGGCCGATGGTGCGGGGAGTGATGTAATCGCCGTTAAAATATACATTGTCCTCGTTATTGCCGCGGGCGTTGCCTACATTAGACTCGGCCGCCGCGCGAATCAAGATTTTGCCTGACGTCCCCAATTTCCGCTCACCTCATCGTCGTTCCAGATTATGCCAAACAAAAATGCACTGCGTTATATAATAACATATTCCTTTGAAGAAACCAAAACAATTGCGCAAGATTTACAAATAATTAATAAAATTTCAGTGTCATCCTACAACGTATGATGACGGAGGCATCCTACAATGCATGATGACAGAGGAATCGTACAAACCGATTTCCTATGCAGCACGAACAAACAGATGATAGCACATCAAGCCCATAAAATCCTGCATCGAATGAAAAACAGAGCTGCCGTCATCCGTCAAAAAATGCGGCATTCGTGAAAAAACAGAACGCCGCATTTTTTGGCTGTCAGTATATCGCGACTCAATGACCCGAACCCTTACCCGTTCTTTTTCTCGTTGCTCTCCACATCATTGTACATGGGAGGCGTATAGGTACCCTGCTGGCTCATCGCGGTTTTGCCCTTGACCATGCTGGTGATGGTGCCGATAATGCCTACGAGATAGGCCACATCGTCCGCCAGACCAACCACCGTGGCCGCGTCACCGGGAATCAGGTCAATCGGAGAAACCACGAGCGCCGCAAGCGCCGCAATAATCGCAAGTTTCCATCCGTTGCTGAGACCCTTTTTGTCAAACTTCGGGGTATAGCCATTGTAATTGTTATTTGCGTTGTCTGCCATTTTACTTCATTCCTTTTCTAACTAGATATAAAATAATAAAAATAATCTTGTCCGCCGACAGCTCTCACAAAATGTATGCCGGCTTTTCCGGTTCGCTTATACTTCCATCTATATTATCGCACAAAAAAATCATTTATGCAAGTGTTTTAAGCGTTCGTTTATTGAAATTTAAAATTTAGTAAAAATATCATATTGGGAATTGCATAATCGGCGCGGATATGCTATGATAGTGAGTAGAATTGACAGAAAATCTTAGAGCCTGCTGACGAATCTCCCCACGCACGTCCTGCTTGCATCTTTCCCGCCATATTTCGGGAATTTTGCTTGCAATACGACAGTATGGCTACGCAAAATTCCCTTCATCTGGCGAAAAATCTGACGGCGCAGTACGCACACGTGGAGATTCGTCAGCAGGCTCTTACATCGGAAGGACGGAAAAACTATGCTCCGGAATCTCAACCGCGACTCCCTGCGATGCGCCCTGTGTCTGGGCGGCTTTGCGGGGTGGACTATGACGGTCATGTATATCTGTGAAAAAAGCCTGGAACTGTACGGCACCTCCTCCCTCTATGCCGTGACCAATATCATCTTCGGCGGCGCATTGCTGCTCACGCTGACCGTTTTGCTGATGCTGATGTTTCATCTTGACTTTGAAGGATTGTTAGGACACCGCTATTTCCGAATTGTGCCGGCTGTACTGATGGCGGAAAGCGGATTGGCGCTCGCTTTTACCAACGCCGACTCCTTCAGTGTCTATGCGATCATCACAGGCATCTGCGCCGCTTTCGGCGCGCTGGCGGTCTTTTCCTCGCTGCTGCGCGTCAGGGTCAGCCAGCGTCTGTTTGCCGTCGCCGCCGGCACGGCCATCGGCGGCGCGGTGCGTCTGGCCGATCATGTGATCTACTCGCACATGGACATGACGCGGGGAGTTTACGCGCTGGCGATTCTTTCGGGCGTGCTGGCGCTGCTGACGGTGCGTTCCTCCGGCTTTTCCAAGGAAGAAATGCCCATCATCAGCTATTCCGAGGCCTCCCACAAAACCCTGCTGCGAAACCTGCCTGCCGCCTATTTTCTGCTGACCGTGTTCGGAGGGCTGTACTATTTCTGTCTCGGGCAGATTGCCGCCCACGGCGCGGAGCTGTACGCCCCGGTATTCCGCGGGTATATTCTGTACACCTATCTCCCCTATATCGCGGTTGCGCTGCTGATTGCGCTGCTGGTAAAATTTCACAATGTCACGCCGCTTTTCGTCTTTGGCGTATGCCTTCTTTCCTATTCCGCCATTCTGCTCTATCTCCCCTATTTTTCCCGTGCGGAGGAATCCGTATTCCTGATCTGCTTCTTTGTGGGGCAGTGCTGTTTTGGCATTTTCGCCTACCTTTTCATCATCACATTCTCGATGGATCGGCAGCACCCACTGTTTTACGCTATTTTCGGTTATGCCTGTGTTATTGCAGCGCAGTTCGGTGCAAATGTATTCAATCTGCTATTTCCCGCGCATCACAAAGAAGTCCTTCTCGTAGTGCTGGCCATGCTGCTGGTTATCAGTGCACCCGTCATCTGGTTCCTGCTTAAAAAGCACGGTCTGACGCAGGAGAGCTTCGAGCTGCACAACGCTCTGCGGGGTGAAATCGCGGCAACCGCCGAAAAGCTTGACCTGAGCGACCGCGAAAAATATATGCTGGAACTGGTGGTGCTGGGCGGCTATACCGCCGAACAGCTTCCCGACAAGATGATGCTCTCCCGCAACACCGTGCGCGCCCAAAGCCGCAACTTGCTGCAAAAGCTGGATGTGGAAACTATTTCTGATTTAAGACCCTTCTTTGAAGCCCGTCTTTCACAATCATAACATTCCTAACTCCCAAGCGTCCTGACGGTTCCCGGCATGGGCGCTTTTTTGTTGATTTCATCATCAAATTCTCATAACTTACCCTCGGTTTTGTGCGATAAACGATTGACATATTCTCAAAATTTGAGTATAATTGACTCAATGCAGAATGGAACGAACAACACAAGCAGAACGGATAGGCTGCCTACAGCGCTATCGGGATCTACGGCGGTCATCCCCGCGGCGACCGCAAAACCTACTTCAACCGAAAAGGAGCGCAGTAAAGATGCAGGAAGAAAGATTTCAACTATTTGACGTATCCGTCTCGCTGATTTGCAAATGCCTGCAAAAAATCAAGAGCGACAAAATGATCTCCTACGGCTTAAAAGGTTCTCACGTCCTTTTCATGGTGCAGCTCGACAAGGAGGAAGACGGTCTGACCGCCTCTGAACTGTCGCAGGCGGGTCATATGGATAAGGCACAGATATCCAGAGTGATCGCGGAGCTGACCGAAAAGGGACTGATTACCAAGACCAGCGCCTACAAGGGGCAAAAGTACAAAAACCGGCTGAGACTGACCGAAGCGGGCAAAAAAATCACGCACGATCTCAATGATTTCATTGCCGACGCGTTTAAATACGTCAGCGGGTCCATTCCCAAAGCGGACCTCGAGGTATTTTACCGCACGCTTTTCACCATCAGCGAAAATCTCTATTCTTTTGCCGATCAGTTGGCGGCGGGGCAGGTCACGGGTTAAAATGTTTCAAGAAGCAGCGCACATTGATATGTAAGGAGAAGGTTACGCTATGGCAAACATCAGGCTGATTACTGATTCGGCAAGTGATATTTCGGAAAAACACGAGAAAAAGTATAATATTAAGGTTGTTCCCTTTCAGGTGGTCATGGGCGACAAGTCCTACACCAGCAGAGTGGATTTCAACAACGAGAAATTTTATGACATGATGGAAGCCTACGACGGGCTGCCCCTTACCTCCCAGTTCACCGCCTTTCAGTTTCAGGAGGTCTATGAGGAAATGTACCGCGAGGGCGTGACGGACATCATCTGCGTCCTCATCAACGGGCAAGGTTCCGCCACCTACAACAACTCCCTCATGGCAAGCGACAACTTCTATGACGAACATCCCGAAGCCATCGGCAAGCTGCGCATTACCTCCATCGACAGCCGCAGCTACACCGGCGCTTACGGCTATCCCGTGGTGGAGGCCGCCAAAATGATTAAGCGCGGCGAATCCGCCGACGCCATCATTGATTATATCAATCACTGGGTGGAAAACTGTACCATCTTTTTTGCGCCCTATTCCCTGAAATACGCCAAGAAATCCGGCAGAATTCCCAGCGCTGCCGCCTTTGTGGGCGACGCGCTCGGACTCAAGCCCATCATGCGCATTTACGACCACGTCATCTCCACTGATACCAAGGTGCGCGGCGAAAAGCCTGTCATCACCACCATCGTGCAGAAAACCGCCGAGGAGATCGAACCGCAGACGCCCTATTGCATTGCCTACGGCAATGACAGGTATGTCTGTGAGGAACTCGCCGACGCGATGACCGCCAAACTCGGCTACCCGCCTGCCGATTTCTACCAGATCGGCGCCGCCATCGCGGTCAACGCGGGTCCCCGCGTGGTCGGCACCATCTTCAAAAAGAAGAGATAACAGCGTTTAGCTGTCTGTTTCATCGGCAAAATAGGTAAATTCTTCCACCCGAAACCGTGTTTTTGCGGTACAATGGCAAATCTTCCCGCAGGCACTTGCATTTTTGCCGGAACGGTACTATAATAGGAAACAATACAGGCAATACTATTGGATGGTTCCGCCTGTACCCCCACAACAAACCTATGGAAAGAGGAAACTATCTATGAGCGAGACATTACAGACCATGCCTTTTCAGCCCAACGAGGGCAAAAATCTCGTCATCAAGACCGATGACGGTGAGTTTGAACGCTATCCTGTCAAGACCCCGATCATTCAGTCGGGCGACGATCTCGTTGCTTTGCTCAATGAGCTGGTCAAGCCCTACCTTCAGGACGGCGACATGATTTACATGAGCGAAAAGATTCTCGCCATCAGCCAGGGACGCGCCTTCAAGATCGAGGACATCAAGCCCTCACGTCTGGCGAAATTCCTGACCAAGTTCGTCTATAAATCTCCCTACGGCATCGGACTCGGCATGCCCGAAACCATGGAACTGGCTATCCGTTCCGTCGGCAGACCCAAGATTCTCTTTGCTGCCGTCATCGCCGGCATCGGCAAGCTCTTCGGCAAGCGCGGCGTGTTCTACAACATTCTCGGCCCTGCGGCCCGCGCGATTGACGGTCCCTGCGACTGCACCATCCCCCCCTACAACGGCTACGCCAAAATGGCGCCGGACAAGCCCCACGAGGCCGCCAAGAACTTCACCAAGGCGATGGACGGTCACAACGTCATCGTGGTGGACGCCAACGACATCGGTGTCAATATTCTCGGCAAGCCCTCGGAAGATCTGACCGACGAATATCTCTCCAAAATCTTCAAGGACAACCCCCTCGGTCAGGGTCACGAACAGACCCCGCTCTGCATCGTCCGCAAGATTGGATAATTACACAGCCGACCGCGTGGCAATCGCTCACGCGATCGGCTGCTGTTGATTTCACTGCGTATTTTGTTTCAGGAAAGGATGAAACCAATGACAGGCAGAACGCATATGCTGACCGGCGCTTGTCTGGCGCTCGCCCTTCATGCCTCGGCACCGCAGATGGTGCTGGTCACGGTCGGCGCGGTGCTTCCCGATATAGACACCGCCCACTCGACATTCGGACGGTACGCCCGGATCTTTTCCTATACACTGCCTCATCGGGGACCGACACACGGACTTCTCATGCTCGCGCTCGCAACCTTCATTCATCCCTGGCTCGGACTCGGCGTGCTGACCCATATTCTGCTGGATATGACCACTTCGTCAGGCGTGAAGCTTTTTTGGCCGTATGATAAAAACTGCCGTCTCCCCTTCGCAAAGAAGAATCACAACAACAGCCTTTTTGAAATCCTTTTGCAGATCGCCCTGATTGCCGCGATTGCTTATATCTGCCTGCATTCTTTAGGAGGCTTTTTCTCATTCAACATAGATTCCATCAAACACTGGCTCCGCATCCTTTTCCCATTCCTCCGGAAAAACTTTTCATAAACGGCGGGGGCTGCCTTTTGTTTCACCTCGTTTTCACATATTCCACACAATCCACACTTTTTATGATTTTATACGAAAAAATATGTTGACAAATTCTGTAGAAAGTGTATAATAGAATTGTCCCTTTTGAATGGAATAAGAGTAGGTGGCAGAACGTGAAGTTTTTTTATCATTTTAGAAAAGTGAAAAGGACAGAAAAAACGCTGTGAATCAAAGATTGTTTCATGATTCGCAGCTTTTTTCGGTCTTTAATAAAGGTGTTTTCCTTTTTCTGGAATACATATAAAATCTGTTAGCCCCCAAGCGATTCTTTTTTGCAACACATTGCAAATTCAAATGATTTGTGTTATAATAAGGGAGGAAGAGGGCGATGCTTTTGTCACAGGTTGAGAAAGACAATGCCGCCGATTATGCGGAATATCAAAAAAATCTAGAACGAATCAGGCAACTTCGTTTATTGGACGACGATTTTTTCAATGTTTGTTTTAACAACGATACGGAATGCACCCAGTTTTTACTCCGTATTCTGCTGGAACGGGATGATCTGAAAGTCATCAACGCAACGGCACAGCATTCTATCAAAAACCTGGAAGGACATTCTGTGATTTTGGACGTGTTTGCGACGGATGGAAACGGCATCCGCTATGATATCGAAATTCAGCGCGCGGACAGCGGTGCGTTGCCCCAGCGAGCCAGATACAACAGCAGCCTGATTGACGCACAAAATCTGCCAAGTGGAGAAAATTACAAACAATTGCGGGAATCCTACGTCATTTTCATCACAGAAAACGACGTAATCGGAAACGACAAGCCGATCTACCATATCGAGAGGGTTATCAAGGAAACAGGCGCAGACTTTGGAGACGGGTCACATATTATTTACGCCAACGCCTCCTACCGTGACCAGTCCCGCTTTGGCCGACTCATGCACGATTTATCCTGCTCCGACCCGAACGATATGCATTATTCCATTCTGGCACAGAAAACGAGATATTTTAAAGAAGACACGGAGGGGGTCAAAGGTATGTGTAAGATTTTCGAGGAAATCAAACAGGAGGGCATCGAGCAAGGCATCGAACTGGGCAGAGTGCAGGGCATCGAGCAAGGCAGAGTGCAGGGCATCGAGCAAGGCAGAGTGCAAGGCATCGAGCAAGGCAGAGTGCAGGGCAAGGCCGAGGAGAGAGAAAACGCCATGCGTAGAGAATCCGCTATCAAGAAGGCGTTTCGTATGCTGATAGACGGAAAGCTCACGCTGGAAGAAATCGCCGCATACACCGATCTCTCTTTGGACGAAATCAAGGAATTTGCCGCGATCGCTTCGGTGTGATAAGCAATCAACAGAACAAAAAGCCGCTGTGAATGTTGGGTTACATTCGCAGCGGCTTTTTCATTGTGCAAGAGAAGTCATTTCCCGATACCATTCAATCCCCAAATTCAAATCCCTTCGCAAGGCATTCGTCAAAGGTGCCCATCCGCTCAAAATTTTCGGGATTCATATCCCCTACATCGGCGGAATACACCATCGTCTCCCCCGCGCCCGATTTCATCATCCGCGCTGTCGAGATAATCAAGGTATTCACATATGATTTCCCTCTGCAAGAGATAACGCACCACCACCTCCGGCAGTTCCACCGAAAGCGCGGTTTCTATTTTTCGTATTTGTTCCATCATTTCAGATTTTTCCATTTTGTCAAACCCTCCTGGCGCTATGATTCCGCCGTATGCCCCACAACCTGCGCGCTCGTCCACAACCCGCCCCGCCGCGTGACGGTACAGTAATCTTTCAGAACGTCCCGTAAGTCACGGGTATAGGCGCCGTAGCAGCGGTTGTATGTGAGATGATGCGCCTCCATGAAGGCAAGCGTTGTCAGCGCGCCCTCGTAATCCTTCCGGTCTAAACAGACGAACACCGCCAGATGCGGGTCTTCCTCCGCGTGGGCAATCAGGTATTCGCCCAGTCCGCCATAATGCTGCTCTGCATCACTGATGAAGCCGTCCAGAATCTTCATGCAGTCGTTGAAAATGCTTTCGCACCATGGCACAAAATCCGCCTCTGCCAATTCACGCAGATTGTCTGCTTTCGCCCCGCAAGGAAAATCATATTCTCTTTCCGCAATCAAATGAAACGGCATCGCGCTGACGCATTCATGCCGCATGATGTCCGTAAATCGCACGGGATTGTCCGGATGCGCAATCGAGTCGATCAGTTCATCATAGCGCCAGAGTTTCACGTTGATCTGCGCTTGGTATTGCTCGTTTTTGCGGTGATGATAAATATACCAATAATAGGGATCTGTTTTTTGATACAGACCGAACAGGGTGCTTTTTGCCTTGCGCTTTTTGGCGATGGGTTGGAAGGTATCCCGGATCAGTTTGTCGATACTGACTTTTTTATCCAACATAACGAAAAATCCTCTCTTGCAACCATCCTATTGCTTCGTAGTTTACTCTTTCAGCTTTGACAATTACGCATTACGAATTACGCATTACGCATTAAATTAATACTGTTCTGTGCTATCGTCGCCTGCCAGCACAAAGGACACCTTGCCTGTGGCAATGCGCGCCGCCGCCACTTTGATACGGACGGAGTCGCCTACGCGGTAGCTCTTGCCGCTGAGCATCCCTCTAAGCGTCGCCATTCCGTCATATTCGTACTCGTCATAGGGCAGATCGTCAAAATGCACCATACCTTCCGCGCTGTTGGGCAGACGGACGAAAAAACCTCCTTCGAACACATGGCTGATGGTGCCGTCAAATTCCTGCCCGACAAATTTTGCCATATACTCCGCCATATAGCAGTCCTCGCTCCGGCGCTCGGCAGTGACGGCGCGCACCTCGCATTCGGAGGAACGCTCCGCCGCGTCCATCGCCTTGCCATAGTATCTCTTGACAAGCGCCCCGTGTCCCTCTCCGCTGACATACGCCGACAGCACGCGATGAATAAAGCTGTCGGGATAGCGGCGAATAGGGGACGTAAAATGACAGTAATCCTCCAACGCCAGTCCGAAATGTCCCAGCGGATTGCTGTCGTACCGCGCTTTTGCCATCGCCCGCAGCAGCACATTGGAAACGATTTCCTCAAACGGCGAGTCCTTCACTTCCGCCAGCACGGAGTCCACCTCGGCCGGCGACGGGTCGCCATTCAGCACGGAGGTATGAACACCCAGCACGCGCAGCAGCTTCGCCACCCGTTCCAACGCCTCCGGGTCGGGCGATTCATGCACGCGGTAAACAAACGGAAGCTGCGCCCGTTTGGCCAGCTTGGCGGCTGCGACATTGGCGGCGATCATGAATTGCTCGATCATATGCTCCGCTTCGCCCGATTCGCGCTCAAAAATGCCGCAGCACACGCCGTTCTCATCCAGTTCAAACCGCGATTCCGTCGAACTGAAGCGGATGCTTCCCCGCTCCGACGCGGTTTTGCTGAGAATCCGGTACAGCTCATACGCGTCGGCAATCGTTTCGCGCACGCAGGCATATTTTTCGTTGATTTCATCCGACGCGGTGCCGCTCAGAATCGCGTTGACCTCGCTGTAAACGCCCCGCACCTTGGAATCAATCACCGTCTTGGCAAAGCGGTAATGACGCATTTGTCCCTTTCCGTCAAACTCCATGAACGCGGAAAAACACAGCTTGTCCGTGTGTGCGTTGAGCGAACAGATGCCGTTGGAAATGGCTTCGGGGTACATCGGAATCACGCGGTCGGCAAAATACACCGACGTGCCGCGGTCGAGTGCCTCGATGTCGAGTGGACTGCCGCCTTTGACGTAATGGGACACATCCGCGATATGCACCGACAGTTCAAAGCCGTCCCCCACGCGTCTGACACAGATCGCGTCGTCCAGATCCTTCGCGTCCGCGCCGTCAATGGTGAAGATCGGCAGTTGCCGCAAATCCTCCCGTCCGTTTATATCCTCATCCGTTACGCCGCCCGCGTTGATTTCCTTGGCACTCGCCAGCACTTCCTCCGGAAATACCGTGGGAATCCCCAGCGCGTCGATAATCGCGTCAGCACAGACCCGCGCGCTTTCCGCTTCGCCATAGAGCTTGACCGCCGAACAGGTCATCTTTCTGCCGTCCTTGGAAAATCTGACCTTGGCTTGAATCTTGTCACCCTCCTGCGCGCCGATTTTATTCTTCTCCAGCTCGATCGGCACGCGGTACATTGTGTCGGGGTGCAGTTCCCATTTGCCGCGGAATTTTTTGACCGTGCCGACGACTGTCCGGTCGCTGTACGCAAAGACAGAGCGCACCTTGCCGCAAAAGCCCTTTTCGTCCGCGTATCGGGAAATAATCACGCGGTCGCCCGGCAGCGCGCCGATGTTGTTTTCCATGGAGATGTAGACGTCCTCTCCCCCGTCGTCGGGATGCATAAAGACAAAGTGCCGCGACGCGGAAACAATCTTTCCCCTGACCAGCCCCGCTCCCGCTACGCTGGTGATGCCGCCTTTTTTGGA
Organism: uncultured Ruminococcus sp.; assembly: GCA_902802795.1. Classification (GTDB taxonomy): domain Bacteria; phylum Bacillota; class Clostridia; order Oscillospirales; family Acutalibacteraceae; genus RUG762. The sequence goes on from CADCNI010000006.1 coordinate 17,414, forward strand.
AAGAAGAATCTCCCCCTCCCGTTCGAGCGCATTCAAATCCTTGATAAAGACCGCCATATCGGTCACGCCGATCTCTTTGGCGAATTGCTCCGCCTTGACCGTTTTGCTCTTTTTGCTCAGACGGTCTCTGATATATTCCTGCTGCTCTGTTAGTGGCACTATAATCCCTCCTGTTTTCGATTTATCTGTCACTTTCTAAAAAAATATGCGAAACAGGACAGCCTGCTTCGCATAATTTCTCATCATTCGCTATGCTTCTGTGCCGGGAAACCAATCAGTCAATCAAAGTAATAATATCCAGCACCATGACAAACACAAAGAACACCGTCGCCAGAATCTTGGTGAATTTAGCAAGCTTTGCGTTGGTCGTTCTGCCCTCGTTCTTACCGAGGTAGGAATCATAGGCGGAGGAAGAACCGCCGATCGCGCCGGACAATCCGTCGTCATCCGTCTGCTGAAACAATACCATGATAATGATAATCACAGAAACAATCATAAGCACAATGCTGATCACCCATTCGGAAACACTCAACATATACCGTTACACCTCCATCGCCGCTGCTTTACGGGAAACATCGTTTTCTCATTTCTTCGTTTCCCATACATACCGTTATATTTTACCACGGCTGCGGCGGATTTGCAATAGTTTTTTGCGATTTTTTGTGCGACTTTTTCTTTTTTTCCCTCACAGTTCACAAAAAAGAGAGGACAGCGTGCCGTGTTCCCCGTTGTTTGTCTGTCACATCCGGCGATTAAGTACCGCTTTGGCGACCGACACAGACAAAAGCTGCACAAACATGACGCCGGCAAAGCAGAGCGCCACCGCGAGATGACCCATCTGCGCAAACACCACCGTGCCGATTGCCAGCAGACCCATTGTGATAAGCGAAGAAAGATAGAACGCTTTGTGCGTAATGGCAATATTCCGCTCGTCTCCCTCTTCAATCGCTTCCTCCTGCGCGGCTTTGGGATTATTCAGCTTGGAAATGCCCATCACGAGAAGCACCATGCCGCCCCCCATCAGTCCGCCGCCCACCGCGACCACATCAAATCGGTACGCCGCCAGGGCGCCGACCACCATCATCACGCCGAGAATGATAAAAATCACATATTTTGTCTTTCTGTTCTTCATAATGAATCAAACTCCTTTATGCTCACTGTCATTCAGTCTTCTTCGTCAAAAACAAACAATTCCTCTATCGTCACGCCGAAATACCGCGCCAGCTTGAACGCCAGTGTGATGGAAGGATTATACCGCCCCTTCTCCAGCGATATGATGGTCTGCCGCGATACCTCCAGCGCTCCCGCCAGTTCTTCCTGGCTGATATTCCGCGCCTTGCGCATGGTTTCCAAGTGATTCTTCAAGGGTTTCTTATCCCGCCCTTTCAGTGAATGATGTAAAGCTGATTTTACATTGCAATGTAAAAAAATAAGCGCCGCGCTTCGATATAAAGTTTGCTTTACGTTTACAGAATAGCACACCTGCTTTGAAATGTCAAGTGTATTTTACATTTTCCCGAAAAAATTTTCCCAAAAATGAAATTGTAAACTTTGTCTATTCGGACGAAAAAACACTTTATTTTTTATTTAATCAATGATATAATAGAAAAAACAGATTACATATGGAAGGATTGCATAAAACAGTATGGATTATCAGACCGAATCACTCAAAAAGCATTACGAATGGAAGGGCAAAATCGAAGTCGTCACCCGCTGCCCCGTGGAAAACAGCGAGGATCTTTCGCTCGCCTACACCCCCGGCGTCGCCAAGCCCTGTCTGGAGATACAAAAGGACATCAGTAAAAGCTACGAACTCACCCGCCGCTCCAATCTCGTGGCGGTCATCACTGACGGCTCCGCCGTTCTGGGACTCGGCAACATCGGCCCTGAAGCCGGCATGCCCGTCATGGAGGGCAAATGCGCCCTCTTCAAACGCTTCGGTGACGTGGACGCGATTCCGCTCTGCATCCGCTCGAATGACGTGGACACCATCGTCAACACCGTCGCCATGATCGCCGGCAGCTTCGGCGGCGTCAACTTGGAGGATATTTCCGCTCCCCGCTGCTTCGAGATCGAGCGCCGTCTCAAGGAAATCTGCGATATTCCCGTCTTTCACGACGACCAGCACGGCACCGCCGTCTGCTGCGGCGCGGCCATCATCAACGCCTGCCGCCTGACGGGACGCAAGCTCTCCGACCTCAAACTCGTAGTCAACGGAGCGGGCGCGGCTGCCATTGCCGTGACCAAGCTGCTTTTCCTTCTCGGCGTCAAGGATGTCATCATGTGCAACAGCAAGGGTATTATCTGTGAAGGCGACGAACGCATCAACAGCGAGCAGGCTTACATGGCGACCATCACTAACCGCCAGCATCTCACCGGAAAACTGGCCGACGCGGTGAAGGGTGCGGATGTATTCTTCGGTCTTTCCGCGCCGAATGTGCTGACCGCCGATATGGTGCGCACCATGCATCCCAACCCCATGATCTTCGCCATGGCCAACCCCACACCAGAAATCATGCCCGACGAAGCCAAATCTGCCGGCGCGGCGGTTGTCGGAACAGGCCGCAGCGACTTCCCCAACCAGATCAACAATGTCCTCGCTTTCCCCGGCATTTTCCGCGGCGCGCTTGACGTAAGAGCCTCCGAAATCAACGATGAAATGAAGATTGCCGCGGCTTACGCCATTGCGAACATCATCGAGAACAGTGAATTGACCCCGGAATATATCATCCCCAGCGCGCTTGACAGCCGCGTAGTAGAAAAGGTTTCCGCCGCCGTTGCGCAGGCGGCCAGAGACACGGGCGTTGCGAGAATCTGAGGGATTGAAAAATTAACAGATTAACAGACTTAACAGATTGTTTATGATTGAAACAGAATTATCCTGTTGACATTTCCATCACAGAAATGTATAATATAAGGTAGGTTTTTGTGATACTACATACAAAATCCTGATGGATGTTTCTGTTATGACTGTTTGAATGATTTTCTATTGAATACCGACGAAAGGAGTAATTTTGATATGAAAATGAAGCAAATTGCAGCCATACTGGCGGCGGCTGCAATGTTTGGCTTTGTGGCGCTCCCCGTTGCCGGAAACGCGGTTTTCGTACAGCCTGTTTCCGTATCGGCAGCTACCTCTACTCTTAGAAGAAATTCCAAGGGCAGTGCGGTAACAAATCTTCAAAATAATCTGATTACCCTCAACTTCATGAAGAGCGGCTCCGCAAGCGGCACTTATGACGCCGCCACTGAAAATGCCGTGAAAAACTTCCAGTCAGAGTACAACCTGGTGGCCGACGGTGTGGCCGGCAGCGCCACACAGGACCTGATCCGTGCGCTCCTGAACGGTACCGCCAAAATTATCAAGGTTGAGTCGCCGCTGGTCAATGTGCGCAGCGGTGCGGGCATGGATTTTGAAAAAATTACCACTGTCAGCAGCGGTCAGAAATTTGTGTATGACTACGATAAGGTCAATAAAACCAATAACAAATGGTACCACATCCTGATGGGAGCCAAAAGCGGCTTTATCAGCGGCGAGTACGTTTCTGTTGTTTCGCAGGTCAGCAAGGAGTCTGCTGTGACGGAGGCGAGCGGCAAGATCAAAGTGATCGGCACCGTATTGAATGTACGCGCCGACGCCACCACCTCTTCTGAAAAACTGGCGGTTCTTAAGCAAGGGCAGACTTTCGATTACAGCAAGTACAAAACCGTCAGCGGTGTAACATGGTATTATATTAAAGTGAACGAAAAAGTTAGTGGTTGGGTTATGGGCACCTTTGTCACTTCTGCTACCACCAATACAACTGCCACATCCTCCACCGGCACGCTGAAAGTGGTCGGTACAGTGCTGAACGTGCGTGCCTCCGCCTCTACCTCTGCCAAAAAAGTTACCACTGTAAAAAAAGGACAGACTTATGACTATACCAAGGTTAAGACTGTGAAGGACGTCAATTGGTATTACATCAAGATCAACAGTAAAAAAAGCGGCTGGGTCATGGGTACCTTTGTTAGCTTTGTGGCCAACGGCAACACAACCGCTCCCTCTGAGAGTGGCACAGTCAAGGTCACTGGTACCATTCTTAACGTGAGAGAGGAAGCCAGCGAAGATGGCAAAAAGCTCACCACCGTCAGACAGGGTGAAACCTATACTTACAGCGAAGTCAAAAAAATCAACAGCATCAACTGGTACCATATCAAGGTCAGCGATACGGTCAACGGCTGGGTCATGGGGTCCTTCGTCGATTTCATCGCTAACGGCAACAACGCTTCTCCTGCTTCAGACGGTAAACTGACCATCACAGGCAGTCTGCTCAACGTGCGTTCCAACGCAAGCACTTCCTCCAAGGTGGTTGCCACTGTCAAGGTCGGACAAACTTTCTCCTACAGCAAAGTAAAAACCGTCAGTAAAATCAACTGGTATTACATTAAAGTCAGCGATAAAGTCAGCGGTTGGGTCATCGGCACCTATGTTAATGTAGAAGCAGCAGCTTCTACCACTACAAGTGCCTCAGCGACTGATGCGGGTACCACAGCTTCCGCTACGTCGGAAACTTCAGCCACAGCCTCTGCCTCGGCGGAAACCTCCTCCACAGCCTCCGCCGAGGCTTCTTCCGTTTCTCAGACAACCGCTGCTAACCCCGCATCGGCGACAAGCGGTCAGCTTACCATCAATACCAATGTGTTGAATGTACGTGCCGACACCTCCACCACGGCAACGATTCTCACCACTGTAACACTGGGTAAAGAGTATTCTTACGATAATATCAAAGCCGTCGATAATCTCCAATGGTACCGCATCAAGGTCAGCGACTCCGTGACCGGGTGGGTAATGGGAACCTATATCGTTGTAAAATCCGAACAGGCTCCTGCTCCGGCTTCCACTTCTGGTTCGTTGAAAGTGACAGGTTCTGTGGTCAATGTCCGCAAAGGAGCCGGCACGTCTTATAATAAAGTAGGATATGTTAAAAAGGACGAGATTTATTCCTACTCTCAGGTAAAAGACGGTTGGTATTACATTAAAATCAGCGACAAGCAAAGCGGCTGGATTATCGGTCAATATGTAAACGCCACACCGGACGCCACTACGACTACTTCCACTGCGGTTTCCCCCATCACCTCGGCGGCACCATCCGAAACAACAGCAACTTCAACAGAAACGACAACAGTTCCGTCCGAGACGTCGGCTACCTCTTCCGAGACGTCGGCTGCTCCTTCCGAGACGTCGGCTACCTCTTCCGAGATGTCGGCTGCTTCTTCCGAGACGTCGGCTGCTTCTTCCGAGACGTCGGCTGCTCCTTCCGAGACGTCGGCTGCTCCTTCCGAGACGTCGACCACTTCATCTGAAATAACATCCGCTTCCACCGAAACCACAACGATTCCGACCGAAGCAACAACCACAACCGCGGCCCCCACGCGTACAGTGACAGTGGGTACAGTGAACACCAAATCCAGTGGACTGAATGTTCGCAAAGGTGCGGGAACGGGCTATGCCGTTATCGGTCAAGTCAAAAAAGGCGATAAGGTTGTTATTGTTTCTAAAGGCTCCAAATGGCATAAAATCGAGTTCGGAGCCGGATACGGCTATGTTTCTGCCGAGTACATCAGCGACATCAGGACTTCCACCGAATCATTAGCCGCCCAATATCCTGAAAGCTATTATTACGCTAATGTCAATGACACACTAAATCTTAAACTGACAGTCAAAGGCTACACCGTAACCTACAAATCCTCTGATGCTGCCAAATGCCCGATTTCATCCAAGGGCGTTGTTCTCTGCCATGGTGAGGGACTTTACACTATTACCGCAAAATATGGAAGTTACAGCACTTCCACCTGCGTAGTTGTGCTGAAAAAGCCAAACGAAAGCATTCAACCTCTCAAAATCAGCGCGGAAGGTACCAAATTCATTGCGGACTGGGAAGGCGGCGGCACCGTTTTGCCCACGGGCGAAACGGTCTACTATCCCTATCAGGATGTATCTGGCTTCTGGACCATCGGTTACGGACACGCGAAAACGACCACTGCCAGCAAGAGCTGGTCGGAGGAACGCGCGATTGCGGAGTTCAACCAGGACATCGAAGAAATGATCGGTGCGGAATTCAAGCTGACAGATGATTGTCCTTATCTCACCCAGGAAGGCGCCACCAAGCTGCTTAACGCCGACCTCAACGACGGCGATTATGTAAAAGCCGTCAGCGATTGGGCGGTTCGCAACGGTGTGCAGCTCAATCAGGTGCAGTTTGACGCGCTTTGCTCTTTCTGCTACAACATTGGTACGGCGCTCTGGACAAGTGATTCTTACAAATTCTATCTCAAATCCTCTATTATTGCCTACCGTTCCGGTTCTGACGCGGTGCCTGATCAGGTCATCGAGGGTTTCTGCCGCTATATAAAGTCCTCCGGTAAATCCTACAAGGGACTCTGGTACCGCAGACGCAATGAAGCAGAACTCTTCCTCACCGGCGACTATGCGCTTGACCGCGACAATAAATTCAAGTTGCCCTCCAATGTAGACTGGGCGTAAAACGCTTCCTAAGCAAACAACATTCGTTAAAAAATCCCCGTCCTGCCTCGGCTTGACGGGGATTTTTGATGAATTCTCCCGTCATTCTCATGTAAAATTCATATCCCGTACATACACAATTCATTTTCTGTGATAAAATATAGATATCCGCTGCAAACGGACAACCAAATCTTATCATAAAGGAAGGTATAACCATATGGCACAAAATCCTGTCATTACCATCGAAATGGGGAACGGCGGCATCATCAAAGCCGAACTGTATCCCGACGTTGCACCCAACACAGTCAACAACTTCATCAGCCTCGTCAAAAAAGGCTACTATGACGGTCTGATCTTTCACCGCGTCATCAGCGGCTTCATGATCCAGGGCGGCTGCCCGGATGGCACCGGCATGGGCGGTCCCGGCTACACCATCAAAGGCGAATTTTCCCGCAACGGCTTTGCCAACAATCTGCGCCACACGCCCGGCGTGCTTTCCATGGCGAGAACCAATATGCCCAATTCTGCCGGCTCGCAGTTCTTTATCATGCATGCTCCCGCTCCCTATCTGGACGGACAATATGCTGCCTTCGGTCAGGTCGTCGAGGGCATGGATGTGGTCAACGCCATCGCGGAAACCGCTACCGACCGCAGCGACAGACCCTATGAAGATCAGGTCATGAAGAAAGTCACAGTAGAAACCTTCGGCACCGATTATCCTGAACCAGAGAAATACCGATAATGTGACAAGAAGGAGTTGCTTGGATGATAAAAAAGCTATTGTCATGCGTTCGTGAATACAAACGTCCGTCGATTCTCACTTTTGTGTTTATCGTGGGCGAGGTCATCATCGAATGTCTGATTCCCTTTATCACCGCCAATCTGGTCAATCAGATGAAAGCCGGTCTGCAAATGAAGTCGCTGCTTCTCACGGGTCTTGTTCTGATACTCATGGCGGTGGTTTCTCTTGCCTGCGGCGGTCTGGCGGGCTACACCAGCGCCAAAGCGTCGGCAGGCTTTGCCCGCAACCTGCGGCACGATATCTTCGACCGCGTGCAGGATTTTTCGTTTGAAAACATCGACAAATTCTCTTCCTCCTCCCTCGTCACGCGTCTGACGACCGACGTGACAAACGTGCAGATGGCGTACATGATGCTCATTCGCATTGCTGTGCGTTCGCCGCTGATGTTTGTGTTTTCCATCATCATGGCGTACATCATGGGCGGCGCGCTGGCGACCACCTTTGTGGTGGTCATTCCGGTGCTGGCGTTCGGTCTTTTTATGATCGGCAAAACCGCCATGCCCGCCTTTCACCGCGTCTTTAAGAAGTACGACAAGCTCAACGAATCGGTGGAGGAAAACGTGCGCGCCATGCGCGTAGTCAAGGGCTTTGCGCGTGAGGAATATGAAAAGCAGAAATTCAACAACGCGGCGGAGGATATCCGCAGAGAATTCACCCATGCGGAACGCATTGTGGCGCTCAATTCGCCTCTGATGCAGATCTGCATGTACTTCAACATGGTCTTTGTGCTGATCGTCGGTTCCAAGCTCATCATCACCAACCGCGGCACTACCATTGATGTGGGACAGATGTCCTCCATGCTCACTTACGGCATGCAGATTCTCATGTCGCTCATGATGCTTTCCATGATCTATGTGATGATTACCATTTCCATGGAATCCATGAAGCGTATTGCCGAAGTGCTTGACGAGAAGCCGCTTCTGGTGGGTCCCGAACATCCGATTACCGAGATGAAGGACGGTTCCATCGACTTTGAGGACGTCAGCTTCAAATATTTCAAAAAGTCCGAAAAATTCGCCCTTGCCGATGTGAATCTCCACATTGATTCCGGCATGACGGTGGGCATTCTCGGCGGCACCGGTTCCAGCAAATCCACCCTGGTGCAGCTCATTCCCCGTCTGTATGACACGACGCAGGGCAGCATCAGGATCGGCGGCGTGGATGTGAGAGAATACGACCTCGAAATGCTCCGTGACAACGTGGCGATGGTGCTGCAAAAGAATCAGCTCTTCTCCGGCACCATCAAGGAAAACCTGCGCTGGGGCAATGAAAACGCCACCGATGAGGAATTGGTGGAGGCCTGCAAGCTCGCGCAGGCAGACGACTTTATTTCCACATTTCCCAAGGGCTACGACACTTACATCGAGCAGGGCGGCACCAATGTGTCAGGCGGACAGAAGCAGCGCCTCTGCATTGCCCGCGCACTGCTCAAAAAACCGAAGATTCTTATTTTGGATGACTCCACCAGCGCGGTGGACACCAAAACCGACGCGCTCATACGCAAAGGGTTCCGTGAATTCATCCCCGAAACCACCAAGCTGATTATCGCCCAGCGCATTGCCTCCATCCAGGACGCGGATATGATTATCATTCTCGACAACGGGCGCGTCGCGGCGGTAGGCAATCATGAACAGCTCATGCAGTCGAGCGACATCTACAGAGAAATCTATCAGGAACAGACGAACGGAGGCGGAGACGATGAGTGAACAAAAAAAGCCTGAAACGGCATTTAAAGCCGTCAAAAATAGTCCCAAGCGTCCCCCCATCTCCATGAAAAGCCTCAAGCGTGTCATCGTCATGCTCAAGGATTCCTATCCCGTACTCGTTCCTGTCACGGCGCTGTGCATCGTGCTGGCCTCTATTACCAACGCGCTGCCCGCCGTCTTTCAGCAAAAGATCATCGCGGATATCCAGAAGTGGTATCTCACGGGCGACTGGGCGGAAGCTTCCAAGGTGATACTGCCCAAGGTGGGCATTCTCATCGGGCTTTATATCATGGCGTGGATTGCCATTGTGGTGCATACGCAGCTTATGGCATACATCACCCAAGGATTCTTGGGCAAGATGCGTGTGGCACTCTTTGAAAAAATGCAGAATCTTCCGATTCAGTATTTTGACCGCAACAAGCACGGCGACATCATGAGCCGCTACACCAACGACATTGACGCACTGCGTCAGCTCGTTTCGCAGGCACTACCCGTGCTGCTGCAAACCGCCATCCTGCTCACCTCGGTGCTGTGCATCATGCTCTATTACAGCGTATGGCTGACACTGGTGGTGCTTCTCGGCGTTGCCATGATTCTCTTTGTCAGCGGCAGAGCGGGCGGCGGTTCCGCTAAATACTTCATCCGCCAGCAGCAGTCGCTTGGCAAAAGCGAAGGCTATGTGCAGGAAATGATGAACGGACAGAAAGTCATCAAGGTCTTCAACCATGAAGACGAATGCCGCAAGGGATTTGACGCGCTCAACGACAGCCTGTATGAGGACAGCTTCCGGGCGCATGCCTACGCCAATATCCTCGGTCCCGTCATTCAGAATATAGGCAATATTCTCTATGTGCTGATCGCCATCATCGGCGGCGTGCTGCTTCTCGCCAAGGTGCCGAACATTGGCATTTCCGCGCTGATGGCGGGTTCTCTGGGGCTTGTCACTATCGACATCCTCGTTCCTTTCCTCAACATGGCAAAGCAATTCACCGGCAACTTCAACCAGCTTGCGCAGCAGATCAACTCCGTTGCCATGGCGATGGCAGGCGCGGAGCGTATCTTTGCCATGATCGACGAAGAGCCGGAAGTGGACGACGGCTATGTCACGCTGGTCAATGCCAAGCGCGACGCGGACGGCACTATCACCGAGACAACGCAGCACACCGGACAATGGGCGTGGAAGCATCCCCACGGCGACGGCACCCTGACCTATACCTCGCTCGAAGGCGACGTGCAGCTGGTGGATGTGGACTTCGGCTATGAAGAAGGCAAGACGGTGCTGCACAACATCACCATCTCCGCCAAGCCGGGTCAGAAAATCGCCTTTGTCGGCGCGACGGGCGCGGGCAAAACCACCATCACCAACCTTCTCAACCGCTTCTACGACATCGAGGACGGCAAGATCCGCTACGACAACATCAACATCAACAAGATCCGCAAAGCCGACCTCCGCCGTTCGCTGGGACTTGTCCTGCAGGAGACCAACCTTTTCACCGGCACGGTGATGGACAACATCCGCTACGGCAAGCTCGACGCGACTGACGAAGAATGCAAAGTAGCTGCCAAACTGGCGGGCGCGGATGACTTTATCACCCGACTGCCGCAGGGCTACAACACCCTTCTCGAAAACAACGGTGAAAACCTCTCCCAGGGACAGCGGCAGCTCATCGCCATTGCGAGAGCTGCGGTGGCTGATCCGCCCGTCATGATTATGGACGAAGCCACTTCTTCCATCGACACCCGCACCGAGCAGATCGTTCAGCGCGGCATGGATAAGCTCATGGAGGGCAGAACGGTGTTTGTCATCGCCCACCGTCTTTCCACCGTCAAGAACTCCGATGTAATCATGGTGCTTGACCACGGCAGAATCATCGAGCGCGGCACGCACGACCAGTTGATCGCGCAAAAGGGGCAGTATTACCGCCTCTACACCGGCGCGTTTGAATTGGAATGAGAAATGAGAAAGTAGAGAAAAAAGCATAGCGCAGCGCATAACTAGCGAGCAAATGCGAGCTAGTTACGCTTCGCTTTTTCTTCTTTTTTCTTTTTGTTATTCCGCTAAATTCTGATTTTACTAAAAAACCGCGGAACGCCTTTTGTTACAACAATCGGTGTTCCGTGGTTTTTATTTGCTTGATTGTTTTTTACGCTTGCTCCGCCAGCTTCGCTTTTTTCTTCTTTCCCAGCACCGCAAAAAGGGTGGAAAACAGATCGGTGAATTCCGAAGTGCGGCAGAAACAGAGCGCGATAATGCCATTGGGGAGCAGCAGACAAACGCCTGCCTTGACCAATATCTCCGTCCATCCGGTCAGCGGCAGTTGTAAATCCACAAAATGCGTCAGCGCAATGAGTCCGCCGGAGAAAAAGAAATAGATGAAAGTATTGCGCCAGAATTCGCCCCAGGAGCGCTCAAAGCCGTGACGGAACAGCACCAGCGGTTCCACCCAGAGGGATGTCGCCGCCATGCTGAAAATGGTGCCGAAGAATATGCCCGCAATGCCCATCATGCGGATGCTCAGCACCGACACCACCACATTGAGCGCCGCCTCGATCAGCGGCTTGTAGCGGTCATTCCAGAGCAGCCCCATGGCTTCCTTGAAGGTCAGCGGCACCTTGCGGATGCCGACCACATAGAAATTCAGCCCGATCATCAGCACGGTGGGAAATCCGAAGGAATATTCCTCCACATCCGACATTCCCATCATAGTGAGCGCCTTCATCAGCACGGGATTGGACAGTTCGATGAAGCTGACCGTGCAGAAGGTGTAGACCCAGAAGCTGAGAAAATGCAGGTATTTAAAGGTCTTGTACATCGACTCCTTGGATTCGCTGGCATTCATGCTGCCGACGCTCGACAGCATGGCGTTGAAAAACTGATTGATAAAGGAATTCATCAGCAGGATGATTTTCTTGAAATTGCCGTAAAAACCGCAGTAGATAATCCCGATGAATTTTGAAATCAGCAGATTGTCGGTAGAGCCGAGAATCGTCGCGCCTACGCGGTGATTGAACATGGCAAACACGTTTTTGTAAATCGCCCGTTTTTCTTCGCGGCTGAGCGGAATTTTTTCCTTGGTCTTGAGGAAGGGGTACATCTTCTCCGCCTGCCATGACAGCATCATGTTTTTTCCCAGCACCGTGACGGTCTGAATGATAAGGAAGGCAAAGAAGTTGTGCGTCGTGACCAGAAAGACCAGTTGCAGCACACATTGTACCACAGAAAAGATCAGACTGTAAAGGTGTATCACATAGACATTCTGATCGGCATTGAGAATCGACTGCTTGTAAACAAACAGGTAAGAGGAGGCGGAACTCACCAGATAAAGAAAGTAGATCAGCCGCGCATGCGGCACCGCGTCCATATTGGTAATGAAGAAAGACAAAAACGGCATAAGACAAAGTCCCAGTCCGAAGATCATAGCGGCAATCAGGTCATAAGCGCGGCGGTAAAACTGGGTCAGCGCGATCAGCTTGCGTTCGTCCGCGTCGGCAATGGGTCGGTACATACTGTAAACCAGCACCAGACCGATGCCCAGCTCCGCGAGTGAAAGAAATTCCAGAATCGAGGAAAAGAGTTCCCTCGCACCCAGATACTCCTTAATCATAAATTTGACAAAGACCATCTGGATGATAAATCCGGTGACGGCTCCTACCCCCTGCGACAGTACGCCGACAATGGTGTTTTTCATCAGCTTTTCCGCTCTCAAACAATCAGCCCCTCTTCTTCCCCGGCAATCCTTCTGTCTGCCGGACAAACTTTTATTAGAATATTATATCAGAGTTCGACAGGGAATTTGTTATCATATTATGACAAAGACAATTTTTCTCTCTCCGAAATCAATCACTTTACATTGAATTCATATTCATCGATATAATATTGACAAACAGTTGTATCATATGCTGAGAATGAGACGCCCTCATGACGGACAGAATATTGACAGGAGAATGAACTATGAAACACAAACGACAAGACAACAAAGAAACCAATCGTCCGCGCGACCGCTTCAAATGGAAGCTGCGCGGACTGACAGACATCATCAAAAAGCACAAGGCTTCTTTCATCGTCTATCTCGTGCTGCGCACGCTGGTGATTATCGCGCTGGTCATTTCTCTCCTGCGCGGCAATTATGAAAACGCCTTTTTCTGTGTGCTGTCGCTGGTGCTGTTTCTCGCGCCTGCCTTTATCACGGCGAATTTCGGCATTGAATTCCCCTCCGCCATGGAAATTATTGTGCTGCTCTTCATCTTCGCCGCGGAAATCTTAGGGGAAATGCAGTGCTATTACATTCGGTTCGCCCATTGGGACACCATGCTGCACACGGTCAACGGTTTTCTCTGCGCGGCCTGCGGCTTCGGGCTGGTGGATATACTCAATCGAAATCCCCGTATCAAATTCAAGCTCTCCCCCGCTTTTCTCGCCATGGTAGCGTTTTGCTTTTCTATGACCATCGGCGTGATGTGGGAATTCTTTGAATATTCCTGCGATATGTTTCTCCACACAGACACGCAGAAAGACACGGTTATCCACATGATTTCCTCCGTGGCACTCAACCCGAGCGGCGAAAACAGTCCTGTCATCATCAATGACATTTCAAATGTGACGGTCAACGGCGAATCGCTCGGCGTGGAAGGTTACATCGACATCGGACTCATCGACACCATGAAGGATTTGTTTGTCAATTTCATCGGCGCGCTGGTTTTCAGCTTTATAGGATATTTTTATGTCAAATCGCGCGGCAAAGGAAAGTTTGTCAAAAATCTGGTGCCGACGCTGGCAGAATCGGCGGCCACCAATGACATAGCCACTGAATTCGACGCGGAATCCGAAGAAGCATGGCGTGTGGAATTGTCGGATATTTATTGATTTTTTCTCCGTTATAATCCATCAGCAATTGAAATTTATCGCTGTAGTCATCCAGCATGAAGAAAAATTCTCCCAACGTAGAAGCGACGGCTCAAACGGCCATTCGATAGGCATACTCCCTTTGCGCTTCATTGTCAAAGGGCGGAGGAGATACATAATGCATCCCCTTTCCGTCAAGACTATCCGCTATTTCCTTTACCATTTTGTCACGAACATGTTCCACCACGTATTTACCAAATTCATCGGTAGCATCATAGTTAATACTCGTCAATAAACCCCTCTCATTTATCTTTCAACCTATTTTGGCTGGCAAATTCCTTTTTATCCGATTCTTCGGGCGATCTCCAGCGCCACGTCGAATTTGTCCAGAGCGTGATTGGCTTCAAACAGCCCCTCGGAAGAATATTCCGGCTGGTCGACAATATCCCCCGTCACCAGAAAATCGTAGAGTTGCCAGCCGTAGTAATCACAGACCGCCTGCACGCCTGCCAGTTCCATTTCAACGGCCAGACAGCCTTCGGACTTTCTCTTTTGCACCAGATTCCGCGTCTCGCGGTACATCGCATCGGTCGTCCAGACCTTTCCTTTCACATACGGCAGACCGCACTGACGGAATACCTCCGCCACAAAATCCGCGTTGGGTACAGATATATAATCCGAGGGCGGCGCGTAGTGATAGGACATTCCCTCGTCGCGATAGGCGGCTGTGGGAACCACATACTTTCCCTCGGTGGCTTCCCTGTCAAGCGAACCGGCGGAGCCGAACAAAATAAAATACGCCGCTCCCGTCAGCCAGTTCACCTCGATCACGTCGGTTGCTGCCAGCGTCGAACCGATCTCCGACAGGTAATACACGACCTTTCGACCGCCGTCCACCGTGAGAAGATGTATCGGGCGGATTCGGTTGCAGGGGTGCAGTTCGGTAATCGTTTCATGGGGATAACGCGCCAGAACGGCCGCGTCAATTTCCCGCGAGAAGGTAACGATGGCGGTGTCACAGATGTCCTTTTTCTCTCCGAAAAAAGCATCGGGCGATATGATCGCCTCGCTGCGATTGTCAAACGAATCGGTTATCATGATACGATCCTCCCTGTGTCATGGATAAAACAGCACCGCACGAAATGATTCGGCTGATTTTCGCGCGGTGCTGTCTTTATCATCTTATGGCTTTGTCTGTAAAAAACTTAATCCTGTGCGGCGTCGCTTTCGGTGGTTTCCCCGGTATCGCCTTCAGCGTTGTCCGTGGAAGAAGCCGTGTCTCCTTCTTTATCTTCGTCGTAGGTAACGCTGATGACAAGCTGATTGTCGATCACCTTGACATCCTGGAACTTCACATTATGGATAAAGTCGCTGACGACCTTTGCCGCCCAGTTCTTGACGGAATTGGAAACGCTGCCCACAAGGTTCTTCCACCATCTCTTGATAGAGAATCCCTTGTTTTCACCGTCGTCGGTGTCGGTTTTGGCGGAATCGGGCGTGAGTCCGAGGCTGGAAAGCGCCACGGCGGAAATCTGATCGTTGAAATCGGTGGTATCGTAATAGATGAAGCCGTTGCGCATGGTGATATTGTCGCTCACATAATATTTTCCGAAGAAGTCGAGCACCATCTCGGGCGGCAGATCGAGCTTGCCGAGGTTAGCATTTTTCAGACCGATGATGATATAGGGATCGTCATATCTCACATCCGCCACCGCCTTGACCGGCCATGTAACGCCCTTGTAGTTGAGACGGCAATAGAATGTCATCTTGTCATTAGCGACAACCGAGAAGAAGTCATTGATCTGAATACCGTTTTCCGCCAGCTTCTCAGAGGATTTCTCCACCAGCATTTGCAAAAACAGGTTGATTTCGTCGGAATTCAGGCTGATCTTTTTGTCGCTGATCATTTCCAATGCGGAATCTTTGATAACCGTGTTCATATCAGTGGTTACTTCGGGCGCTTTGGGCATGGTGTCAGTGGTAGCAAAGAGGAAGAGTACGCCCGCACCGATGGCACAGACAAAGAGCAGCGCCGCCAGTCCCAATATCACAAAGACAATGGCGTTGTTCTTTTTGGCAGGGGGCTGGGACGGCTGCGCCGGTTCAGCGACAGCTACCGTCGCGTTGCTTGCAGACGGCACCACGGTGCCGCCGTCGGAAGTGCTTCCGCCTAAAGGGATGGCCTGGTTGGTTTCTTTTTCCATTTTTCATTTCTCCTTCTTGCCCGCAAACGCCGGAATATGTAAAATCCTGTCATCTGACGGGCGAAAATATATTGGATTGCCTACGCAATGGGGGGACAAACTGTTATTTTTTCAGTTCGAGTATCGTCACGCCGGTTTCGCCCTCGCCGTACACGCCGAGACGGAAGGACCGGATGCTCGGATGCTTGCGGAAATGCTGGTGCAGTCCCGCACGGAGCGCGCCGGTGCCTTTTCCGTGAATCACGCGCACCTCGCCCAGCTTCATGACCACCGCGTGGTCGATCACACGGTCTACTTCCAGAATGCCTTCCTCAACGGTGCAGCCGCGCACATCCACCTCAGTCTGTACGCGCTTGGTGTCAATGCTATGGGTGGTGCCGCTCTTTTTGCGTTTTTTCTGCCCGTTGAGCGTGATCTTGCTTTCCTCCACCAGACGCAGTTCCGAGAGCTTGACGCGGGATTTGATAATACCCATCTGCACCGTCACATTGCCCGATTTGTCGGGCAGCGCCAGCACTGTGCCGCGTTCATTGAGGCCGAATACCTCCACGGTGTCTCCGATTTTCAGATCGCGCGGCAGCACATAGCCCTCGTTGGAGCGCTGCTCCACGGGATCGACCGACGCTTCCATTCTGCGCAGACGCGCCCGCAGGGTCGCCTTTGCGTCGCCGTTTAAGGCCGAAATCTTGGCGGATTCATAATCCTTGCGCAGTTTGTCGATCTCTTTGAGCAGGTCGTCCGCCTCTCCCCTCGCCTGTGAGACAATGCGGGACGCTTCACGGCGCGCCTGTTCGATTTCCTCGCGTTTGGCTTTTTCCAGTTTCGCCTCGCGTTCTTTCATCTCGGCTTTGATGGCTTCGGCTTCGGCGCGGGTTTGT
The DNA here is from genome assembly GCA_902802795.1 of uncultured Ruminococcus sp. Lineage (GTDB taxonomy): Bacteria > Bacillota > Clostridia > Oscillospirales > Acutalibacteraceae > RUG762. The sequence goes on from CADCNI010000006.1 coordinate 34,349, forward strand.
TCGGCATCGCGCAGCTTGCGCTCCATCTCCTGACGGGATGCGTCGAGCTGCGCCACCACATCCTCCACGCGGGTATTGTCCCCCGAAACCAGCGACTGCGCCTGATTCACGACCGCCTCCGGCATACCGAGGTGAGCGCAGATGGCAAAGGCGTTGGAACGTCCCGGCACACCGATGAGCAGCTTATAGGTGGGACGCAGAGTGGCCACGTCAAATTCGCAGCTTCCGTTTTCCACGCCCGGCGTGGTGAGCGCGTAGCTTTTGAGTTCGGCATAATGAGTGGTGGCAGCGATTTTCGCGCCTTTGCCGCGAAGCTGTTCGATGATCGCTTCTGCCAGCGCCGCTCCTTCGATGGGGTCGGTTCCCGCGCCCAGTTCGTCCAGCAGCACCAGCGAACGGCTGCCCGCCGCTTGAAAGATGCGGATGATATTGGTCATATGCGCGGAGAAGGTGGAGAGCGATTGCTCGATGGACTGCTCGTCACCGATATCCGCGAGAATATTGTCAAAAATCGAAAGGCGGCTGTTGTCCCCCGCAGGAATCATCATGCCGCACATGGTCATCGCCGTCAGCAGACCCAGCGTCTTGAGCGTGACGGTTTTACCGCCCGTGTTGGGACCCGTAATCATCAGGGTGTCGTAATCGCCGCCCAATCGGATATCCGACGGCACCACCTTGTGCTTGTCAATGAGAGGGTGCCGCGCCTTTTTGATGTCGATCACACCGTCCGCCGTCACAACGGGAATGGATGCGTTCATATCATAGGCGAGATTCGCCTTGGCAAAGAGCAGATCCAGCTCGATCATGGTGTGGTAACTGGCAATCAGCATATCGGCGTCGTCGCCGCATTCACCGGACAGCGCGGTGAGAATGCGCTCGATCTCCTCCTGCTCGCGTCCTTTGAGCAGCTTGATGTCGTTGTTGGTTTCCACCACCGCCATCGGCTCGATGAACACCGTCGCGCCGGAGGAGGAAGTATCATGCACCAGACCCGCGACCTGTCCGCGAAATTCCGCCTTGACGGGTACGACGAAACGTCCGTCGCGCATGGTGACAAGCGCGTCCTGCAAATATTTCTGGTAAGTAGCGGAGCGGATGAGCTTTTCGAGCTGCTCGCGCACACGGCTTTCCGCGCTCTTGATCTTGCGGCGGATGTCGTATAATTCTGCCGACGCGCGGTCGTTCATTTCCTCCGGGCTGTTGATGGAGGCGGTAATTTTTTCCTCTAAGCTGTTGTTGGAGACAAGCGTCATGAAATGCCCGTCAAGCGAGGTGGAAACGCCTTCGCAATGGCTGCGCCAGTCCCGCAGCATGCGGATGGTCTTCATAACCGACGCGATTTTCAGCAGCTCTCCCATGGAAAGCACCGCCCCCGACTGTGCGCGCCGCAGGGGATTGGCGATATTGGGCGCACCGGCAAAAGATGGGGTGCCGAAGCGTCCGGCAAGCATATGCGCGTCGGAGGTTTGCAGCAGCATCTCATGCACCTTGTTCAGATCGGTCTGCGGCTCGATTCGTAACGCGGCGTCGGCGGTGTCAGCGCAGGAGCATTTGGCCGCAAGCATCTCCAGCACCTTGCCGAGTTCCAGCACCCGGTAGTCTCTGTTTTCGTTCATGTTATCTCCAGTATTTTTAATTAATCATTATAAATATTCCTCAATGTCGTCATACCGATTGACAGAGAGCGCATAGCAAAAATCCGTAAAGGATTCACTCAGCCTATGGCTGTATCTTTGAATATTGGCGGGCGTAACCTCCGGCGTCCCGTCACGGCTGACGTCAACGCCGTAATTGCCCCAATTGCCGCGCCAGAGGAAAATTTTCGCGCAACGGGTTTCCTCGTCGTAATACGTAAAGCTGTGATCCATCACACGCACCGACGGATCGCCGTTTTGTTCTTCGTTGGTGTCGATACAGATCAGTCCCCCGCCCACCGTCGTGCCGATGACAAACACCCCGCACGCCGCAAGATATTGTCCCGTTTCGCTGCGGTTTTCCGCAAGGATGCCTGCTATATCGCAAAGACTGCCATAACAGGGCAGCATCGGCAGATTTTGCGGTTCATATTGACGGTAAAATTCGATCACACGCGCTGCCCTGCCGCCGAACAATTCCGCCAACGCGTCTACATCTTCCGGTTCCGCCGGGGCAAACAATTCCTCGGACGGAATATCGGGAAACATTTCACTGAAATGATGTATCATTTCCTCAAATGTCCTCATTCCATTTCAACTCTCCTTGTATCAGAATTCTCTCTCCAACCGCATAGGGAACACCGCTCTCAAACGCAATAAGAATCGCTTCTTCTTGCAGCGAAGACGCCGCCAAAACCGCATCATCCGCCATGATTTGGATAATCTCCACCACTGCCTCGACATGCGGGGATTGAGGGACAGGCTGCCTGTGTGAGAGGGGAAGGTCAACCTTTTCGCTGTCACACACCAGTCCGACAGACAAATGCCCCGTCAGCGTATCGCCCGGTTTTCTTTTCACCGAGGGAGCGCCGTTGTCGAGATACTCATCCCACTCGCCAAAACTCACTTGCAGCAACGCCTGATCCGACATGCGCCTAATCACAGCGAATCGCTCATAGCCGTCGGCTGACAGGCTTTGAAGAAGGTATTTTTCCAATTGTTATCACATCAGCTTTTCCACAAAATCCACCGGCTTGGCGGTCAGTTCCACCCATGCGGGGCGAAAACCGCATCGGAGGGCGTTGCGTGCCGACCGCACATTCGACCATGCCGCGCAGTAAAACGGAATCTTATCCCGCGCCATGATTTCACACGCCAACCGTGAAGTAACAGCCGACGCCACACCTTGTCTGCGGTAGTCCGGCAGCACGTCCACGCCGATCTGCCACATGGCGTCGCAGTCGGCGGACGCGCCCGCCAGCCCGATCAATCTGTCTCCGTCAAACGCGCCCACCGCGAGAACGTCGCGTTCGCTGTGCTCGGCACAAATCGCGTTGCCGAACGCGGGGCTGTAATAGGGCGCAAAGTCATCTTTTTCCATCACACGCAGTTCATATGTACCCGTGTCATACCCAAGCGGCTGCAAATCATCGGGGACAGGCAGATAATACGCCGCCATAAAGCAAACCGTATGGTCATATTGCAGCAATTCCCGGTTCAATCGGAGTATCGCGGGCGTTTCAAAACAGTGAACCGCTCCGTATCGTTCCGTATGGGCTCGGACAGTGGGCAAAAATTCCGCACTGGCGGAGGCGACCACGTTACTGCCATAGGAAACCAACTGGCAGAAAAAGGGAAGCTGCAAATAGCGCCGGGCGTTGTCATGGTGTGCGGAAAGCACTGTCTTGTTCTCACCCGAACAAAAATCCTCAGCGGCACAATTTAAATCAATGGCCGACTGCTCCCTAGCCGCTTTCAAAATGGTATCATATGTCATTGTCCAAAATTTCCTTTGTTTCTAACCTTATTTTACAACAGTGTGCGCAGAAATGCAAGTGTTGTCAGCCTTTTTTCCAACTTGGAAAGCGCAAATGCCTCCGAAGCACGATAAAACTGTTCCAGACTTTCCCCGCTGAGCGAAAAAGCATACAGCTTCCGCACATCCGACAGCACCGCGTGGCGCATGGCGGTGAGCGCGCCGCGGCTCAGCGGCAGACCGCCTTTCCCTCCGCCGGGCGCACAGTTGTCACATTTGATCTGCGCCGTCGCGGGGAGAAAATACATCCTGTCATGTTCATACGCGCCGCACGACGCGCACATCACCAGATCCGGCATGTACCCCGACAGGCTCAGCAGCCGCAGCTCAGCAGCCGCTTTGATGAGCTTCGGGTCACGGGTATCCCCGGAAAGATAGTAAAATGCCGCGCGAAGGACGGGCAGATATTCGCCCGCCGGTTCTCCTTCCGGCGCCAGCTCCATCGCCAACTGACAAAGGTACTGCGCGACGGCCAGACGCACAATGTCGTCGCGCAGACCGAGATTCAGTTCTTCATACTCCGATTCGTCAAGCGTGTAATAGCTTCTGTGGTGAAAGAGGTCAAATCGGCCGTACACAAATTGCGCCGTCGCGGTGAAATTTTTATTCTTCATATTTCTGGCGCCTTTGGCATACGCCGCAATCACGCCTAATTTGTCGGTGAGTATCGTGCAAAGGCGGTCGTTGTCACCCGTTGTAACAGCATTCAGCACGATTCCCTCCACCTTCTGATGCAACGCTGTCACCTCCGACAGACTCCGCATTTTCCGCGGACGGTTGTTCCACACGCGCCACATATCCCTGCGCGTAAATGTCAATGCCCCGGCTGAGCAAATAGTAATCCACCCTGCCGGTCTCCACAAATTTATCCCATGCTTCCTGATTACTCATTATCCGCCATCTCCGTTTTTTATAAATCATGTCAGTTTTTGATGAATTGCAAAACTGCGGTTCATTGTTTCATAAAGGGGAGATATCTGTTTATCCATATATACTCCCATTGCTATCATTGACAGAATTATAAAAAACATTGGCATGGGGCAGCAGATTTAACAGAAAATTTACGTTAATGTGAAGTGTGAAGTGATCGGTCATTCGTAGGTCAGTAATATCTCATTCATGAAGCTCGCCCGCCGGAATGTTTTTACTGCGATAGGCGGCAATCAGCTTGTCAAGCCACGCGTCACGGTACCCCAGCACGAAACTGTCATAAATCAATCCGAAATCGTCGGAAACATACTCCGAAAGCTCGCCGGGGACGTGCTCCTCCACTGTCATGAACGCCTGACGGCGAATGTCCTGCTGTTCCTCCTCGCTGGCTTCCGTATAGACAGAGGGATTCTTGCGCGATTCTATCTCGCGGTACACCCGCGACCACTCGCCGTCAAAGTCCTCAATGTCGCGGTTGTCCAGCAATTCATTGACAAAATCCTCGTCAAATCCGTTGAAATCCATCTCCGCAAGACAATCCAATAATTCCTGTATCATTTCCATGAACATTTCCTTCCAAAATCATTTCACATTTCACACTTCACATTACTGATCGGTGTAGCCGAAGCGCTTGAGACCTCCCGCTTTGTTGCGCCAGTCGGGCGTGACCTTTACCCAGAGCTTGAGATTGACCTTGGTTTCGAGGAATTTCTCCAGATCAGTGCGGGCATAGGTACCGATTTTTTTGAGCATGGCGCCGCCTTTGCCGATGATAATGCCCTTGTGGGATTCCTTTTCGCAGTAGATCGTCGCCTCGATATCCATGATGCCTCCGTTTTCGCGCTCCCGCATTTTCTCGATTTCCACCGCCGTGCCGTGAGGCACCTCGTCGCTGAGCAGCCGGAGCAGCTTTTCGCGGATGATCTCGGCGGCAATCACGCGTTCGGGCTGGTCGGTCAGCGTGTCTTCGTCAAAGAAGTGAGGGCCTTCCTCCGCCAGTTCGCACAGTTTGTCAACCAGCGCTTCCAGACCGTCGCCGTCCTGTGCGCTCACAGGAATGATGCCCACGAAATCATACAACTGACTAAACTGGGCGATGCGTTCGAGCAGGCGGGTTTTGTCGGGCAGCCTGTCAATTTTGTTGATGGCCAGCACGGCGGGCATGTCGAGCTTTTTGAATTTCTCGATCAGTTCCAGCTCCGCCTCATGCAGCTTACCGGATTCCTCCACTACCATCAGACACAGATCCACGTCCCCGATGCTGTCCACAATAGTCTTGACCATATAATCGCCCAGTTTGTTCTTTGGCTTGTGCAGTCCCGGCGTGTCGGTGAAAACCAACTGCGTCTCGCCGTACTCGCCCGCATTCATCACGCCCATGATCTTGCTGCGCGTGGTCTGGGGTTTGGCGGAAACAATGGCCACTTTTTCCCCCAGAAGACGGTTCAAAATGGAAGATTTACCCACATTGGGCTTGCCCACAATCGCGACAAATGCCGATTTGGTTTTGATGTTGTTTTTATTCAAGCAATTCAACTCCATGTGATGGTTTTATACCGACATTATATCACATCCATGGCACAATGAAAACAGTTTTCGGGGGAAATTTATGTTTTTTTAAGGATTCCCCGGGGATAATATGAAAAACAGAAAAAACACTTGACAACGATACACAGGGAGCTTATAATAGAAGTATCAAATTCAATTGAGTTCAATTGAATTAAGCGAATAATCAAAAGGAGGAATTTTTTATGTCCATTTACGATTTCACTGTGAAAGACGCGCAAGGCAGCGACGTCCGGCTCTCGGATTACAAAGGCAAGGTGCTGCTCATTGTCAATACAGCCACCGGCTGCGGATTCACACCGCAATACGAGGGGTTGCAGGCACTTTATGAAACCTATCAGGCGCAGGGTCTGGAAATTCTCGATTTCCCTTGCAACCAGTTCGGTCATCAGGCGCCCGGCACCGAGGAGGAAATTGTCACGTTCTGCAAAGGCCGCTTTGGCGTCACCTTCCGGCAGTTTGCCAAAATCAACGTCAACGGCGAGGACGAAAGTCCGCTTTACACCTACCTCAAATCACAAAAGGGCGGCGTCATGGGCAGCAATATCAAGTGGAATTTCACCAAATTTCTCATAGACCGCGACGGCAATGTCGTGGAACGCTATGCCCCCACTGTCACCCCTGAAAAATTGGAAAATGAAATCAAGGAGCTGCTGAAATGAAATATTCGTATGAACCCCGCGGCGTTTGCCCCATGCAGATCGACTTTGACATCAACGGTGATATCATCACCAATATCCGCTTTACCGGCGGCTGCAACGGCAATCTGAAAGCCATCTCCAAACTGGTCAACGGCATGACGGTAGACCAGATCGAAGGCGCGCTCAAAGGCAACACCTGCGGCAAAAAGCCCACCTCCTGCGCCGACCAGCTCGCGCGCGCCGTGCGGCAGGCGTATATCGAAACGCACACATCATAAGGAATTATAAGTATGGAAGAATCACGATACGACGCATTGAAACTGGGAAACCAGCTTTGCTTTCCCCTCTATGCCGCCTCGCGGGAAGTCATCAAGCAGTACCGTCCTTTTCTGGACGAACTTGGCATTACTTACACGCAATATGTGACGCTGATGGTGCTGTGGGAGCAGCGACAGATCAGCGTCAAGGAATTGGGGCAGCGCCTTTGTCTCGACAGCGGCACCCTTACCCCCGTTCTCAAAAGCCTCGAAGCAAAGCAATACATCACCCGTACCCGCAGCAAAGAGGATGAACGCGTGCTGATTGCCGCCATTACACCCGAGGGGGAAGCTCTGCAAGACCGTGCCGTCGAGATACCCGAACAGGTGGCTTGCCGCATCAGGCTCGACAAAGACGAAGCCTTGCTCCTCTATCAACTGCTCTACAAGGTGCTCGACGGTTTCAAGGAATAATTATTTCATATGAAAAGACCGATACACCAGGAACTGCCGTTGTATCGGTCTTTTCTGTTAAAAAAACTCATGCAAAAATATCCGCGAAAAGCTCCAGTCCCGACGCTTTCATAAAAACGCGGAAAAGCCGCAGCGACCACACCGGCGCAATACGGTAAGCAGCCGACATAAAATGCGCGTCCGGGCCTAGCACGATTTGGGAGCGACGCACATTGGCACACCGCAAAATCACCCGCGCTGCCTTATCGGCGGGCATGCTCGCCAGATGCACCAGCGGACTGACCGCTCGGCTTTGCCCCTTCATGATATCGGTGCGGATAAAACCGGGACAAACCGTCGGAATGTACACCTTCCCCCGGTATTCCTCCCGCATGGCTTCCGACAGCGCTTTGACCGCCGCCTTTCCCGCTGAATAAACCGACGTACCCACTAACGGACAAAGGGCGTCCGCGCTGGCAATGTTGATGATCGCCGTTCCCTGCTTATTTTTAAACAACGGCAGAAATGCCCTGCACCCGTAGAGAACGGATTGCAGATTAGTATCCATGCCTTTTTCGATTTCTTCATCGGTGTAATCCCCGAATTGAGAAAATCGCGGCAAAATCCCCGCGTTGTTAATCAGCACATCCGTATCAAATCCGTCCGCCGCCAAAGATCTCCAGTCTTCCCGCTTTGTCACGTCTGCCACACGAAAACGGAAACTGTCGGCGGCATCTCCCAGTAATTCCGCCGTTTCCCGTAAGCGCTGTTCATTGCGCCCCACACCCAGCACACAGCAGCGGTATTTCTTTATCAAACAAAGTGTCAGTTCCCTGCCGAGTCCCCCCGACGCTCCTGTGACAATCACATTTTTATCATACAGAGTAAACTTCTTCCTGTTTCTCAATCTCTCACCCAATTTCACATAACCGTTCATTTTTTCATCGGAATTGATTATGCCCCGAAACACCCCCAGATATTTCGTTAAAATTCCAACTTTTTATTGACATTTTATTATATCAATTGTATAATTATGTTAAATAAAAATGAATATTCTAGTGAAAGGTATGACGAAATGTTGAAAAAATTGTTATCTGCACTCTTGTCATTGAGCATCTTTGCCTCGCTGCTCGTCTCATGCAGCCAGCAAACGCCCACCGCAACAAAAACCTACGACGACAATTACCGGAATTTCTATGAAATCTATGTCCGCTCATTCAGCGATACCAATGGCGACGGTATTGGAGACTTGCAGGGCGTGATCTCCAAAATCGACTACCTCAAAGCGCCCGACGGTCAGGACGACTCACAGGCGCTTGGCATCGACGCGGTGTGGCTCATGCCGATTTTCACATCACCCTCGGAACATAAATACGACGTCACCAATTATTACGAAATAGACCCTACCTACGGCACGATGGATGACTTTGATGAACTGCTGCAAAAATTCCATCAGCGCGGCATTCATCTCATCCTCGACCTTGTACTCAACCACACATCCAACGAGCATCCGTGGTTCACACAGGCGGTGGCCGACCTCAATAAAGGCGTGGACAGCCAATATGTCCATTATTACAACTTCACTACTGAACCGCCTATAGACGCGGAAGGAAATGTTGTCAAAGGCTACCATCCTGTCCCGGACAACGAGGAAGGATATTATTATGAGGGTCGCTTTGTTGACTCCATGCCTGACCTGAATCTCGACAATCCCGACGTCCTGCGCGAGATTAAGGATATCATGAAATTCTGGCTCGACAAAGGAGTAGATGGATTCCGTCTGGATGCGGTCAAATACTATTTCAGTGAATCCCAGGAAAAGAGCATTGATTTCCTCAAAACGATTGTCGATTACGGCAAATCTGTCAATCCGGATTGTTATTTTGTGGGCGAAGTGTGGGACGGCCCCTACGTGATTACCCAATTCTACAAGAGCGGCATCGACAGTGTCTTTAATTTTGATTGCAGCTACGCAGGGCCTTATCTGGGTCTCTACTATAATATTTCCAACGGCAACGGCGTTAAGCTGGCCAAACATCTGGAAGAATTCAACACTGATATACGAAACCAAAATCTTAACGCCATTGACGCGCCGTTCCTTTCCAACCATGACACGCCGAGAAGCGGTACTTACTTCACCGGTTCTGCCGACCGTAAGCTTGCCGCCAGTCTCTATATGATGCTGCCCGGTAACAGCTTCATCTACTACGGCGAAGAAATCGGAATGATGGAGGGCTGGAACAATGACAGCGAAAAACGCCTCCCCATCAAGTGGTCATCAGAAGAAAGCGGAAGCAATATTATTCGTCCCAAGGGCGCGGATTATATTGCCCCGCCGAAGTATGGCGTTTACGACCAGCTCAAAAGCCCCGACTCTTTGGTCTGCCACTATCAGAAGCTCATTCGCCTCAAGAAGAAAAATCCTGAGATTCAGCGCGCACAGGTTGTCTCTGCCTGTGATGTTCAAAACCGTAACGTCGCCGCCTACACCTGTGCTTATGATGATTCCGCCGTTATGGTGCTGCAAAATCTCACATCCACTGTCAAAAATGTGGATTTAAAAGCCGCAGGTTACAGCAGCGCCTACAGCCAAGTGAGCGGATTTGTCATCGCGGACGATTATGTAGAATACGAGGCATTCAAGGCCTACATGAAGGAATACGAATACGAAGTACCCGAGATCAAAGCCAACGCTTGCCCGGTTTGTTACGTCGACGGTAAGCTGATTATGCCGCCCAGATCCACGATTGTTCTCAGAAATACCGACAAAGTTAATTCCACCTTTATCACTACTACCACCACTACAATGCCTTTCGTTACGCCCTCTGATGTTAGTGCTTCCGACAAGGTTCAGGAAACGACAGACACAACAGACGCAGCGACAGCCGAATAGTTTCTCTGTTTCGTCAATTGGGCGAGCCCCTTAAAGTCCGATCACACAGTCGGCTTTCAGGGGCTTTGTTTTTTCGCCAGTCCGTCAAGTGAGGCTGCAATTGTATTTATTGCTATCTTGTCAATAACAGCATTTCAGAAAACTCAGCGAAGAATCTGTTCTCTTCTGCTGCCCTGTCTGTTCGCGCCCTGTTTTTCTTCCACGGCATTTTTATTATCTATGTAAATAAAAGCCGCTATGACAGCAAAAATGAGAAACAGCCCTACTCCCACATTGACATGCTCACAGATGGGTTCAAGCAAATCACCGGACCATTTGAAGCCCAGAATCACCGCTCCGCTCAGTACCGCTACCTGAAACAGATACCACACGATTTCCTTTGTACCGGTAAGCAAGACCTGAATGGTTTTCTTCATAATAATTACCGCCTTTCCATTTTCTCGTTTCTCAGAAACGAGATTAAGATTGTAAAAAAAAATAATTGTTCCCGTGGATAAATTGCAATTTACAAGGATGTCAGCCAGTGCGACCTTTCTTCGGTCGCATTTATGCTAACCATGTATTTAATATATCACAGCTATTTCCATTTGTCAAGTATTTTTTCGCGTATTTGAGATTTATAATTTTTTAACAATTTTTAGGGTTGCATTTTCGCGAAAAGTATGATAGAATAAACTCACAATACGATTTATAAAGAAACTTCGTATAAAAATATAAAAAGAAAGCCGGTATCACTATGAATGTCAACGAAAAGATTAAGCAGCGCCGTATTCAGCTAGGACTCAATGTGAAGGATATTGCAGACGAACTGGGCATCTCCCGCGCCACCCTCTATCGCTATGAAAGCCATGAAATTGAAAAGCTCCCCATTTCCATCATTGAGCCGCTGGCGGAAATTCTCAGAATCTCCCCCATCGAACTGATGGGCTGGGACGAAGTTTCCGGCAATCAGAACATGATTCCGCTGGTAGGCAGCATCGCCTGCGGTGTGCCCATTCTGGCGGAAGAAAACGTGGAGGACTATGTGGCAGCGCCGATCGGCTGCAATGCCAATTTCGCTCTGCGATGCAAAGGAGACAGCATGATTAACGCTCGTATTTGCGACGGCGACATTGTTTTCATCCACTCGCAACCCGACTGTGAAAACGGTGAAATCGCGGCGGTACTGATCGGGGATGAAGCCACCCTCAAACGCGTTTACAAGCACCCCGGCGCCATCACGCTCATGCCTGAAAACAGTCTCTATCCCCCGCTTGTTTACCGCCGCGATGAACTCAACGCCATCAAGATTCTCGGCAAAGCAGTAGGCTTTGTCAGCTATTTTTAATACTAGATCTCAATCATAAGTAGACATTTAGTATAAAAGTAAGACTCCACAGGAAAGCTTTCATTTCCAAGAAAGCATTTCCTGTGGAGTTTTTTACTCTATGTTCACTAAGTCAAATTGAAGCGCATTGTCCGCGGGAAAATATTTCCCATTTTCCTGGGCATATTGTCGGCCGCAAATCTCACAGCGGACAAGTGGCAGTATCAACTCTTCCCCCTGTTTTCCAAGAAACCGGATGCCCCTGTGCGTTGACTGCCAATTACCTGAACGGCAGCATAGCGGCAGTCGTTCTCGTCTGAACGCGTTCCGGTGCAATGTGTAGCCGTTCTCCTGAAAAAATTCATTCAGACTGCTCATACGCATTCATCCTGTCTTTAAGTTCCAGATAAACGGCATACAAATCGGTATTTTCAAATTCTGACACGCCTTGTACCAGTTCCTGCGAAAAAATCCGGTAAGAACGGTAAGGTAGTCTGATAACCAGGATATACCCGCTGCCCACGGCGTCATTGGTCAGCGTATCACGCGTGTAATACAGATTTTTCACGTCCTTGCAGTCAAAGATCACGCTGCGTCCGTCAAAACAAAGCCGCACCCTGCCGCTGTCGCTGAATTGCGCGGTGCCATCCTCCCCGGCTGTCTTGTTTTTCTTTGATATATACACCACGCCGCAGGTCAGAAACAAAACGGGAATGGCCACCGTCACCAGTAAATTGTCACCATAGGCTCGCGCGATCGCGGAAGATACCATCCATCCCGCCAGAAAAAGGAGGATGCAGATCACGATTCCCATGATTTCGCTGTCCTTGTTTTTACATTGAAAGGAGATGGTTTTCAAACTCGCACCGCCTTCCTTTCTCATTATTCTTCGGTCTGTTCCTCGGTTCTGGAGATATTCAGCTCTTTGGATGACTTGCGGATGACGCTCAGCGGAATATTAAATTCTCCCATACTTTGAGTGACCACCTTGATATTGGCTTGCTTGCGGCCGCCCATGGTGCGTACATAAAACGCCGCCGCACCGCCCACAAAAGGCAACACCGAGGCTCCCATAACTTCCAGCGCACCGTCACAGGTGATCGTCAGACAATCGTTGAAATGATGAATGCGGTTGTCATTGGAATCCACCGCTGCCACTTCTATGCGAGCGACGTCATAGGTATCCCCATGAATCAGCTTGCTGCTGCTGACATTGACCTTAAATTTCGTTTTGATAACGGGTTCTTTCACCACGGTAACAGCCACTCTGCCGCTGATAATTCCCTCAAAACGGAAAGAGGTTTTGGCGCTTCTCGCCACTGCATACCGCTCATAAAGGCGCACCACTTCTTCTTCCGAGACCTTGTTGTTCGGTTTTGAGCTAAAAAGCGAAATAAAACTATCCTTCACACTTGTTCCGGACGCAGAAGAAACGTCGTTGCTCATCTCGCCGATGATACGGCGGATATCCTGTTCCTTTTTCGCGTCAAAACCCTCTTGCGCAACCATTTTACCGCCAATCAGATCATTAATCAAAATGGGCGGATGAGGCATATGCGGATATTTGGCGCGATCAGGGAAAAACTCCGCAATCAACTCATTATTTTTATACAGCTTTACACTGTCGCAATTGGTAAAGGCATATACATGTCCGATCATGCCGAATTTGTGCTCACCAGCCATCATAGCAGAAGATATCTCAAGCACCGGCTTAGCGGAAGTCTGGCTCAGGTAGACCGACGCCGCCAGCTTGGGAATGCGGTTGCTATCGCAGATTCCGTAGGGACAAATACCGTCGTTGCCGCCAAAGCTGACATGTGCGTTATAATCGCTCAGACACCAGCCGAAAGCGCCGATGACTTCATTGCCCGCATAAGCGGCGTCGATCATGCGTGCGTGACTGAGTGCCTGTTCGAGCAGATCTTTTTCACTGCCGTCTATCCGTGCGGGATAAAGATATCCGGTGTGTTCGGTAATCATCATAGGAGATTTGCTGAGGGTCATTTCCGCTATATCATAATTGAAACTTTCAGTGAGGCTGTGCTTTTCGTAGTCGTTAAAACCATAGACCTCTTCCAGCAGTTCGCTTCCTTTGAAGTTTCTCACACCGTACATAGGTCGGGAAGGATCCAGACTTCTGACAGTGTCGCAAATTTTCTTATTGGCAGCAGGATGCTCTTTCGTGTCATCCGTACGCGTGCCCCACATCACGATGCTGGGATCGTTGCGGTGTTCTCTCACCGTCTCGCTGACGTTCTCCACCAACGCATTCAGCCATTCTCCGTCTTTCGTATATCGGTAGCCCGGCATATCCCAGATCACCATGAGTCCGATCTCATTGCAGCGCTCGACAAAGGCTTTGCTCTGGGGATAACGGGCGGTTCTCACGGCATTGCACCCCAGCGATTTGATGAGATCCGCGTCGCCTCGCTGCGCCGAAGCAGGCATCGCAAAGCCTTGACCGGCGTAATTCTGCATGCGGTTGACGCCCAGCAGCTTAATGCGCCTGCCGTTGAGATAAAAGCCCTGTGCATCCACTCTCACCTGCCGGAAACCAATGGTATATTCCAGCTCGTCGCCTCCCGAAAGCGTCACCTTAAAAGTGTACAACTTGGGATTTTCGGGCGTCCAGGGGGTAACCTCGGCCGAAACCGTCCATGAAACGTGATAATTGGCCTGCTCCGCTTTATACTGGCAAGAACCGAGCCGTTTGCTGCCATCATAAAGCGAAAACGCCAGCTTGCGCTCTCCCTCGCCGCCGATCTCGCCTGTTATGTCCAGCTTCCATCCCTTTTCGGTCAGCATAGGATGGATAAAAGTATCCTTGATGTAAAGCGGGGGAACGCCTTCCAGCCACACTTCACGGTAAATGCCACCGAAACCGAGGTAATCCAGCGGCGCACCGTAGGGCGGCGTATCGGGACGCTCAGAAGAATCGACAATAACGGTGAGCTTATTTTCGCTGTCGCACAGCAGTTCAGTGATATCATAGCTGAATCCCGTAAATCCACCCTTGTGCGCAAACGCGGCCTTGTCGTTAACAAATACTGCCGCACAGCTCATTACACCGTCAAAATGAAGGAGAATCCGCTTACCCTCCATCTCGTCCGGCACCACAAACAGCTTGGTGTACTGGACGATCTTGCTGTCATCCTCACCGCTGAAATAATTCAGTTTGCCACTGCCGCCGTTGTGGGGAATATCCACAGGTCGGACGGTGAAATCAAAATTCTCATTTTTGCTTTTATTCGGGGAATAATCCGGGGTGAATCTCCATCCGTAATTCAAGCTTGTCCTGAATCTTAACATAATATCCTCCCAAAAAACGCCGAGAAATACGCCTGTGGGCAAGCGTACCAAACGGCGTTTGCAAACCTTAGATTATTTGACGCAGTACAGCGCCATGTACGCTTCCATTCTCGCCTTCATCTCGTCGTCGATAAAAACCTTGCCGTCTACAGGATTGTTGTGAAGAATCTCAATGATTTCCTTCACTGTGACAATGGGATAAGTCACAATACCGAATTCCTCATAGACCTCCTGAATGGCGGTCTTTTCGCCCTTGCCTTTTTCCATACGATCCACCGAAATTACCATACCGGCGATTTCGATATCGGCAGCGGATTTCAAAATCGGCAGCGTCTCGCGAATGGCGGTACCTGCGGTAATGACGTCCTCCACGATCAGCACGCGGTCTCCATCCTGCAACTTGTAGCCTACCATCGCGCCGCCCTCACCGTGATCCTTCACTTCTTTGCGGTTGAAGCAGTAATTGATATCGCGGTCAAAGAGCTGGGACATCGAAATGCCGGCGGCCACGGCCAACGGAATACCTTTGTAAGCGGGGCCGAACAACGCGTCGATTTTCCCTTCCACATGTTCCTGGATATTGCGGGCATAATATTCGCCCAGCTTGGCCGCCTGCGCACCGGTTTTGTAATTACCGGTGTTGACAAAATACGGGGTCTTGCGTCCACTCTTAGTGGTGAAGTCGCCAAACAGCAGTACGCCGGAACGAACCATAAATTTAACAAAGTCCTCTTTATATGACATAGTGCAAAAAACCTCCGGTCAGAAATCTATTTTTATCTATTATATCATTAATGCCCCGCTATTGCAAGCAGTATTTGCAAAAAGAAAATGCCGACCCCAAAAAAGATCGGCATTTTCCAGTGATTGATCGGATTGTTTTATCGGGTTTTATACTAATTGTCTACTTCCAATTGGCAATTATAGCAATCCAAATAATCAGGGAGACAAAAGGAGGCGATGATGGTGAGTGCAGGGCAAGGCGGAGGACGACGGTGGGCTGGCGCCCACCTAGGACCGAACTTGTCTTTTTGTTTGTTTGGATTGCTATAGTATTATGTTATTCGCAGTATTCTCCGTTGTAATTGACCAGCACAGCGCTTGCCACACCGTTGACAGAGGACAGTCTTTCTACAAAATTGCTGTCGGCAATCTTGCTGCCTACTTCGATGATTGTCTCTATGCCGTTTCTTGTAACGGCCTTATTCCTGACCTTGCCCTTGATGGATTTGATGGCTTTTTCAATAGAAGGAGACGCTTCGTGACTGTAACGCACAATGATCAAATACATAGCGTCTTTCTTTTTGAAAATACCCATAATAAAGCACAGCACGGCAATCACCGCCACACACAGCGCCGCAAACAAATACTGCTTGGCACCCACAATAATACCGATGGAAATCGCCCAGAACAGATACATAATATCCACCGGATCCTTGATGACGGTACGGAAGCGGATAATGGAAAGCGCACCCACCATGCCAAGCGACAGCACAACATTGGAACTGATGGTCAGAATGATGACCGACGTAATCACGACCATCAGAAGAAGCGACATGTTAAAGCTGCGGCTGTACATCACGCCGCTGTAAGTGTGCTTATACACCAAAAAGATCAACAGGCCGAGAGCAATTGCCACTAACAGCGTGATAAACGCCTCGCTCATGGAAATATTGCTCACCTGTGACAAAAAGCGCCCTTTAAAAACATCGCTGAAACTCATTAATAAACATCCTTTCCTAAATAATTCGCCTGTGCCAGACAGCACATGGCATATTTCGACTGTGAAGACTGCCAGCGCCCCAGCGGCCGCAGCATATGCTTGATATAATTCGGCAGATAATCGTCATACTTGACTTCCAGAATCAATTGTCCCGGTTCATAAGCCGACACCGTGGGCAGCAGCGGATCAAACATATCGCCCGATCCCTGCCCCGCTCTGAGATTCATGTCAAAGGTCATACGGACATTTCCCTCGTCACAGATGAACACTTCGCGATCATAATCCACCACCACCTGCGGAAAGAGAATCTTGCCGGCAAAGTCGATGTATCCCATACGCAGCGCTTTTTGCCTGCCGCCGTCGGAATTGTCAAAAATCATGTCACTGACAAATCCAAAATCACCGCTAATCAGACTTTGACACTCATCATAACTGATCAGTGAGGATTCCTTGGCAATATAGCTGTCATATTTATCCTTGATTTCAAACTTGATCACATCACGGTTCAGATCATAGATACGGATTCTGTATTTTCTTCTCCGGTTCCAACCGTCCATTTTCTGATTGTAATTCGAGAGAAGAATATCGTCCAGATATAAGCTCCTGATAAAATACTTCCCGTCATTACCATGCTCATCGTGCCGCATAAAGGCCATAGCACGCGTTCTCAGTTCCCAGTAATCCCGATAGGATATGCTGTATTTCAGTTCATGCCGCAGCTTATGGTTTTTGTATCTCACACTCTGTCACCTCCTTTATGTTGGCATCTGTTTTCTCAGGCCTGGTCATAATACTTCTTTACCTGCGCATCGGTAAGCTTGAACGCCTCTTTGATTTGATTTTTGGCAATCTCAGGCTTATTGTTGATGATTTCCCTGATAATGTTCACATGCTTTTGATACAGGCTGTCGGAGGGCTTTCCCCACCGCTGGCGTTGTCGTGCCATTTCGGGTTCTATTTCACTGTTTAGTTCTTCAAAGAGAGAGTTCAGCCGTTCCGGCGCAAATGTCGTCTTGATGTGCCGGAAATACGCCGTGATAAATCTCGACTGAAAATCTTTGTTTTTCATCAAAGCATACGTCAAGGAATTCCGGCTGCCTTTGGTGCTGTCCGGAACCGCCAGAACATCATAACCGTGCGTGTAACACTGCGCATACCGCGAGATGTAATTCACACGATACCCCACCAGATGAAACGCTTCATCGAGATCATACAGCATCCAATGCCACTTTCCGTTCTCCCGGCTGCGGCAGCAACGCACATTGCCGGTATCGACGTTTCCCACATATGTCTCAAACACCCACCAGTCAATCAATGAGTCAATATCCACCTGTGAACAGACATATTCGTAATTTTGCTTTTTTCTCAAATCATGTGTATCGCACCAATTCTGCAATTCTTTCCACTCTTTTAAAGAGCCGGACTGAGCGGCGCCCTCCCACTTGATGATGTCAATTTTGCCCTTGGTATAGCCGTACTTATTGACGAGATAATCTTCATTGAGCTTTTCCCTGAGATAATACAATCCCCAATACACGCCGTTGATGTAAAGCGCAACAGGCTGCGCCTCCTGATAATCACACTGAATCGTGCTGCCTCTCACGATCCGCGAACAGAATTCATCCCGGATGTGACTCCTGGACCAGTCCTGACCGGAAGGTCGCAGCAGCAGGGCCTCCATCGTGTCCGCGCCATACGCCCCGAAAAAAGGAAACGAACACGCATTGGCTCCGTATTTTTCGCTCATAAGCACCGCCAGCGCCTTTTGCTCAAATGCGCGGGACGCTCCGCCAAAAATCTTGATCCCGGCGCAAAAAACGGCCGCTCTTTTGCCGTCTACAAAATATTCAAACGTCGCTTCACGCTTCTGGTTACTCATAAAATTCGCTTTTCCCGGTTCCAGTCCTCCTGCACCGTTGTACATGATTCCGTTTGAGGGAGAAAACAATCCGTTTGGCGATGACGACACCGAGACAACAGGGATCGTATGTTCTTTTTCCACCAGAAAGGTGGCAAACACTGTCTGGCTCATCAGACAGCCTTTTCGATAAGAGGCGGCACGTACAACTGTGCTCTGCCGGATGGTAATCGGCTTCTCATAAACCGCAGAAGAACGACTGGGAGAACTGCCGTCCGTCGTATAATAAACGGTGCAGCCATCAGGAACCGTGACGGTCAACTGAAATCCTTTCGGCACATAGCCGCCTTCCGACGAAAAAAACGGCGTCGGTGCGTATCCCGCATAGGTCTTGACGTCGCTGTTGCTTTCGCCGGGCGTAGGAGTGTCAAAGACTACCACCTCATTGATTCTGGAGTCAACCCTTCCCGAAGAATGACCATTTGTCTGCTTGCCTGATGTAAAAATGTCAATGATATGACCGCCCGCGTCAAAAAAAAAGATATCCTCTCCGCCCTGATTCAGCTTAAAAGCGGCCTGCATGGTCTTGCCCGCCTGCGATACGTTCTTTCCGCTGCAATACACGACGGTATATCCTCCCGCTTCAAGA
Organism: uncultured Ruminococcus sp.; assembly: GCA_902802795.1. GTDB lineage: Bacteria > Bacillota > Clostridia > Oscillospirales > Acutalibacteraceae > RUG762. Next base: position 53,384 of record CADCNI010000006.1, read on the forward strand.
CTGACATCGGGAAAAAAAAATGCCGCTCCTTCTTCACTCTTGGACAATCCATACCCTTTGAGCGAAACCGCTGTGGCAGATGAATTGTGGATTTCAATAAAATCAATCTTGAAGTTTCCTTCTTTGTCGGACACACACAAGGCTTCGCTTACAAAAACGGATGACGCAGGAGCAGCCTTGGTTTTAGACGTCATTTCATAGGCATATGTCGTATTCGCCCTGCCCGGCGTGGGACTGGCAAACAGCCGGAATTCTCCACTCTCCGGTTCACGGCCACAGGAAACATTCTGATTGAGCTCCGCCAGCTTCACCGCATCCGCTGCCTGCCCCGTACGAGAATACAGCGTCACAGTTTCTCCGGTGCTGAGTCCGAAACCCGCATGCAGTACATTTGAATCGGGAGACGGCTGATCGGTACAGAAAACAAGCAGATAACCGTTTGCACTGATCACTGTATCTTCCGGGAAGAACCATTTTCCTCCTCCGCCGCCCTCGGTATCCGACAGCGAATAACCGCTGAGACTCACATCGCTGTCCGAAGAATTGTACAGTTCAATCCAGTCGCTGTATCGGTTATTACCGTCATAAATCACATAAGTGTTTTTTGTCATGTATTCATTGATTAGAATGCCGCTTTCGGGCACCACCAGCGATTCCGGCGTGTCTGCGGTATTTCCCGCGTTTTCCCTGCCAGGAGACGGCTCGGCAAACCATACATATTTATTTTTAGCCAAACCATAGGAGATATTGCTCATGCTGCTTGGAGGCAGACTAAGCTGCTGAATCGCTACGCCTGCTTCGTTGCTGAAAAGCAGGTCTTCCCCTTTGGAGGAGAGCCTGAAATTGGTGTGAAAATTACCGTTTTCATCTACCATGTTCAAACCCGAAAGATAAATCAGGCAATAGCCGTGAGGTTCGAGCAGCAGATCGGCGGGTACGATCCATTTCTTGGCCAGTTTCAGGTTATCCGACAGCATGCAGCCTTTCAGATTGACCGGTTTATCAGATGAATTGTATAATTCAATCCAATCGTAACAGCTTCCGTCGGGAAGCGGGGCATAATAGCTGTTGGCACTCATGACCTCGTTGATACGCACCTGCCCCACCACGACACGGCTCTCTTTCGATTGGCGTGAACATCCTGTCATCCAGATAATGGCCGCAGCCGACAACAGCACAGACAAAAAAACCGCCATAGTTTCTTCCAAACGATTGTGCAACAAAAAAGCCCCCTTTCCGCCTTTTTAATGAATAGCACACAATAACCAGTTTGAATTTTAGCAATAATATCAGTAAAAGTCAATCCGTTTCACTCATTTTTCAATTAATTTATTGTAAATAATTCGGAGAAAAACATCAAGCCGCACAGCAAAATATGCCGTACGGCTTGAAAAACTTGAGAACGCTTCACAATACAGAAGAATTAATCTTCGTCATCCGGCACCTGTACTCTGCGTACCCTGACCTTTACTTTCTGCACGCGTCGGGTATATTCTCCCAACAGACCCAGTGCATCCAAATCGTCGATCATATCCTCGTCGGTGTAATCGGCAGGTGTCTCATGCACAGGCGGCTGCGGTTCGGGAGGGGGAGGCGGCGCAACCGTCGGTTCCGGATCCTTTTCCACAAATTCCTCTGTGGGATGATACTTTTCGGAGAAGCTGAGAACGGGATTCATATCCGGTTCCACGCCCAGAGGTTCGGGCTCCGGTTCGGGCTCCGGTTCCGGTTCAGGCTCCGGTTCGGGAACGATGTTGAAGTCGATGGGAACAAACGGTTCCTCTTCTCCGAATCCTTCGGTGAGATCACGCGGCTCCGGCTCGGGCATCGGCAGCGGAATAGGCTCCGGTTCCGGTTCGGGCATCGGCTCAGGATAATATTCCATCGGAGGCGGCATGGGCGCATAAATCGGCTGCGGCTCCGGTTCGGGCATCGGCGGTTGCTTCTTGAAGCGATCAGGAATGTCGATCTTGCCGGTCTTATACAGATAGAGCAGCACTGCCATCGCAATGAGCGCAATCAACAGCAGGATAAAGACGACAATAAAGAAGACAGCCCAACCGTTGAAATAATAGCCTTGGATCATAATGGTCTGAATGCCGTTGCTCAGGCCAAAACCCACCACATCTTCCTCATTAGTCATCTCCTTGGAGACCTGCTCACCGTCCACGGTGCAGGTAATACGGGTCACCATGTTGCCATCATAGCTATAGGTGTAGATGTATCCCGACACATTCATCAGCGAGACAAGGGACGTAATATCGTAGCTGTCCATCAGCTTGGTGGTGGGCTTGATATTGAAAATCCCCCAGTTGCGATCATAAGCCAGCGCGCGCGCGCCCACACCGCCAAAGAGTACCGACTCCGCCGCAACCACCTTTTTGGCGCTGCCGCTGATATAAATCTTCACTGTAGGAACGGACTCGTTTTCCACTGTAATCTTGGTATTGGCGGCGCCCTTGACCTTGTAATACGCAGCGATATTGTCCAGAATCGACGCGTCGGTGCCGCTGGCAAGTGAAATCACGATTTCCCGGATGAACTTATTGCCTCCGGTCTGAATCAGGTTGTAGTCAATCTCATTCACCCGCGCCATACGCCGGAACAGCGTTTTGTAGGTGATGGTTCTGACGTTGCCGCCCTCCACCAGCTTGCTGCCATCGGCCACCGCGTTGGCGTCCTTCTCCTGATCGCCTTCGTTGATATTGATGCGATAAGGCGCGCTCACTTCCGAGCTGATTTCATAATTCACATTCACGCCGCCTTCTCCCCCGAAATAGGAGAAATCCAGCGCTTCTGCCAGCTCTGTACTCTGCGCGAGGGGCTGGGAAATATCCTGCACATCCTCAAACGAAACCGCTGCTTCTGCATTGGTCAGCTTTTCCATGTAAGTCTGGAGCTTTGCCGCACTGCCTGCGGTGAATTCCACCGTATAGATAATGCTGTTGGAACGGGTTCGCTTAGACCATCTGCCGCTGTCAGGCGTATTGTCGTTGAGGAATCCTTCAATCTGGGTAATCTGTTTTTTATCCACAGCAGACGGTACCGTAATCTGCATTTTACGCTCGATATCGCCGGAGGTCTTCATCACCGTGGAAATGGTAATGCCTGTTACTACAGACTGTCCGCCAGATGTCACGTCCACCTGTCCGCCGTCGCAACTGAACTCATCGCCGTCCAGATGAATCTTAACGCCCGTCTGCGTCCAGAATTTTTCGGATGTATAATTTTGCGAAGCCGACGTCAAACCGTTTTCGGTGATCACACGGTCGAGCCATCCGAACAGTTCACGGCTCTCAAAATTTTCCTTATACACCACGCCGCGTGTAAACGCGCCCGTAGAGTAAGAAAACGTCACTTCAGGAGCCTTGCTGCTCAGCAGATTTTTAACTTTGTCGATGTAGTCCTGCTTGGACTCAAACGCAAGCGTAAAGTTGTAAACCGCGTCGCTGTCCTTGACCTCATATTGATAGGTCATCTGCTTGGGAATGGCTCCGTCAATCAGCTCGTTCAGATCCTCCAGACCGCCGGGGAGCTTCGTGTTCAGCTCATCCACATCAAAGGTAACGGACATGACACGCGTCCCGCTGAACTTTTCGCCATCCAGCTCAATGGTGGTTGCCATATTGGCGCAGCCCGTCAGCAACAGGAGCATAAACCATCCCGCGAACAACGTGACAAGTCTGGCTCGGTGAGTTATGCTTTTCATAAAACCCAATACGCCCCTCTCAAGAAATGTAATGATTGCACTATGCAAAATATATATATTCAATTATAATGCAATCACTCAAAAAAATCAATGATTTTTCAATAATTCTGTAACAATTTATTATTATACTATTGGTTGTTTATAGCAATCCAAATAATCAGGGAGACAAAAGGAGGCGATGATGGTGAGTGCAGGGCAAGGCGGAGGACGACGGTGGGCTGGCGCCCACCTAGCAACGCAGCCATGTGCTCACCAGCGCGCCGAACTTGTCTTTTTGTTTGTTTGGATTGCTATAAAATCACTTCTGTTACGCATTACCGCTGAGACTGTAGCGGATGGCGTAATATACTGCCTTCTGCACAATCTTGTCGGTATACTGGGTGCCGATATCGCCATCATTGGGGGTAATGGTCTGATACTGTACAATGGCGTCCGCCACTTGTCTGGCCCTCGTGGGATTGATGCCCGCGTAATCAGTGAGAAGAATTTCCGTATATTGGCCGTTGACAACCGTTACTTCCACATCCGCCGACATCTGCCCCGACATATATGAGCCGGTAAAGGTTTTCTCTGAGATACCGCTGATATCCACATCCTCCAGGATCATTTCCTGCTCCACCAGCTTTTCGTTCATCCGGTAAATCATATTGGGAATAAGAAGAGCGGCCGCTGCAAAAGAAATCAATACGATGAATACCCATTTTTTGACATTGTTTTTTTTCATAATCCTTCTCTCCTTCCGGAAAAATGTCAATACATGTATTATAGCACACATGGAGCTCCATTGTGTGTAAAAAATGAAAACAAAAACGTCAGCCCCCAATACCCGAAACGGATTGGGAGCTGACGTTTTTAAGAGGGATTATAATGAAAAAAAGAAAAATAAGGGGATGTCGTGTTGAAAATCTATCAAAGCTGCAAAACCGGGTATTTGAAACAAGACACCGAATTGACAGCGGGAACAATCATGCGGTAAGTGGTGATACGATCACATCGGCGGTCATCAGGCCGCCGATGCAATAAGACTTGCCTGAAATAATAAATGTGACCGACCGCACAGGTACGGGACGCTGTTTCCTCGGAAAAAAATCCCTCAGAAATTAGTCCTCGATGACCTTGTAGAGCTTATACTTAACCAGAATCTCTTCGTCCTTGATATTGTCGCAGACCAGCGTGGCGTTGGAGATGATGCCGCCCTCGATGAGCTTTTGGAGACCAACGAGTTGGCAGAGCTTGCTCTTGAGGTTGAGCTTGTCGCCCTCCTCCGTTACCAGGTAGATGTTGCTCTGGCATTTGTCAATAATAGAAAGAAATTCATTGACATCGACATTGCTAAGTGACCATACTGTACTCATGATAAAATCATCCTTTCAGAAAAATAATGACTTCGTGAATTCTGTGAGCTGATGACAGGTCAGTCTGACGGGTGTTTCACTCGGAAGCCGAAGCCCTTTGTGAATGCCCCTTCGCAATCACCACTGTCATTATACCACATTTTCCGTCAATGTCAACAGTTTTGAAGAATTTTTTCGTCATCTAAACCAAACCGAAGATTAGAAAGTAGAATATAATTCGATTTTTTTGTGCACTTTGCACCCGACTTTTTCCATTTTCCCTCTTAAAGCCAATGAAAAAAAGGAGTTGCCTTGTGAGGTTTCTCCCAAAACCGAAACAAATCGATTTTGATTTTGTGCAATTGAGCGTTTTGGAAAAATCAAACTTCTACACCCAAAACAGGAAGAAAAAAGGTTTTTTCTTCAAGAAATCGTCAATAACTCTTGAATAGACGGAATTTTTGTGCTATTCTTTAAGAAGCGGAATTTGCCGACGCAGCCCGCGAATTCAACACGACACCTCACCTTTCTCGGGAAAAGCTCCGCATACCCGTGGAATGATGCAGATTGTCTCCCGAATCCATTATAATATAAAAAATCCCAATAGTACATACCTTTTTTTCATTTTGTCAATAATTTTAAAATAGGGCATTTTTTTCAAAGAGGTATTGACGGATATCGCAAATGTCCGACAAAATATAACAGAATCCACCACCAAACCCAAAGAAAGGATCGAGTCATTTGAACACCATCAGGAAATTTTTCAAATTTAACCTCAGCTATATGGCGTGTTTCTTCATCAGCGTAATTATTTTAGTAGGCTGCGTCGTCTATGTCGCGCTACCGTGGCTGGTCGATTGGTACATCGACAACACCGCTGTGGAGATTTCCGCATCCACTCACAAGGTCATGATCTCCATGCTCTATTCCATAGGCGTGCCGATCTTCATCACGCTTGTCATGCTGTGGCTTTTGACAATGAATATCAGCCGGGGAAAGTCCTTCATCACCAAAAACGTCACCTATCTGCGCGTCATCAGCGTATGCAGCGTGGTCATCGCGGTCATGGTGCAGTTTTTCTCCACCTTTTTAAAATCGTTCTTTCCATTTATCATTACCATTATATTCCTGCTGTTAGCGCTGCTCACAGCGGTTTTCGCCAATCTGTTCCAGGCGGCCGTCCAATATAAAGAAGAAAATGACCTGACAGTTTGAGTAAGGAGGATACCCTTTTGCCTATTATCGTAAATCTGGACGTCGTGATGGCCAAAAGAAAAATCGGCGCATCCAAACTGGCCGAAAGAGTCGGCATCACGCTGTCTAATCTTTCTATCTTAAAAAACAACAGAGCCAAGGCAATCCGTTTTTCCACTCTGCTCGCCATCTGCAAGGAACTGGACTGTCAGCCCGGCGATATTCTGGAATATGTACCGGGCGACGAGGACGACGAGGAAAACGACAGCGACAAGTAATTCCGGGAGGCAGCCTTTTATTATGATGATTTCACCCTATTACATGATCATTGCGCTCGGCTGTCTGGCCGGAGCGGTACTGATGTTCACCCGTTTCCGTGATCAGGCGGAGGTGACGTTCCCCGCGGGCATTTTGCTGGCACTGGGCGGCATTTATCTTCTCTGCCGACAGTTTTTCCCCGGCCTTGCCGACAGCAGCGCCGTTTCATGGGTGGTGCGCGGCGTGCTGGTGGTGTTCCTCATCTACCTGCTGCTCTGCTGGAACAACCTCAAAGCTGAACGCAGCGCGGAATTTGACACACCCCCGCAGGACACAGCGGACAAAAGCGACGAAACGGAAAGTGAGAGTTAGTGGTCAGTGGTTAGTGTGAAGTGGGAAGTGGTTAGTGGGAAGTGGTCACTCCCCACTAACCACTAATTTTTCGGAGGAAATACAATGATAGCCAATTTTTTGATCGTATTGGGACAAGTGCTGTCCCTCTTTCTGATGATTGCCGTGGGCTTCGGCATGTACAAGGCCAAAATGCTGAACGACGCGGGCGCGGCGCAAATGACCGACCTGCTGCTCTATGCCGTCACGCCCTGCGTCGTCATTCACGCTTTCTGCCGCGACTTCGACCCGCAGACCGCCCGCTCCATTGCGGTCTTTGCCGTCGCGGGGGCGTTGGTGATGGTGTTTGGCATACTCGTGGGAACGCTGCTCTATCGCAAGGGCGAGGATAACGCCCGCACCGTGCAGCGGTTCGCAATGGTATTCTCCAACTGCGGATTCATGGGCATTCCGCTGGCCGGGGCAGTGTGCGGCGAGTGGGGCACGCTGTATTCCTCTATCTTTGTAGTCATTTTCAATCTGTTCCAATGGACTTACGGCGTAGCGCTCATGTCGGGGCAGCGGCTTTCAGTCAGAAAGGCTTTTCTCAATCCCTGCATGATAGGTCTTGCCGTGGGACTGCCGCTCTTCCTGCTGTCGGTACATCTCCCATCCCCTGTGGAAAACGCGGTTTCCATGATGGCGGGTCTCAATTCCCCTCTCGCTATGATCGTTATTGGCACACATCTGGCAAAAGCCGACCTTGTCAGCACGCTCAAGGACACACGCTGCTATTTCACGGCGTTCATGCGGCTGTCAGCGCAGCCTGTGGTCATCATGGCGGTCATACTTGCCCTGCCGTGGCTGGATGACAACCAGACCCTGACACTCGCCGTGATGTGCGGCGCGCCTGTCGCCGCCTCCTGCGCCCTGTTCGCCACCAAATACCAGCGCGATTCGGGACTTGCCAGCCGCATGGTGGCGCTCTCCACCATTCTTTCCATGATCACGCTGCCGCTGCTCTTAGCCGCGGTGCGGGCTTTAGTGTGATATATTTGCTGACATGACGCAACTATTATAGCAATCCAAATAATCAGGGAGACAAAAGGAGGCGATGATGGTGAGTGCAGGGCAAGGCGGAGGACGACGGTGGGCTGGCGCCCACCTAGGATGTTTGGATTGCTATAGATAGATTCTTATATAAAGAGGTGAATACGCGTTGAAAAAGGAAAACCTCACGCTGCTTCTCATCGGCGGTCTTTGCGCCGTGGGATGCACTGTCATTGCCGTTTTTAACACAGTGCAGGCATCCTTTCTTCACGCCGACATCATCCCCGCTTCGGAATACTACATATCTCCCGTTTTACCGTCTTTGTCGGATACCGGCAATTCCTCCGACGATACACAGGAAACAAAGCAAAACACTATCAACATCAACACTGCCACTGCGGAGGAACTAGCCGCGTTTCTGCCCGGAATAGGTCAGAAGAAAGCACAGGCCATTATCGACTATCGCGAAGCGGCGGGCGGCTTCGATTCGGTGGACGAACTGATCAACGTCAAGGGCATAGGGCTCAAAACGCTCGATAATTTGCGTCCATATTGCCGTGTATCCGATGAAACCGATAAATCTGATTCATCGGATGACCCCCGTACATCCGGTGAATAAACAAAAAACGCGTCATTGATCTTTGCAAAAAGGCAATGACGCGTTTCATATTCTATTATACTATAGCAATCCAAACAAACAAAAAGACAAGTTCGGCGCGCTGGTGAGCACATGGCTGCGTTGTCGTCCTAGGTGGGCGCCAGCCCACCGTCGTTTGACATTTAGTATTAGTCTTTGTTGGAGAGCTTTTTCAATTCTCTCATAAAGGTGTCGATATCCTGAAACTGCCGATAAACCGAAGCAAAACGCACATAAGCGACCTGATTGATATCCATGAGTTTTTCGAGGGCATACTCTCCGAGCTGCACCGACGTGACCTCGTGATTAGGAGAATTGACCAGCAGGTTTTCAATATCGTCCACCGCCTTTTCCAGCGCTTTCAGATCAATTTCGCTCTTTTTGCAGGCGCGCAGCATGCTTTGCAGCAGCTTCTCGCGATCGAACGGCTCGCAGTATTTGTTCTTTTTGATGACAATGATGGGGACGGCTTCCACATATTCATAGGTGGTGAAACGCTTGTCGCACTGCAAACATTCGCGTCTGCGACGAATTTTGCTCCCGTCATCTGTGGGGCGGGAATCGATAACCTTGCTTTCGGAATATCCGCAGTAGGGGCATTTCAAATCAATCACTCCTGTAAATAATTCTCTAAACGTCAAAAGACGCCTTATTTTTCAAGAGTATTATAGCATTTTATTTAAAAAAATGCAATCGTATCAGGAAAAAAAATTCAAAACTGCCACTCCTGCCGCTGCCGCCAGACATACCAGTCCCCCATATTGCGCCACTGTTTTTTCGCGACGGTATTCCTCCCCTTCCCATCCGCGGCAGAGACGCACCTGCCCCAGCCACGAAATCAGCAGCAGCAGTATCATCACATTTGGAATGTCCAGCTTCATCGGATAATCCCCCCTCCTATTACCGTGCATTCCACTTGAACTTCGATGGAAGATTTGCGATAGAGATCCTCCCAGATATCCGCGTGCTGTTCGTACCAGTCAGGCATACGCTGGCGCAGCTTATCCTGCAATCCCAGCACCGACGAACCCAAAGATTGTCTGCTTCTGTCGGCAAGTGCCTCCAACCGTGCCGTCAGTGTTTCTGTCATGTCGCGGCGCGCGCGTTCGGTAAAGGTGCGTGAACTGGTATTGATTCCTCCGACAGCGCTGCCGTCCACCGGAATGCAGCGCAGGTGCAGCCGGACGGTAAAAACCGGGATATCCTCCCGCAGCGTGCATTCCGTCTCGCAGTGCGACTGCTTGATCTGACAATCAATCACGCTGCCGTCCGCCGTCCTGACCGCTACCATGCCGCTGATCTGCCGATTGGTAATCAGCCGCAGCAGTTCCAATTCCTGCTCGTCCAACTCACCTAAAAAATTTCCCTGCCTGCCGTATGCCGTCGCGCCCGAAATCCGCAGCATCTTTTTTTGACCGTCAATCGTTTCCGTATCAGACAGTGCATTGCTTCCATCCTCCGACAGAGCATCGGGAGCACAGGGGGTCATTTTCAGTAGATAAAATTCGTCGGCATTGCTCACCACTTTGTAGAGCGAATGGAGGTTGAGCGCCATCGCGTCGGCACTGCCTGTATCGTCATAGCTTTGCAGCGCCACCGCCGCGTCCGACGCGATCGCGTTATCCGTGACCGACGCGCCGAAGAAATCCTTCGCGCTGCCCGCGCAGACCGCCACGCAGCTCTGGCGGCGCACCGAGGCGCGGCGGAAAAACAGCTCGGTCAGTCCCAAAAATGACCGCTGGGACAGTTCTTCGCCTATCACGATGACATTGAGCTGTTCAAAATTCACCTGTCGCCCCATGTCCTTTTCCAGCAGCCGGATGGCGGAAGCCACGGACCTATCGGTCACGGTGCAGTTGGTGTATTGAATCGCGCCGGAGGATTCGGCATTGCCGCTTACAGGAATGGCGAGTTGAAAGGTAAAATCATAGTGCCCTTCCTCCGGCCCCGTATCCGCCCCAAACCCCAGTACAAAGGCGCGGCCGTTGATCTCCGCATCGTCCCAGCAGCCCGCGGCGGTCATCAGACACCCGAACGACAACAGCAACAGCACGATGCGCAGCGCGTTTTGTTTCCATTGGCAAATCATGCGGCCTTCCTCCTCATCTGTTTAAAGGCAGTAAAGATATACAACAGCGGTATCAGCAAAAAGAGAAAGAATACTTTTCCCCACGATGCCATCATCCGAATCACACTGTCATCCGACAGGCTGAAATAAGAAACGGCAAAAATAACCGGCAGCAGCAGGAAATGAAAGCAACTGTGACTTTTGACATGGCACACCCCACAGAGCGAAATGCTGCAACAATAAAGCAGAATCCCACCCGTGATCAGCGTAACGCTCGTATAGATCATCATATACAAAATATCAAAGCGGTGATTGAGCGAGACATTCCCCACGCTCACAATGCGAGACAGTTCCGTGAGCGGAAAGGCAAGGTGCCGCGTTCCCTCTACAGAAAACACCCCGACACAGCAAAGCAGAATCAGCACGCAGAACACCGCCAGCGCCGCACTGCCGCCCAGCAGACTGCGCGCAAGCTTTTTCTTGTTGTAATACCCCGCAAAATACGCTGTAGCCGCGATACCGCTCAGCGGCATGACCGATTGAGGAAGCTGACCGATCACAAACCGGTTGGGCTTGAGAAGCGGCAGCAGCTCCCCAAAATTGGTGGAGTACAGCCCCATTCCCATGATAAAGGCAAGCGGCAACATAATCGCAAGAAAGAGCAGTTCGGCTGTTCGCGCAATCTGCCGTATGCCGGAGGTGATGAGAAGGCACACTGTCAGCAGCGACACCGCCAGCACGATCTGGGAGGGCGTTTTTTCGAGCAGAAAGAACCCTGTCATATGCGTAAGCTTGACGGCAATGCAAGAGATTTCCGCCGCAAAATAGACCGCCGCCCCCGTCAGGATGACCCGCGCGGGAAGATCGCCTATGTGTTCCCGCAGGAGTGCCGGAAAAGAGAGCGCCTGACTGCGCCCGAAGGTGCGGGCGAGCATCGCCATGGAAAGCAGCGTCAGCACGACAGTCAGCACCAGCAGCGCCAGCGAGCTGCGCCCGAAGTTTTCGGGGTAAAAATACATCCCGCCCATACCCGCCATCATCACCAGAACGGTGAGCTGCCAGGCGGAAAAGGCGGACGGACTTTTTTGATTGCCTTGTTGGTTCAAGGTGCTTGCCTCCTTGTCATTTCATTCTTTTAGCCGTTAGCCGTTAGTGGTTAGTGGTTAGTATGAAAATGTGAAATGTGAAGTGTGAAGTGGGGAGTGGCAGGGAAATCAATTTTGACAACTTGTCAATGTCAATCACTTAAGGCGCTATCGTGAGCGCCATACCCTCTTCATGAAATCGAGCGCGTTTTGCGCTCCCCCAGTCGGCTACGCCGACAGCCCCCTCAAAGAGGGAGCCAATTTAGCCTCCCTCTCTAAGGCAATGTCTTCAATATGATGCAATATGCGAAACAAAGCCGTTGTAGGGGACGGCGTCCCTGGAGAAAAAACGCCCCGGCGAGAAAAACCTCGATAAATATCAGGGTTGGGCGAATTCAAATCGCAATATATTCACCATTCGCCCTGCCTGAATCAAAGATTAACCCCCGTTTTGCCGGGATGTCCGGAGGCCGTCCCCTACAAGTCGGTTACGATACCCTTATATGAGGGGTTCTCTTGGTAGGTTAGTGCATATAGGCTTTGCCCCACTTCCCACTTCCCACTGACCACTGACCACTGACCACTGACCACTGACCACTGACCACTGACCACTATTTCATCCGTATCAGGTCAATCGGCTCGTAATATTCCGGACGCGTGTTGCGGCGGAAGATGGGCAGCTCGATCAGACTTTCCAGAAATCCCTTACGATAGGTCGGAGAAAAAGGAGCGGTGTACTCCGTGCCGTAGGAATACAGCGCGCAAAGCTGCGAAAGAAACAGTACCAGTCCCACTGTCAACCCGTAAATACCGAAAATCGCCGACATGGCCAGCAGAAAATATTTTACCAGCCGCAGCGAAGAGGCCAGTTCATAGGACGGGATGACAAACCCTGTCAGCGAGGTCAGACCGATAATGATAATGAGCAGCGGGCTGACCAGCCCCGCACGGATCGCGGCGTCTCCCACAATCAAGCCGCCCACAATCGACATGGCAGTGCTGATGCTGCCCGGCAGACGGATGCTTGCCTCCCGCAGCAATTCGATAAAGAATTCCATGATGATGACCTCGGTAACGGCACTGAACGGCACATTGATGCGGTTCGCCGCCGACAGCAGCAGCAAATCCACCGGCAGCAGTCCGGGATTGTAGGCGACCACCGCCACATAGAGCGAGGGAGCCGTGACCGAGATAAAAAACGCCGCCCAGCGCAGCACCTTCAGAAAGGAGGAATAGGTCCAGCGCTGGTAGCTGTCCTCACTCACCTGCATCATGGAAGCCATCGTGGCGGGCGCGAGAAGCACATACGGACTGCCGTTGACAATGACCGCCGCCCGTCCGCCGCATAGCTCCGCCGCCGCCATGTCGGGCTTTTCGGTGCCGCCGATCTGCGGGAACGGACTGAGGGGGTACTGCTCGATGAGCTGTTCCAGCTCTCCTGCGTCTCCCAACAGATCAATGGTGATGTTTTCAATCGCCTGCCGCAGCGAATTGACCAGCTCGTCGTTGGTCACGCCCTGTATATAACACAGCGCCACGCTCGTATGGGAACGCAGCCCCACCTCCAGCATCTCAATGGTAAAATTCGGGTCGGCAATGCGCCGGCGAATCAGCGCGGTGTTGGTGCGCAGATTCTCCGTGAAACCTTCGTGCGGTCCCACGATGGAGCCTGCCGTCTCGCTGGGGGAAACAGAGCGGGACTGGATGCTGCGCGCGCCGATGACAAAGCCCTCGTTCAGCCCTTCGATGCAGAGAAACACGTCCCCTGTCAGCGCCGCGATATACCCCTTGGAAAGGCTGGGCTGCTCGCTGATTTCGGTGTTGAGGATGAGACGGTTGAGCTGGGCGAGCGGCGGCATCTGCTCCGCGCCCTCCCCGATATGGAGCTGCATGGCGGGAAGTATCAGATTCTGCTCCGCCGCGTCCTTGCTGCACATACCGTCCACCAGCACCGCGAAGCTGCGCCGCCCGTCCGCCAGCGAAAACTCGCGGATCAGCACATCGGCATTCTTTCCTTTCAGCTTTCGGCAATAGTCGAGATTGCTCCGGTAATCGGGCGACACCGCCTGATTGTACTGCGGGCTGATGTCAAACAGCCCGCTGTCGGAGCAAAGGGGGGCTTCTCCCCCGCTCTCACAGCCGGATTCCTGTGTTTTTGGGGCAGATTCGCCTTGCGGCAGCGATTCCCGCGGCATCCCCATCAAAAGCGCCATGATACGGTGCAGCATATGATCTCCGTCCTCTCCTGTCGTTTTTCATTCCCCTTTATTCTTTGCCGGAAAAGGAGAAAATAATCACTCCTGCGGAAAAATAGTGGTCAGTGGTTAGTGGTTAGTGATTAGTGAGGAGTGGGAAGTGGAAAGTGGGAAGTGGGAAGTGGGAAGTGGAGCGAACAGCTAATCGCTAACCACTTACCACAACTTAAGCACTCCCTCAGTCACCCGTCAGCAAAGCTGACAGTGACAGCTCCCCTTGTATCGCAAGCGATACAAGGGGAGGTGGCACGTTAGTGCCGGAGGGAGTTCTACCATAAATCCTAAGTTGTGGATAGTGGTTAGCGAGTGTAAAATTGCTATTCCCACTTTCACACTTCCCACTCCCCACTCCCCACTTTACCACTTGACCACTAACCACTGACCACTAACCACTGACCACTAACCACTGACCACTAACCACTGACCACTAACCACTGACCACTGACCACTAACCACTGACCACTGACCACTGACCACTAATCACTAACCACTCCTGCGAAAAAAAGACCGCGGCTTACCACATTCTGTGATAAGTCACGGTCTTTTCCTGTTTTATACTGCCGCTGCCGGAAAGAATTATGCCGCTTCTTTCTGCTTTCTGCGGGTGTAAATCACCGCCGAGGCAGCCGCCAGCGCGGAAAGAATCAGTGCGCTGAAAGCGATTTGCAGCGGCACGCTGCTTTCGCCTGTGCCGGGGGACGGCACGATCTTGCCGTCGGAATCCGTCCAGATGGCGTACAGCGTCACATTCTCCTTCGGCATGGTGAGGATGCTGCCCTCCGCGTAGCTGTCGCCCTTGCCGTTGGCGCGGGTGTTCCATTCCTTAAAGGTGCATCCCGTTCTGCCCAGATTGCCCTTGCTCGCGACCGTCACTTCTTCGCCGCCCTCATAGAGGATGTTATCCTGCGGCGGGGCGCCTTCGGTCGCGCCGTTGCCGTCGTAGGTGAGGCGGAAATGCTTGGAATCGGACGGAGGAGGCTCCGTCTTGGTTTTCCAGATCGCATACAGCGTGATATCCGCGTTCATCTCAATCTTATCGGCGCGGGACTGCGCGTCGGGATAGGGATAATAGAAGGTACCCGTTTTATCGCTCCTGGTGTTCCAGCCGACAAAGGTCGCGTTGGGACGCGACAGTCCGCTGCCCGAAGCGATCTCAACCTTGGCGCCTGCCGGATAGCTTTGCGCAGCCGGAGGCGTGCCGGTGCCGTCGCTGCCGAAATTCGCGTCATAGGTCAGGGTGTACTCGGTCGGGTTGCCGGAGGAAGGCTTCCACTGCGCCGTGAGGGTGATGTCCGACGTGATATTGTCGATCGGATCGCCCATCTGAAGCAGTCCGCCGCCGGAGCCGCCTTCGCCGCTTCTGCGCAGACCTTGCGCTCCGCCGCCCGCGCGACCGCCGGAGCTGCCGCGCGACAGGCTCCATCCGGTAAAGTCATACCCCTCTCTTTCAAAATGAATGTCGGGGTCGTCAAAGCCTCTGACGGTGTGCGTGCCGTTCCTGCTCTCCGTGAAGGTCGGTGTCAGCAGATGATAGGGCGTGCAGCCGGGGTCGTCTTCCGTCAGTCCGCTCACATAGGTGACGCTGAACTGCTCGGGCGTGACCTTGGTAAATTTGCCCACCAGCGTGATATCGGTATCCGGCATCCGGAAGGAGCCGTTTTCGGGGTAATTCACGCCGTTATACCGCCACCCGGAGAAGTCGTAGCCTTCCAGCGAGAGGTGCGCCTTGACAAAGACAAACTCGCCCTCATAATACGCCGTGGCGTCGGTGGGAATCTGCGATTCGTACAGAGCCGGCGCGGGGTCGCTGTCGGAATTCTCCACCGTGTAGGTGACACGGTGGGTAGGCAATGCGCGCCACTGCGCGTAGAGCGTCGTGTCGGCGAGGAAGGTATATTCCGCGCTGCTCGCGACGTAGCTGTCGCCGGTGCCGTCCGCTTTGGTATTCCATCCGTCAAACACATAGCCGCGTTCGGGGTTGACCAGATCGTCTGTCGGGTTTTTGATGTTGGTTTTCAGGACATTTTCTCCGACCTCCTGCGCGGGAAGCGTGGTCTTGACGTCGCCGCCCTGCGCGTGAACGCCGCCGTTTTCGTCATAGGTCAGCGTAACATACACGATCGGCTCCCACTCGGCATAGAGTATGGTGTCCTGCGTGAAAGCATAATCCGCGTCTTCGTCATAATGCGTCGCCCCGTCGGTGTCGGGATCGGCGTTCGGTTTGAGATTCCAGCCGTTGAAGGTGTAGTTCGTTCTCACCAGCGGTTCCCCGCTGTCGTTGACCGCCGTCTTGCCTGTCAGCACGTCAACGCCTGTCGCGGTGACAGGGGCGGGTACCTTGCCCACCCTCGCGTCCGGCGCGAGATAAGTCAACGTGATGGATTTCTCCTGCCAGACCGCGTAAACGGTCGCGGTTCTGCTCCCGTCGAAATCGGTCACTACGCCGCCGCCCTGATATTTCACGGTGGTGTAATTCGGCTCGACCGCCCAGCCCTTGAAGGTGTGTCCTTCCTTATAGGGGTTCGGCGCGGTGATGGCAACGCCGCTGCCGCCGGCAGTAAAGGCGGTATAGCTGACGGTGCGGGACGCGTAATCGACGGAACTGCCGCTGCTGTCCTTTGGCAGGGAGGTTCTGTCCGCATCCCTGTATTGCAGCGTGTAGGTGTGTTCTTCAAAGCTGCCCGTGAAGGTCACGTCTCCGCCCGGCATTGTGAATTCTTCCTGCGAAGCATAGGTCTGACCGCCGTAGTACCAGCCGGAGAATTCGTAGCCGGGTTCGTCGATCGTCGCCGCGACGTTGAATTTGTCGCCGGGGAATGCCGCAAACGGGTCGGGAACATCGTGATCGGGCAGGACTGTGCCTGTGATTGTGTACGTCACGGTAACGGGAGCCTGCCAGACCGCGTACACGTCGATCTGATGGAAGCTGTCTGACCCGTCGAGCGGATAAGTGTCGGTGGTGTAGCCCACGGTCACTTCCTCCAGCCTGGCGCTGCTGTCGGACGAAGCGCTCCACCAGAGGAATTTCCTGCTGCCCGCCGCGTCGTACTGCGGTGTGGTCGTGCTGTCGAGCGCCTTGGTGACGGACGCATCCTTCCCGACTGTGAAGGGCTGCGCCATGACGGGGACGGTGGCTTCCAGACCGCCATTGGCATGATAGACGGTCTTGTAGCGCTTCTCGTACCGCGCCATGAATTTCACCGTTCCGGCGGGCATTCTGAATGTTGCGGTATCGCCGGATGCTGCCGTCGCGGGAATCGGATTGCCGTCCGCGCCGATTGTCTTCCCGCTGCTCTCCATGAGCGTCCATCCGATGAATTCATAGCCGTATCGTTCGGGCGTGATGGTCGCATCGCCGTCCCTGCCGACCGTCACGGGGATGTTGTAGTCATGCGTCACCGTCCGGAAGGGCGCTGCCGCGTCTTCGTCGTAATATTCCACTTTGTAGGGATTGGCGGCAAAGAAACCCGTCATCTCCACATTTTGGTCGGGCATGGCGAAGGTGTCCGTATTGCTGTATTCGCGCGAAGTATCGCCGTCCCTGTACCAGCCGGAGAAGGTGTAGCCCTCCACTTCGGGCTTTTCCTCCACCGTGACAAGAACATCACGGAAATAGGAAACCTGGGCGGGTGCGCTGTACTCTGCCGGGTGAATGTCGCCCGTAATCGCATAGGAAACCGTGTGCTGTCCCTTCTGCCGCCAGATCGCTTTGGCGGTGGCTTCGAAGCGGCTGCCGTCTGTCGGCACCGCAAATTTATCAAGAAGAACCGACGTGCCGTCTATGGCGCTGCCGTCCTCTTTGACCTGCCAGCCGAGGAAATCGCAATTGGCTTTGGTCAGCGCGGGCGCGGTGAAGGTGTAGGTCGTGTCGCTGTCGGGCAGATTCTTCGCGAATTTCACATCGGCGAGGGTGGTCTTGGTTTCCGTACCCTCCGTGTAGGCACCGCCGTCGAGGTCGAAATGCAGTGTGTAGAGCTTCTCCCACTGCGCGACCGCCGTCGCCTGACATTGGCTCTTGTCGGATTCGTCAAACAGCGCGCGGCTGACGGTGCGCGCCGCCTTGTAATCGTCGCCCTCCTTCAGGTCATCCGCCGCGAATTCCTTGCTTGCCGTCGTCGCGTTGGTAATGACCCACTTCAGGAACCGATACCCCGGCTTTTCGGGAATCGAGGTGCTGACAAGCGCGTCGCCTGCCACGACCTGTCCGAAGCTCCATGTGTCGGTGCCCGGCACATGAGACGCGCCGTCAATGCCGTTGGTATCGTAAAGCACCCGATACGCCCAGTTCCGCCACTGCCCGTACACGTCATACGTCAGGGTATCCACCGAGAAGGCAATTTGCGGCTCGGTGCCTCCCACACCGTCGCGCGCGGTGCTCCATTTGAGGAAAGTATAACCGTCTTTGCCCGCCGGGGCATATTCATCGGCGTTTTCGGCGGGGATGAACCCGTCGTTAAATTCATAAAATCCGTCGGTCGCGTCGGCGCGGGTGAAGGCTTCGGTGCCGACAACGGCGTTGTCATACACCACCGTGCCGTTTGTCTGCGTGGTGTGATCGCGGTTGCGGATGAACCGTACTTTGTATTCGACAGGTTCAAATTCGCCCTCGAGCACCACATTGCCCGCAGGCATGGTGAAGGAAAGGAGCTTGTCGTCTTCATCCGTCGTCCTGCTGACCGCCGCCAGCGCGTCCGCGTCGGAGCTGCCGCCCACTTCCGCAATGCGCCAGCCGGAGAAGCTGTAACCCGGCACTTCGTAACCGTCCTTCACGGTGACGGCGGATTCATATTCTTTGTCCTCCGCGCCGTGCGCCGTGTACTGCGTCGTGGCGAACAGCACGTTGGGGTCGGGCGTACCGGCTTTCAGCCGATAGGTCACGGGATAGGCACTCTTCTGATAGGTCGCCGTATAGACGATATCGTCCATCAGATCGGCGATCGCCGCGTTGGGCGCGGTGGGATAACCGGCGTTGCGTATGGTAGACGGGGCGCCGCTGACCGCCACCGTCCAGCCCGCGAATTCATAGCCCTCGGGCGGGGTAAATCCGGTCGAGGCAAAGGACTTCACGCTCAGCGCGTTGGACTTGTAAACGTCGGACTCCTGCACATCATTTCCCGTGCCGTCGCCGGACTGATAGGTCACGGTGTAGCGCCGCAGGTCGAATGTGCCGAGGAAGCGCACGTTGGCGTCCGGCATACGGAAAGCGGTCTTTGCCGCGCCGGTGTAATCCAGATCATCGGCGGGTTCGGTCTTGACCCACGGGGTAAAGGTGTATTTGCTGGCGTCGTAGACCTTGTAATTGCCGCTCGTTTCCTTCTCGCCGAGACGGCTCTCGAAGCTGGTGGGCGGATCCTGCACGGGAACCTCCGCCTGGTAGAGGTAGCCGTGGCTGGTCAGCATATTTCTGCCGCCGACCTGCTCGGGATTGGTCACGTTGTAAATGTAGATATCGTTCGGCTTGTTTCCGTCATTGAAATTGTATTGGAAATCGTAATTGACATAGAAGGTGCCGGGTTTCCATGCGGCGGTGAAGGTGAGGTCCTCCCGCAGGTTGCTGATGGAATTTCCCGCGCGGTTGGTGTAGGTCTTGCCGCTGGCGCTCGTCACCACCCACTGGTCAAACTCATAGCCGCGCGGCGGATAGAATCCGCAGTCCTCCACATCGTTCTGCGCCGTGCCGTCCACGGCATAGCGGACCTTGCAGCTCCTGTTGTAGCGCACCTGATCGGTCACGGCGCTGCGCTGGGTGCGTGCCGCGTCGGAGAATCCCGTGCCCGGGTTGTAGGTCACGTTCATATACTCATTGACATAGATCGCGACGAATTTCAGATCCATGTCGGGCATATAGAAGGTTTCCTCCAGTTCAAGAAGCGAGATGTCCTTGTAGATGAGGTCGTCCTCTTCGTCATAATGCCCGGAATCGGTCACTTCCTCGTCCGCGCCGATTTCCACCCAGTCGCTGTCGGTGGCGCGCTTGTAGGCGACGAGCTGCCATCCGCCGAAGATTTTGCCGTAGACATTCTCCAGATTGGGACGATAGACCTCGGTTTCGCCGTCCTTTTTGATGTTGTACCCCACCTTCTGGGCGCTTTCGTAGGGCAGACGGTACTGGGTGCAGATGCGGGAAGTCTTGGTTTTGCCGTCCACGAGAACCGGCTCGCCTGTCGCGCGGTCGTATTCCTCGCGCCAGTACTCGATATTATGGGTGTTGCGCGTCCAGTCCGCCGCCAGAATGACGGTCATGGTGGGATTGCTGTTGTTGAAGATGCCGTACCACAGCTTGCCGCCCGCCGCCACATTGCCGATATAGCCGTCCGTAGCGGTGGTCGCGGTGAGATTGACCGCGTCGGGGTCGTTGCCGCGGTTGATTCGCCACCGCTTGAAGGTGTAGCCCTCGGCGGTGGGCTTTTCGCTGATGATCTGATAGCCGCCGCGAAGGTCGTTATAGGTCAGCTCCGTCACGGTCACGGCACTGTCGGGCATGGTCACGGTGTCGACGCGCGGACGGGTGCTGTCGTCAGTCGTCCGGCGTTCGCCGTCGATGTACATGAGGGTAAAGGGTTTGGCCGCCCACACGCCATACGCCGTGGCGGTGTAATTGTAGGTGCCTACCGTGAAATAGACATTGTGATCGGCGGCAGCGACGGCTTTGTCGTATGCTTCGCCGTCGTAGGGATTTTCGTCTTCCTCTCCGTCGCCGTTGCCGGAGCGACCGCCGCTGGCGGTGCGCAGGGGCAGGTCGTACAGCGCCACATATTGCACGATGGAGGGCAGATCCTCCGCCGTGAAGTTTTCATCCAGCGGGGCATGCTGTTTCCAGCTCGGATCCATCGTCCAGCCGAGGAAGTAGTACTTCTTGCTGTTGTACAGACTTTCCATTCTCTGACCGGGGTCGTACAGCCCGTGAAGCGGCACGGTGCTGCCGTCATAGCACAGCTTCTGATCGAACACATCCGAATGCATATTCTGGGTGTAGCTGAGATCGGGGTCGTTCCGGTCGTAGCTCAGCATATAGCTGCGGTACCACATCTGATAGAGGTCAAGCTGACCGCTCGCGAGATAGAAATCCTCTGTGTAAACGATCTCCGGCTCTCCGATGTCGGAGCGCATATATTTTTGCTTGTACTCCTCCGCTTTGTCCTTCGGGCAGTAATAGACGCCGCTGCCGTCCGGCTTGGTGTTCCACAGGGAGATGGATTTGGTACCGTTGTCCCAGCCGAACGCGTAGTGAACGGGCCAGCCGGTCATTTCCACATCGTAGATATTCGACTGGATGCGGAAATCCACATCCACATCCAAGGATTCTCCGTGATAGGTGATATTTCGCGTGCCGCCGTTGCCGTGGAACAGCACCGCCGCGCGCTGCGTCCACACCGGGTGGAGATGGATGGTGTGCCGCCATTCCTCTACGGGGGTGTTGTTTTTGGTAACCGTCACCTTCTCCACCGTGGTGAAATCCGAGATGGGGATGCTTACGGTCTTTTCGCCGCCCGATGTGCGGCTCCAGCCCGTGAGAAGGAAGGTCTGCACGTCATCCTCGTAATACACGTCTTCTTTAAGCGTAGGCTTGTTGGACGTGATGTTGGTAAAGTACCCGTTGTTGTTGGCGCTGACATCCACATACTGCGCGTCGAACAGGGTGTATTGGCTGCCCGAATTGCCGGTGATCTTCGCGTCGGGATGTCCCTCCGGCTTCTCGTACTGCTCATAAATCACGATGCACTGCTGATGCCAGATCAATTTCACAACCAGATCGGTGTATTGGGTAAAATGCGATTTGCTGACATTGTAGGTCGTATAGTTCTGCGTCTGCGACTGGGTCGCAACCTTCTTGGCATTTTCTCCGGTCGACCACACCTCGATGCTGTCGAGCGTGTAACCCTTGGCGGTGGGAAGCGTCACGGTATAATACCCCGATGAAATATCTTCATACACCAGCTTGTTTGCGCCGGTGTGGTCAGCGGGCATATTTTCGATTTCCGCCGTGGCGAGCGTGTTGACATTTTCAAACGTCAGGTTATATTCGTGCCTGACCCACTGGGCATAGAAGGTGGTGTCTTCCGACAATTTCACCACATCGCCGGGATAATAGTCGGTTCCCGAGCCGTCCGCCTCCGTGTTCCAGCACTCAAAGAAGAGGTTGGGGTCGGGGTGCGCAAACAGCCACGCCGGGGTGTGATTGGTATTCCCCAGCACCGTGATGGGATCCACCGTGTTGGTCTGTCCTGCATTGTACACATAGTGCGTTTTCCAGTTGCCGTTCTCGTCCAGGTCTTCCGTGGTGGCATTTTTCATTTTTCTGCCGCCGTTGCCGTCGTAGGCGACCACGATGTCCTTTTTCCACATAGCCACCAGCGTCGCCTGATAGCTGCCGCCCACCATCGTGGTGGCGGGCAGGGAGGTATCGGTGCCGAAAAGGCTGAACGGGACATGAACGATGCCGCTGGTGCTTTTGTTCGTGCCGTCCGACATACCGTCGATCAGATGCTCCCATGTGCCGTCCGTACTCCAGCCGCCGAAGGTATAACCGGGGCGGGTGGGAATATGATTGTCAAAGGGAATATAGTAGTCGATCGTCGGCACCGTAGGACTGCGGGGTAAGATATCGATTACATACTTTTCCTGCGTAAAGGGGGTGATGACCACATTGTCATCCCCGGAGATGTCTGTGGCGTTGATAGTGAATACCTGTGTCAAAGGCTGGGCGGTAAAAATCATCTTTGCGTAATTTCTGCTGGAACCAAACGTACTCGGATCCAATACCGTCCCGCCGGCCTTCGCAGTGGTCGAATAAGTACCTGTCGCGCCGTCCCGTGTGACATATGTCACCATCCATCCGTTGAACGCGTATCCCTTCGCGACAGGGTTCAGTATGGTGTAGCCGCCCGCCCCCTCGATATCGCTATAGGACTTTGTCTCGGTGACGGTGCCGCCCTCATAGGTGACGGTCGAACCCGCCGGCAGACCGCTGTAGGTCATGCGATTGTCGAGCGCGTTGCCCTTGTTGTCAACCGTGGGGAAGATATACTCAAATTCGTAGCTGTTATATGCCCATTTCGCGTAAACCTCGAGATGGTATCTGTCCAATTGGGGCTTCAGGGCGTCTGCCGTTAATGCCGTGAGAATCTCGCCGTCCGGTTCGAGCGTCCATCCGAGGAAGGTGCGCCCGTCCACTTTTCTCGCGTTTTCTTCCGCCTTACTGTCAAACGGAAAACTCGCCACGTCATCCTCGGGGATATACGCCGGGGAATTGGAGCCGAAGATATCGGTACTGTCCTCAACCAGATTTTTGTAATATCTGTTATTGCAAAAGTATTCCCAGCGCCCGTAAAGCTCCGTGCTTTCATGGATGCCGGCGGAGGAGCCGGAACTTCCCTGCTTATAGGTCGTACCGCTGAAAATATGCTTTCCGCTCTCGTTCACGCTGTGCGAGGCATAATAGGTCACTCTGAAACGGTTGCTCTCATGTCCCACCGCAGTGGCAAAGGAGCCGGTGCTCATAGTGCTAAAATTTTCCGGATCCACCTTTTCGCTGGTGGACTTGTTGAGAATCGGGTCGGTGTAGATGATGGTGATCTTCTCCAGCCAGACGGCATAGACCTTAATCTCGTAGCGGTTAGTGCCGCTGTTCCATGTCGATTCCGGGAAATCCGCCATGGAAGCGGTCGTGGAATAATCGCTGTAACTCTGCGCCTGCTCATACGTCAGAACCTTCTGGAAATGTCCTGTATCAGGCGTTCTCGTCCATCCTTTATGCACATAGCCGTCCTTGCTGGCGCTGATGTTCACATTGATAGTCGTGGCGGTATCGTCGGGGTCAATTTTTTTGGATGAGGAATTGACCTGCGTCGGGGTGCCGTCGTCGTCATCCGTCATAAAAAGGACATAGCAGTCCTTATACCACTGCGCAGTCAGTGTAGCGACATAGACAGTTTCTCCGTCCACCGTCGTTTCAGTGAAATAATCCGCCGGAATCGATCCGGTTTCACTGAGCAGCGTGGTGGTGCCGTCGGATTTTTTGGCTTTCCACTTGCCAAAAACGCGCTTCTGCGTACTCGTCGGCTCGGCAGCCGCCACCGCGCTACGGTTGCCTGTCCTTTTGGACGCGGGCAATCCGTCGTAGGTGATCATCGTTGTGGTATTGGCGTTGACAGTCGGCGAAAAGGAGCTGCCGCCGTTGACATCATAACGGATGATGTAGGTGTTGGTGTCGGCGGCCAGTGCGCGGAACGCAAAAAAAACGCTTGCCGCCATCAACAGAAACGCGGCGAAAACCGCCGTCACCACGGCGCCTTTCCGATGGGTCTGCACGATGTTTTTCCAGTTTTTCATAACATTCCCTCCATGATTCGTTCTATCAAATTCGCATTACGCATTTCACATTTCAAACCACTATCCACAACTTAAGCACTCCCCCAGTCACCCGTCAGCAAAGCTGACAGTGACAGCCCCCCTTGTATCGCTTGCGATACAGGAAAGAGGGAGCCATTTTTCGCCTCCCTCTCTGAGGGAGGTGGCACGCCGCAGGCGTGACGGAGGGAGTTTATTTCCCTAAGGCACTGTTCAAAAATAATCTGAACAATCTGACTTGTCTTTTTCGGCTCTGACTTCGTTGTCAAAGCTTGGAATACACCAAGTATTCCTGCACTTCTCCGCCTTGTCATAGCCGAAAAATCCTGCGTCATCTTTGTCCATCTTATTTCCTCACAGTGCCTAAGTTGTGGACAATGATAGGCAAAGGCATAGATCCCCACGCGGCGCACACCCGGCGGAAGCTGAATCCGTCGCAGCGAGTCGCACCCCACAAACGCCATGTCTCCCACGGACGACACCCCCGCGCCGAAGGTCACCTCCGACAGGCTGTCACATTCGCGGAACGCGTCCACCCCAATGGCGGTCACGCTGTCGGGAAGGGAGACGCTTTGCAGAAAACGGCAGTGCTGAAACGCGCCGTTGCCCACCGCCACGACGGTCTGTCCGTCCAGCTCGGAAGGAATGACCACCCGCGCCGCGTTTCCCGTATAGCGGGCAATGCGCACGCCGCCGTCGGCAGGTTCGCAGTCAAACGAGACGACCTGCCGCGCCGTCGTGGCGGCGGCGGTGGTCGGGGCGGTCGCAGTCGCCGCAGCGGATGTGGCGGTGGCAGTGGTCGCGGTGGTCGTAACCGTCGTCGCGGCAAAAGAGGTCGCAGAAGAAACGGAATCTGTCGCCGCCGTCACGCCGACCGTCTCCTTCGGGCGACTTTGGGTATGCCGCACCGCCGTACCCGCGATGCCGATTGCCGCCGCCGCGGAAATCAGTCCCGCGCCGATGCGCACCGCCAGCCCGGTCGCCGTCATTCCCTGCGCGGCGGGCAGCACGGCGGAAGCCTGCGGCAGCGCGGCAAGGATTTTGGCGAGCATACCCGTTCCTGCGGGGGACGACAGCGGCGCGACGGCATACAATTGCTCGTCCCTGAGCGCCTTTTCGATTTTCTTTCGTGCATAGTACAGACGGCTTTTCACCGAACCGAGCGGAATTTGCAGCTTTTCGGCAATCTCGTCCATACTCTTGTCTTCATAGTAATACATGAGCGCGCAAACGCGCTGTTTTTCGGGAAGCGCCCCGACGATCTCCCTGATGCGGCGGCTGAGCTCCTGATCCTCCGCCATCGCCTGCACCGACGCGTCGAGCTGCCAGTATTCCATATTGTCAGCGGAGGAAATCTCATACACTGCCACATCATAGGTACCCGAAAGTTCGCGGCAGTAATCGCGCCATTTATTCAGAATAATGCCCCGCAGCCACCCCCAGAAGCGCGCCTTGTTTCTCAACTGGTCGAGGCGGGCAAAGGCGGCTATGTAACTCTCCTGCAAAATATCCTCCGCGTCATCGTGATTGCGGCAGAGATGACAGGTGAACGCAAACGCGGCGGGATAGGTTTCCTGATACAGCGCACGGATCGCCGCCTGATCTTTTTGGATGGCCCGTTCTACCAGTCGGGCCGTTTTCATTTTATCCATCATTTTCACTAAATCCTCAATTATCTTGGTCTATATTAAGGTAGGATATTGCGAATATTATTATTTTCTATTATATAAAATTTTTTACATAAAGTCAAATCATTTTGTTACTTTTAAAATTTCACAAGCAGAATTATTTTTTGTTATACATTAAAGTCGTAAAAATACTGTTATTAGTTCAAATATAACTTGCCCAATTTTTACGATTTTTTGTGCAATTTTCACAACAGTAAAATGAATCTCCTTCCACAACCAACCTGCTTCTCCCGTCAGAAATCCTTCAAAATAATTTACCGGACAAAGATTTTTCGACAAAATATACTCATATTCCACATCCGTCGCATAATATAGTAATAAGAGTTAAAAAGGAAACAAAATCAAATCAAAAAATTTTTGACAAGCCTTTTGAAAAGATGATTATACGCGGTCAATGTGGCAAAAATAACAGTGCGGCCGTTCATACAATGCATTTTCCCATCAATCAGGTAAAATCCGAAAACAAAACGGAAGTTCATCCGCAGGACGAAGAGGCGGCATTAAGCTGCACACAAAAAACAGAAAGGACGATGATGAAAATGAATGTCAGAAGAGGAGATATTTATTACGCGGATCTCAGTCCGGTAGTTGGCTCAGAGCAAGGCGGCGTGCGCCCCGTACTTATCGTACAAAACGACGTAGGCAATCGTTTCAGCCCCACCGTCATTGCGGCAGCCATTACCAGCCAGACCGAAAAATCCCACCTGCCCACGCATATTTACGTGCATTCCATGGAATGCGGACTCCATAAGGATTCCGTGGTACTGCTCGAACAGATACGCACGCTTGACAAACGGCGGCTCAAAGAATGTATGGGGCGACTGAAAGACAGTACGATGGATAAAGTAGACCATGCCATTTCCGTCAGTTTTGGACTTGGCACTTCCGCAAAGTAACGAAAAAAACGCTGTGTTCCTGTGAACGGTTTCCGGAGCACAGCGTTTTTGCTTACGCTCTTACCGCAAGAAAAAAATCTAAACAAGCTCTAAAACAATTTTTCGATTTCGGAGGGATGCAGATGGGGCTGGAGTGCCGCATTGACAGCCGCCGCAATAAAACGCGCCGCACGGTCGGTCAGCAGATCAATTTCACGCGGGGTCACGATCATGCTGCCGCTAACACAAGCCGCGACTTCTTCCCCGTTCAGATCGGCAACAGCGGTACGCATTTCCACCACCGTAGGCACCCCCATGGAAATCACCTTGGTACCAAGCATGGCGCTGTCAATCTGCGGACGGTTATTTCCCACGCCTGCCCCAGGAGAAATGCCGCTGTCACTGATCTGAAGGGTATTGCCCAGACGTGACAGACTCCGCGCTGCCATGGCGTCGATCACAATGACGGCAGCGGGACGAAGCGCAGAACAGAGGCATTTTACGGTCTCTGCCGCTTCGATGCCGGTCTGCCCCAGCACACCGGGTGCGATCACCGCCGTCTCACGCAGCGGAGCCAATCCGCATTTCTCCGCCAGTTCCCCCGAAATATGACGCGTTGCCAGAATGCGTGCTGCTGCTTTTGGCCCCAGCGCATCGGGCGTAATGCCTTCGTTTCCCAGTCCTACTGCCAGCACGCCTCCGTGACGGGGCAGCATTTCCTTAAGGATATCCGACGCGGCTTCAAAGCAATTCTCCGGTTCAAACGCGCTGTCAGAAAACGGCAGCATTTCCAGCGTATAATATTCCCCCTGCGGTTTGCCAATACGGGCGGCCGCGGCACGGTTGTCAATCACAGTGCGTGTCACCTTTACCCCCTCCACCGTGCGGCAGTCCGAGTGTATTCCGGGCATTGTTCCTGCTGCCTCGGTCAGTTCCAGCGTCAGATCGGTACGATAATTCATTCTCTTCCACACTCCTTGTTTCTTTACAGCTTGGATTAGTTTGCTCTGAAAGATGCAAAATATCCAACCATTTTTTACATTGTTCCTTCCAAATACGGCAAAAAAACAATCCGCAAACTTTTTTGAAAAAAAATAAAAAAAATGTTGCAATTTATTTTGATTCATGATAGAATTGATACATGCGACTGAACCAGAATAAGGAGGTGTAAATATGCCTAATATTAAGTCCGCAAAAAAGAGAGTGCTTGTCACCGCCAGCAAAACCGCCCGCAACAAGGCGATTAAGTCCAACCTCAAGACCAACATCAAAAAGGCTGAGACCGCGATTGCGCAGGGCAACACCGACTCTCAGGAGGCTGTCCGCCTCGCCATCAAGAGAATTGACCAGGCATGCGCCAAGGGAATTCTCCACAAAAATACCGCCGCAAGAAGAAAGTCCAAGCTCGTCCGCAAGCTCAACAACGCATAATTGAGTTTTTACCGACAGCGAAGATTGTTCTGTGCCATCGGAACCATTCGGCAGTGAAGTAATCGCTGCCGTCCAAAGCAGGGTGTTTTTTTCCTTCCTTACTGTGTGGAAAAAATGCATTCTGCTTTTATTCTTTTGCCTTTCCTTTTTTAGAGAAAAAGGTAAAACTCATGAATGTTGTGTAAATTGTACCAAAAAGGCATTGACAAACAAGATAAATTGAAGTAAAATTTAATTCAGGATATGTTTGGTCTGATGCGTTTTTATTTGCGCTGACAAATATATATCATTACGGTAATCTTTTTCATCTGATTTTCGATTTATAAGGAGTGTGTTTTATGGATAAGAAAAATGAAATGCTGAATCTGTGGACGATCATCGGATTGATCGCCGCTGTCGCTGCTGTCGTTGCCTCTGTGACCACAGCGATGATCGTCATCAAGAAAAAAGAAAAGGAAGAGAGAGAACTTCAGGAATATATCGACTATTCCATCCAGTAATGTTTGTATCTGTTCCTTTTACCGTTTTTCCTTTTGATGGGAGAGTAGTATAAAACATTGCAGCGGAATTTTTGTCATTTTTACGTATGACGAGATTCCGCCCTTTGTTTTTGTAAGGGAGCCTCAGAACAATATGCAACAAATTCTTATTATTGAGGACAGTTCGGACATCAACGCCTTACTCGCGGAAACGCTGCAAAGTGCCGGATTTGCCACACAATCGGCAATGGACGGGCTGAGCGGTCGGAAAATGGCACTTTCGGATCAATTTGACCTGATTATCACCGACATCATGCTGCCTTATGTCAGCGGTGACGAAATTCTCCGCAAGCTGCGCGAAAAAAGTGACATACCTGTGATTGTCATCTCCGCCAAGGATATGGTCAGCACCAAGATTGACCTTCTGAAAATGGGAGCGGACGATTATATCACCAAACCCTTCGATCTAGGGGAGGTAGTTGCACGCGTGGAAACCGCGCTACGCCGTTCACGACGCGGCGGTACGGTTTCTCATGATGTGCTGCGCTACAAGGACATTGTGCTCGACTGCTCCGATATGCGGGTTGCTGTGGGTGACACGGAAATCAAATGTACCGCCAAGGAAACACAGATTTTGGAGATGCTCATGCGCCATCCCAACAAGGTTTTCACCAAAGCCAACCTTTACGAATCGGTGTGGCAGGAAGACTATCTTGGCGACGAAAACGCCGTTAAAACACACATCAGCAATCTTCGCAGTAAACTGGAACGCGCCAATCCCTCACAGCAGTACATCGAAACCGTCTGGGGATTGGGATACCGGCTTTATAAAACAGAGAATTAACCGTCATCTGTTGAGGATGACATGAGGAGGAAACTGCTATGCTTGCGGGAAATCCCGACAAATTTGGCTTTTTAATAGAAAGAGTGTCTGACTGGGAAACCGAAGGTTTTGTCAACGGCATGATGCATATTTACATCAACGGAAAGGCATACCCGAAAAAGCTCCACACCACTACGCTGAATGTGGATATTGCCCATTTGTTTAACGAAGATTACTCCGCCTTTGTCCGTCCAAAAGTGAGCCGGAAGATTTACGCCATGAAAGGGAAAAAGCTCTTTAAACATCTGCGCAAGTTGCGTTTTCCTGCCTATTACGGCGATGACAAGGAAGCGGACGAGGACTACCGCTTTGATGTGATACTGGAAGAATTATCCGGAGCAAGATATCATGTCTTTGTCGTGACCGACGGACAAAAAGTTCGCTTGCTGATCGGGCGATGGAAAAACAAAAAACACCTCAACAAATGCAAATTCCTCGACGAAACCGAGATTACCGCAAAGGAATACCAGGAGATCATCAACTGCGTGTACCTCTATTTCCACAACAACGTGGAACCCGCGTCATGGAAAAAAGAGAGATAATATCATTTTCATCCCATGCTCCCTTGCCGTTCACTGTGCAAAGAGGGGCATTTTTGTTTTTCTTTGACAAACTATTTGCAATTGGCATGCGGATATGATATAATGAATTTTTAGAAAATATACCAAATCAACAGAAAGGACACAGGGGGATACGCATGGAGTTTTCGATCAACATGGGGCAATGGAATGCCGTTTTTGCGGTACCTGCCGCCGTCGTGGACGAACATATGAAGCTGGCCGGCGCGGCGCAGCTCAAAGTGCTGCTCTATCTGCTGCGGCACACGGGGCAACCCGTTACACTCGAACAGCTTTCCTTTGCCGTGGGACAAAAGCCGTCCGACACACAGGACGCGGTGGATTACTGGGTCAATTGCGGCGTATTTTCGCAAAGCGGTGACGTAATGCCGGAAAAAGGGGCTCCCCTCTCCCCTGTCGTTCCCGTATCTGCGCCAAACACCGTGCAGGAGGAACCGACAACACATGGAGAACAAAACGCTTCCCCTGCCGAGAACATCCCAGCCGCTTCCATCGCCAATGCGTTGGAAGAAAGCATTCCCCGCAAGGCCAAAGACAAGCTCCGCTATCCCTTCGATGAGTGCATGAAGTATGTTGCGGAGGATGACACGCTGCGCAATATGCTGACCACGGTGGAAGACTCTCTTGGCAAACAGTTGACGCATACCGAAGTAAGCTGCTTTGTAACGCTGGTGAAGTGGTACGGTATGCCCTGTACCATCGTTCCCATGCTGATACAA
The DNA here is from genome assembly GCA_902802795.1 of uncultured Ruminococcus sp. GTDB lineage: Bacteria > Bacillota > Clostridia > Oscillospirales > Acutalibacteraceae > RUG762. Next base: position 84,307 of record CADCNI010000006.1, read on the forward strand.
TACTGTAAATCCATCGGAAAATGCCATATTTCCTACATTGAATCCACAGGCATTGGCTGGACAGAAGAGGAAATCGACAATTTTGAAAAAGCGGAGCAGAAAATATCTTCCCTCACTTCCCGGCGGCGGGCATGGACAACGGTGCGTTCCGCTCTCGAAATTCCCGAACGCAAGGCGACCGAATCCGAAATGAAATACAGTGATCTCTGGATCAACGTCCAGCAGCTTGACATTGATCTGATTCGCCATGCCTATGATAAATGCATCAACAAAAACGGAAAAATCAGCTTTGCCTATATGAACGGCATCCTCAAGCGCTATTTTGAGCAGGGCATTACCGACATCTCATCGGCGCTCAGACTCGACGAGCAAAACCGCGAGGAAATGGAAGCCCGACGGGCAGCACGCAAAGAAGCCGATACAGGCAGTGTCAGTCATCTGGCAGGGGCACATAACAGCAATGGACGGTACGGAGAAACCTATGCCACCGAGGACATCGAAGCCATTCTTGACGCGGAGTGGATGGCCAAGAGTGTGGGTAACGACAGCGACTATAATTATGATGATTAAAACAAAATCAGGGAGGGATTCTCTTGGCATACTCACAGGAAATATATGAAAACGCCAAAATCCGTCTCGACGCACGCAGACAGCAGGCGATTCGGGAAAACGAGGAACGGCGCAAGGCATTCGTGGCAATGAACCCCGAATATGGCGAGCTGGATCGCAAAATTGCCCAGACTTCCATTCAGCTCACCCGTGTCATGCTCAGCGGTCAAAAGGATATCACCGAGGCGGTCGCTGAAATTCGTGACAGCAATTTGGCCATGCAGGCACGGCAGCGGGAAATTCTTCGCCAGAACGGCTGTCCCGACGACTTTTTGGAACCGAGGTTTCAGTGTCCCAAATGCGGCGATACCGGCTTTGCGGACGGAAAAATGTGCGCCTGTTTCAAGGAGATGCTCCGGCAGGAGGCCTATGAAGAACTCAACCGTTCCACACCACTGGAGCTCTGCTCTTTCCGCAGCTTTTCCATCGACTTTTATCCCGACAAAGCGGAAAATTCCAACCTGTCTCCCCGCCAGATCATGAACAAGGTGAAGAAAAGCTGCTGGGATTATGCCAATCATTTCACCACCGGTTCTCCTAATCTGATGTTTCAGGGTGGCGTAGGGCTGGGAAAAACCCATCTTTCCCTCGCCATCGCCGGCAAGGTCATCAGCAAAGGTTACGGCGTCATTTACGGGTCGGCACAGAATTTCTTCAATGCCATCGAGTCGGAACACTTCGGCAGAGGGGACGACAAACAGTACACCCTCAATCTACTCAAATCCTGCGACCTGCTGATTCTCGACGATCTCGGCACCGAATTCATCACGCAATTCACCACGGCTACCCTGTACGATATCATCAACACCCGTCTGCTGCTCCGCCGTCCCACCATCATCAGCACCAATTTCAACATCGATGGTCTGCGCAAGAAATACGACGACCGCATCACCTCCCGTCTGTCGGGCAATTACGAGCGCATTCAATTTGTCGGCAGCGACGTGCGCATTACACTGAAAGTGAAGAAAAAACCGTCTGAACAAAACTAGTCAAACAAAAATCCGCTATAGCAAACTTTCAAAGAAACCTGCTATAGCGGATTTTTATTGACACGGATGTATCGCCATCATGAATAGGTGGCTCCCTTGGGCAATTTGTCGGTGTAAATCGTCTTTCCAAGGGGTTGGTAAAGATTATTGGATTCCTGTTTTTTGCTGATCTGTTTACCGTCCTGATAGACAATGCGCCACACGCGAATGGTCTTTCCCAAGTCGCCGCCTAAAGAATAACCTTCACGGTAATCAACGGTGGTACGCTTGTATTTGGTGGTATAGGGAGTGGTACTTTCTACCTTGCTTTCTATTTTAGCGGTAATGCCGTCAGCAGTGCCGGTAATGGTGGCTGTCAGATTGCGGTTTTCCCATGTGAATGCAATTTTAATGGGATATTCTTTGTTGTTTTTAAATTTGAAATCCAGATGTCCCCAATCTACCGTCGCGTCACATCCCTCGGTTGGCCAGTAATGAATGACATACAGATGATTGTGGCGTTCGGTGATTTTGAGATTGGCGTAAAGTGCGGCACAGTATAAGGTGGTGGACACCTGACAAATGCCGCCGCCGTAATCCTCCGTTGACCCGGAAGACAGATAGACCGGCGCTTTCATAAACCCGCTGGCGGCCGTTCGTTGTCCCACCACCCCATTAAAGGAAAACTCTTCACCGGGCTGTAAAATCATACCGTCAGTCGCGCCGTTATAAGTGTTGATTTTGGTGGCCGCCTGCTCCACGTTGTTTCTTCGCTCGGCGGACGAACCTCTGTAAGAGGTAGTACAGGTAGAAAGCTCATCCAGACAATAAGGTGCACGCACCTGTTTCAGATTGATCTCCGGGTAGGTCAGTGTCAGCTTGATCTCCCACTGGCCGGCATCGGGGGAAGCTTCTATCAGATTCTCCGCCGCTATCAAATCAAAATCCTTGCCGATCACCTCTGGGGTAAATTGGGGATTGCCCGAAGCATCCTTCGTCTCATAGGCATTTTCAGGAGCACATTTGACTTTGCGGTAAATTTCGTCAATATTCACTTCCGGCGCTGTCAATGTGATGATCTGCGTCGCGATGGGACTGTAGTCATTCGCCGCAATCCGCTGCGAAATCGTCGAAACCAGATTGTTGAAGTCAATGCCAATGCCGTCGCTTCCTTTGTAAACGGTCATTTTGTCCCTTGTGATGGTATATCTCGGTTCCACCATCGGCGTGCCGTATTCCTTGGCAAGATCATAGATAAATTGACGGACAGCCGTCTCATTGAAGCAAAGGTTGCCTTTGGTCATCATACACTTGGTTTGTTCCGCACCGTTCTCATCGGTGTAGGTAACTTCCTCACGGTACCCGTCAGCATACGGCGAAACGGTAAAATCGTAATCCTCCAGAAAAAAATACTCTTCCCTGCCATCCACCAGCAGCGTAAAACTGCGTTCGGCCAGACGCTTGGAAACGGCGGACTGCATAGAGAGAGCCACAGTTTCGGGCGTCATGTGCGCGAGAGAATTGTTGACTTTCAGGGGAAGCATGGTAACGGCAAACAGATAAAACAATGTGCCAAACAGCACAATGGCGGCCAATGCGCCGCCGAAATAAACACGGCTATCCATCTGTCTGAAATCAGGCTTTTGTCGTTGTCGGCTGTAGCCTGACTGGGTATATCTGTAACGTGAACTCATAACAAAAAGCTGCTCTCCTTTTAAACTGATGCGTGAAAATGCCACTCTCCGTCAATAAGCTGAAAAACAACCACCCATTCAGTGTTGTAAGTATCTCCCACATAATCCACTGTCACATCATCCGCTGAAATTTCTATCCAATAGGGGCGGGTTTTGAAATAGCGAATATCCCGCAAGGGAACATGTACCGTATCACGAGGCAGTTTGTTTTCCTTTGCCAACTTCTGAAATCTTTCCCACTCACTTTGGTTTTTTTGCTGAATCTGGTTATCCAGCTCATTAAAATGCAGCAAAACATCTATCAGCCATTCTTTGCGCACGCCCTCGCCAATATTGATTTCTATGCCGGACGCCCTATCTGTCAGCGCATCGGGCAATACTGACAGATCCCGTATTTCGTTGATAAGCTCGGTAAAATCAAATCGACCCAGCGCAAAGGGATTTTGTGCAAAAAGGCGGTTAAATCTCATGAATTTCTCCTGTTCTCGGTTTCTCCGTCATATTCTCATACGCTGTCGTCAAGCGCCTGAATTTCGGTGAACCAGAAACCTTTCAACGCAATGGCCTGTTCGTCACAGTTTGTCAGACGCGCTTCAAAATCCTGGAGCATGCCGTCCGGAATTTTGAAATCGGAGGCGAATCGGGGATTTTTCCGGTTGACCTCCGCGATGAATGCGTCGAAGATCATCAGGCATTCATACAATGATTCCAGGGAGGAATTGAGAATCCAGGTATAAGACAAGTCCTCATGGTCGCAGATCATGACCCGATCGGAGGATTTGTCTATGCAAATGATATCACCGTTAGGCAAAAGGCCGATGGGGTAATAAGCAAGCTGTTCCAGCGAAGCAGCCGTCTTGTCATCGGTGCGCAAGAATTCCATAAAACGCAGCCAAGGCTCGGCAGTCGCGGGCAGACCGCATTCATACAGCGCCGACGCGACAGACGGACGCAATCCCCGCGCTGCGGGAGTGGACAGTGAAAACCGCACCAACGGTGATTTCTGCCATTGACGGGAAAAATCCTGTGCTTTCATATTATTTCTCACCCATAAAATAAAATGCCCCGCCGTCGGTCGCACGGCAGCATTCGGCGGTCGGTATCTCTTAAAATTTTAGCACATCTGAAAATGTTAGTCAACACTCAATGTGTGAGAATTTGTAAATTCTTATATACCAAATAAACAGGTGTATTTTACTTAAAACGGTGTGTCAATTTGAAAAATTGATTTCGGTTTATTTTCCTCAAAAGGAGTTGCCAAACAGGAAATAAAATGCTATACTGTAAAAAAATATTTTTCATTGGCATGGAGGAGTGCTGCGTATGTTTCAATTGCTGAAATATCTCAGTGATTACAAAAAAGAAAGCATTTTCGGACCACTGTTTAAACTGTTGGAAGCGTCCTTTGAACTGATGGTGCCGCTGGTGGTTGCTGCCATTATTGATAAGGGCATCGCCAACGCGGACAAAGGAATGACGGTGAAAATGTGTCTGCTGCTGCTGCTTTTAGGTGTGGTAGGACTCATCAGTTCCGTAACGGCGCAGTATTTCGCCGCCAAAGCAGCCGTGGGATTCGCCGCCAAGGTGCGAAAGGTGTTGTTTGCGCATATCCAAACCTTGTCCTACAGCGATCTGGACACGCTCGGCACCACCACACTGGTGACACGCATGACAAGCGACATGAATCAGGTACAGTACGGGGTGAATATGACACTCCGGCTGCTGCTGCGTTCCCCCTTTGTGGTGTTCGGCGCAATGATAATGGCATTTACAGTGGACGCGAAAGCAGCATTCACCTTTGTGGTAACAATTCCCGTATTAACGGCGGTGGTGTTTACCATCATGCTGATGTGTATTCCCCTGTACCGCCAGGTACAGGAAAAGCTGGACAGGGTGGTGCTGAGTACGCGTGAAAACCTCACAGGTGTGCGTGTCATCCGCGCTTTTTGCAAGGAAAAAGAGGAGCGTGAAATCTTTGAACACCGCAACGGCGAATTGACCGAAGCTCAGAAATTTGTGGGGAGAATCTCCGCACTGATGAATCCCGTGACCTACATCATCATCAATACCGCTGTCATGGTTCTGATTTATATCGGAGCATTGCGGGTAAATCGCGGCTTGCTGACACAGGGCGGAGTGGTTGCGCTGTACAACTATATGTCACAGATTCTAGTGGAACTGATCAAACTGGCCAATCTGATCATAAGCGTCACCAAATCGGTGGCTTGCGGCAACCGCATTCAAGCAGTGCTGGAAATATCGCCCGGAATGACCTTTCCTGATGAAACTCAGGCAAAGAAAGGCGACCCGACAAGTGTCTACGCGGTGGAGTTTCGTCACGCCAGTCTGTGTTATCCCAACGCGGGAGAACATTCTTTGACAGACGTGAATTTTCGCGTAAAAAAAGGAGAGACGGTAGGCGTGATCGGTGGCACCGGTTCCGGCAAGACTTCGCTTGTCAACCTGATACCCCGTTTTTACGATGTGACAGACGGCGAGATATTGGTAGACGGCGTAAACGTCAAAAAATATACCAAATCTGCGCTGCGTGAAAAGATCGGTGTGGTACCGCAGAAAGCGGTGCTATTTAAAGGAACTATTCGTGACAATCTGCGCTGGGGGAACGCCAATGCAAGCGACGAAGATATCCTCGCTGCCGTGACCACTGCACAGGCGACAGAGGTAATTGCCGGAAAGAAAGGCGGGTTGGATTACGAAATCACCCAAGGCGGCAGCAATCTGTCGGGCGGTCAGCGGCAGCGGCTGACCATCGCCCGCGCACTTGTCCGCAAGCCTTCCATACTGATATTGGACGACAGTGCGTCGGCACTCGATTATGCCACTGACGCAGCACTGCGAAAGGCTATGCGGCAAACGGAAGGACATCCCACCGTATTCATCGTGTCGCAGAGAACCGCATCCATTCGTCATGCGGACAAGATCGTGGTACTGGACGACGGCAAAATGGTCGGACTCGGCACCCACGAGACGTTGTTGCAAAACTGTGAGGTCTATCGCGAGATTTATGATTCCCAGTTCAAACAAGAGCCTGTACAGGGAGGTGTCAATCGTGCGTAAAGAAGCAGGAACTCATCTCCCCCATTCGTCAGCCCTGCGCAAGGTACTGCACTATCTCCGGCATTATCGGATACGTCTGGCGTTGTCGGTGCTCTTTGCGGCGCTGTCAGTGGCGCTGACGCTTTACATTCCACTGCTCATTGGTGGGGCGATTGACTGCATTATTGGCAAAGGAGCGGTAGACTTCGGACGGATTGTACCGATACTGGCCAAGATAGGCGTCTGCGCGGCGGCCACGGCACTGCTGCAATGGACGATGAATATTCTCAACAACAAAATCACCTATGAGGTGGTGAGGGATATCCGCGGGGATGCGTTTGCCAAGATCGAAATTCTGCCTCTCAAATACATCGACTCTCATGCCTACGGGGATATCGTGAGCCGCGTGACCGCCGACGTCGATCAGCTCGCGGACGGCTTGCTTATGGGATTTACCCAGCTTTTCACCGGTGTGATGACGATACTCGGAACACTCATATTCATGATGCTGCTGCATCCCGGTATCACTGCCGTAGTGATGGTAATGACGCCCATTTCACTGTTTGTGGCCAAGTTTATTTCCACCCATACCCATTCCATGTTCCGCCTCCAATCCGAAACCCGCGGCGAACAAACGGCACTGATTGACGAAATGGTCAATCATCAAAAAGTAGTACAGGCCTTCGGTCACGAAGAGGCCAATCTGGAAACCTTTGAAGAAATCAACGACCGCCTGTCACGGTATTCACTGCGTGCCACCTTCTTTTCTTCGCTGACCAATCCCGGCACCCGTTTTGTCAATAACCTGGTGTATGCCGCTGTGGCGCTGGCAGGGGCATTCGCCGCTATCAACGGCAGCGTAACACCGGGGCTTCTCTCCTCTTTTCTCAGTTACGTCAATCAGTACACCAAACCTTTCAACGAAATTTCGGGCGTGATCACCGAACTGCAAAACGCGCTGACCTGTGCGGAACGTGTGTTTGAATTGATCGACGAGCGGCCACAGGTGTCTGATGCTATGAATGCCGAACTGTCTTTGCCGGTGAACGGCGCCGTTTCACTGGAAAATGTGCACTTTTCCTATGACCCGTTAGTTCGTCTGATTGAAGGACTGTATCTTACGGTACAGCCGGGGCAGAGGGTGGCGATTGTCGGACCAACCGGCTGCGGCAAAACAACGCTTATCAATCTGCTCATGCGATTTTATGATGTGAATGACGGATGCGTGCAAGTGGACGGTCAGGATATTCGTTCCGTCACACGGAGCAGTCTGCGACGCAGCTATGGCATGGTGCTTCAGGAAACATGGCTCAAAAACGGCACCGTGCGGGAGAATCTCTGCATGGGCAAGCCGGACGCAACCGAAGAGGAAATGATCACAGCGGCCAAGGCATCGCATGCGCACAGCTTCATCAAGCGGCTTCCCGACGGCTACGATACCTTGATCGCAGGGGATGGCGAAAATCTGTCACAGGGACAAAAGCAGCTCCTGTGCATCGCGCGGGTGATGCTTTGCCTGCCCCCTATGCTGATTCTCGACGAAGCCACATCCTCCATCGACACACGTACCGAGCTGAAAATTCAGGACGCGTTTGCCAATATGATGAAAGGACGCACTAGCTTTGTGGTAGCGCACCGCTTATCGACGGTTCGTGATGCAGATGTAATTCTGGTGATGAAAGACGGACACATTATTGAACAGGGCCATCATGACACACTGCTGCAAAAGGGCGGATTCTATGCTGAACTATATGGCAGTCAGTTTGATGAGTGAGAGTGTCCGTCACAGACGGCCGATTTCTCCTCAAAACAAGATATAAGGTAGTTTAATAACAAATAGTGTTAAATTAAATGGTTATTTTGTGAATCTGTACTTGATTTCGCCTTTCTGTTTTGTGATAAACAACAAAAAGGGTGGAATGATTTGTGTAATCTTTTTCGTTTTAGTTGATTGTAATATCCCCGATGATATGTTATAATGAAATTTATAGAATAGTAAGTGCTGCCACAGATGGCTGAGAAATGACCAATCGGAGGTTGATCATTCATATGGAGCGTTTTGTTATGGATGCGGGAACAGCAATCGAAAAGGAGCCCCTTGTTGCAGAAGACCCGAAAGGAGCCTTTGAAGAAGTGAAACAGGATAATAAAGAAAAAATAAACAAAGTTAAGGTAAAGAGAAGTGAACTGAAATGGGATATTTCGGAATTTGGCCCGATCGTTCCCCTCGGCACGGATGTATTGAAAGACAAAAAGATGTATGTTTTTTTTAAGAGATTATTCGATGTTGTATTGAGTCTCTTTGCGCTGATTGTTCTTTTCCCCTTCTTGTTGTTGGTGGCACTACTGATTTTCCTTGATGACCCCAAGGGTAGTCCCATTTTTATTCAGACCCGCGTGGGCAGAAACGGCAAACTCTTCCGCCTCATTAAGTTCCGCTCGATGGTGGTCAACGCCGAAGAATTACTGGAAGATCTGAAAAAGAGGGGGATTTCCATCAAAGACCCCGACGACCCCACCTACAAGATGAAGGACGATCCCCGCATTACCCGTATGGGGCGCTTTATCCGCAAGACAAGCATTGACGAGCTGCCTCAGCTTATCAATATCATTGCGGGTGATATGAGCATTGTCGGTCCCAGGCCACCGTTGCCTAGCGAAGTGGCACAGTACAACGAGTTCAGCAAGCAGCGTCTTCTGGTGAATCAGGGATTAACCTGCTACTGGCAGACCACCAAAGACCGCGATTATGTTCCCTTCGACGAGTGGATGAAGATGGACGTCAGATATGTATTCAATTGCAATTTCTGGCTCGACTGCAAGCTCATCTTCAAGACTTTTAAGGTTGTTTTGACCGCTAACGGCAACTGATTTTTGATACATTAATTATTTCCCGGCGCAGCATGCAAGAAGTATTTATGCTGCGCCGGAGATTTTTTGGGAAAAATGTTAGTTTTGGCAATAAATTTTTCTATTTCTTTTAGAGATATTCACAGTTTTGAATTTTTTATACGATTCCTCTTGACAATTCAATCGCTATGTAATATAATATCTAAGCAATCGGGATAACGATTGTTCAACTAAATATCGCGGGATGGAGCAGTTAGGTAGCTCGTCGGGCTCATAACCCGAAGGTCGTAGGTTCAAATCCTGCTCCCGCAACCACGTATTTTAGGCACTTCCGAGGTTTTCGGAGGTGCTTTTTTCTTGCCAAAAACAGGCTCATTGTCAACTCATTGTCAACTATTTAAAAAAAACAAGAGAGCGGCGGCACTTTTGATGTCCGTCACTCTCTCTTTTTTTATCCTGCAGTGTGCTTTTTTTGGGGTTTGTCCTCTGATGGTTTTTCCGTTGATTTTAGAATAAGCTGTCCCATAGCGTCGGCGGCTCTGGATTTGGATTCTTGTATCATGTGAGAGTAAATATCCTGTGTGATGGAAGGTGAAGCGTGTCCGAGGTGATTTGATATGCTGACTATATCCATTCCGGCAAAATAAAGGACGCTGGCGGCGGTGTGTCTGAAAGCGTGCGGGTGAATGTGTGGGAGATCGTATTTGTCGGCAAATATCCCACAATATTGTGTCACGCTGTCGGGGTGCATTGGTGAGCCTATTCTTTTGCCGCTGTCCTGCACAAACAGAAAATCACGATTATCCCATGTGTCGCCGCTGACGGCTTTTAATGGCTGATAGTATTCATCACGGTATTGTTTCAGCAGTTCCATTGTCTGGGGCGGCAATTTCAAGAATCTTGATGATGTCTGTGTTTTCGGACGGTCAACATAATAACCTGTATCAACTTCATAATTCAATGTCTTTTCAATCGTGAGCGTCGAAAAAATGAAGTTGATGTTATCCCACGTCAAGCCGAGGACTTCACCACGCCTTCCACCTGTGACTAATAACAAGTGTAGCAGCGTTTTCCACTTCAACGGCTCATTTTCTGCGGCTTGCAAGATGTCCGCTATTTCGTTAGGCTGAAAATAATCTGGGTCTGGCTTTATTGTTTTGGGCGGTGTCGCTTTGGATGCTGGATTATACGGTATCAGCATTTCACGCTCCGCCTGATGGAGTACCATGTGAATAACTCTGTGATGTTCCCTGACGGTTTTCGGGGAGAGCGGTGTGTTATCCTGTTCGATGGTAAAAAGACTTTCCGTTGACACTCCGAGAGCGGCGGCGATTTTGTCGGCGGTTGAGATAGCGACCTTTGCACTTTTTTCAGCCTGTTTGAATGTGCTGAATGAGATGTGAACAATTTCTTTAGCAAACTGTTCTTTTTTCCAGTCGTGCGCCGCTATCAGTTCCCGAAGGCTATCAGCGTCCTTCAATATGGCTTTGGTTTTATTCCGTCTGATTCCGTCCTGTGATAGTTGATCGTAAAGCTGATTGAGGTGTTGCGGTCTGATGTCCTTCAATTTCATGTGTCCGATTCCGGCGTTGATTCGTTTCAGCAGTTCCTTGTATCTCACGGCGGTATGATGTCTGACTTCGCCCGATTTAATCCGAAGGTCAAGCACATATTCCGCATAAGCGTCAAAACGCTGTGAGCCGTCGCCTATAAGTCCTTGTTTGCACTGTTCTTCAAAGATCGCCGCTTGTTTTTGCAGTTCCTTTTCAATCTGGCGTTTGGTCATTTTCGGCTCTGGTGTCCACGTCATTTGAAAAGGGTTTAGATAATATGAAGTGACCCCTCTTGCAAAACGTGGGTTTACCTGTCATACTAATAGTTGCAAAAACACAAGTATATAGGTTTTACCACATACAAGGA